>NZ_JABXKO010000043.1:0-44512 GCF_017114965.1 Nostoc sp. JL31
CCTTCTGAGGCTCGACGTTGACCTTCTGAGGCTCAACTTTGACCTTCTGAGGCTCGACGTTGACCTTCTGAAGCTCGACGTTGACCTTCTGAGGCTCAACTTTAAAATTTACACCTCAAATCCAATGCCCCTAAGATATACCACCTAAATGAGAAACAGCTTAAAGCCTCTTAAATTTTTCTCGACGATACCAGCTACAAATTCGCTCAGGTGAAACGCCGAGCAAATAAGCAATAATTACTATTTGATTAAGCAGCGTAGTTTTCAATACTCCCTTTTGCAACCATCTACGCGCTGAGGTGACAACTGGTGTAGGAATAATTACAACACGTCCGATGCGTTTTAAACGACGCATGAGTTCAAAGTCTTCCATGATAGGCAATTCGGGAAAGCCGCCTATTTGCTGAAATATTTCCTTTGTTAAAAAAATTGCTTGGTCGCCATAAGGCATTTGGTAAAAATGCGATCGCACATTTACTCCCCACTCTACCCATCGTAAACTTAAAAGTGAGGCATCAATCCGCAACTTAAAAGCACCAGCTACAGTCCCCGATTGTTGTAGCGCTGTGCAAATCATCTCATCAAACCCTGTTGGCAAACGGGTATCTGCATGGAGAAATAGCAGAATCTCACCGCTAGCTGCTACAGCACCCGCGTTCATTTGCACAGCACGACCGGGAGATGATGAGATAACTTTGACATTTAAAGACTGAGCGATCGCTACAGTATCATCACTAGAGCCACCGTCTACAACAATGACTTCTATATTTAGATTGGCTTGAGTAGTAGCAATGGCTTTTTTAATATTCCCCGCTTCATTAATAGCCGGAATAATAATCGAAATTTTAGCTCCGTCAATACTCTCACTCATGATTGCTGAGTTTTCTTTTCCGGTTGGTCAGGAAATGAACACTCTACCGTTACCTTCAGATTGCTTTCAGCCGTGCCTTTCGTTACGTAAGGTATACCTGCTTCACCGCCAACTTTGATGCCAAATTCAAGAGTGACTTTATCAATATTGGCAACAGGGATTTTCTTAAAAGCATTAAGTGAATAAACAGTGTAAGCCCGAATTGTACCTTCAATTGCTTGGAAATTTTGGACTATCTGTTTTTGTGCAGCATCAGCATCCCATCCCTTATCAATTAGCGCTTCTTCTTCTCCCTCTGGAGAAACTTCGGTAATGACTGGTGGAGCATCTACATTATTTGTAGCCTCAATGTAAATAATCGTGCCATCTTCTAACTGAATAGGTGTGAGTTGAGTCATGGGGATAAATCTCGCCTAAAAGAATTGCGTCTAGGGTAGCCCAGCGGTGCTTATCTACAAAATTTTACGGAAAATGCGGTAAATTTCTTGTAGAAGCTGGAAATAATTCGGCACAACTATCATAGGGCTTTGCAGGATGAGTCGAGACGCTTTGGTGGTGGGAATTAATACGTATGACCGCTTAAAGAGTCTCAACGCACCAGCTACCGATGCTGAAGCGATCGCTCAAATTTTACAACAATATGGCGAATTTCAGGTAACGCGGCTCCCAGCAGTCAAAGACAAGGAAAATGAGACGATTCGCATTGGTAAGCAAACTAAAGTTAGTTTAACTCAGTTAGAAAGAGCGATCGTCCAATTGTTTAAGCCAGATGGGAAGCCACCAGACACAGCACTGCTGTATTTTTCCGGTCATGGATTGCGGAAAAATCTAGGGATTCAGGAAGGCTTTTTAGCGACAAGTGAAGTCAACCCTGATGAGAGTAAGTGGGGATTATCTTTGCAATGGCTGCGGCGACTGCTGCAAGAAAGTGAAGTAAGACAACAAATTGTAATTTTGGATTGCTGCCATAGCGGAGAAGTGCTAAATTTTGCAGAGGCAGATCCAGGCGATCGCGGTAAAGGCAGAGACAGGTGTCTTATTGCGGCTTCTCGTGATTTTGAAGTCGCTTTTGAAGAGATTAACAGCCAACACAGCGTTCTCACTGCTGCACTGCTGAAAGGTTTAGAACCAAAACAAGACCGTTGGGTGAGTAACTACACTTTAGTAGACTTGCTCAATCAAGAACATCACCCGTTTCCCCAGCGTCCCATATTTGCTAACTCTGGTGAAGCAATTAATCTCACCCGTAAATGGAATTCCTCTCCTGTTAACTCCACAGTACAGATATAAGCTATTTGTCCTTACAAAGGGTTGTCTTATTTTGATTGCACAGAAGCAGATGCCAACTTAAGATATGCCAACCTCAGCAGTGCCGACCTCAGCGGTGCCAACCTCAGCTATGCCAAAAACCTAACTCCTGAGCAAGTTAAATCTGCTGAAAATTGGGATAAGGCTAAATATGACAAAGATTTTCGAGCCAAGCTTGGTTTACCACCAGAACCAGCTAAATGAATACTTTGGGTTGCGTTTTTACTTCTACCCAATCCCGCAATGCAACTTTCCGCAAACTTTTTTTACATCATTAATTCGACTAAAAGTAGTTGTTTTGCGGTTTTGTTTGCGTCTCTGGGCAAAACAAAAAGATTTATTTGTCAGAGCGAGCAAAGCGATCAGGGACTGCTTCGCTGGCAATGAGTTTTCATAATCAAGCGATCGCACTAAACAAAGACGAACCCTGCATCTAGTCTGAAAAAATGGTGTTCAAGAGCGATCGCACTTTTCGGAGATTGCTTTGCAGGCAATGAGTTTTTATAATTAAGCGATCGCAGCAAATAAAAACCAACCCTGCATCTAGTCTGAAAAAATGGTGTTCAAGAGCGATCGCTCTTTTCAAAGATTGCTTTGCTCACAGTAAGTTTTTATAATTAAGCGATCGCAGAACCCTGAAGTCACTTCCGGGAATTCTGCATCTAGTCTGAAAAAATGGTGTTAACTGATAACTGTCAACCACCAAGTATTATGTATAATTACAATCCCTTAGATTGCCTACCTTCATCGGCGGAATTACCAGATTCTGATGATACCCCTGTGGATAACGAACTACAAATATTAATTCCTAATTTATTGTTAGCCATCTTAGCCTCGATTTGGCAAACCCGTGATGACTGGTTTTTCGGTATCAACATGGGAATTTACTATACACCATTACAACCAGCTATAGTCCCCGATGGGTTTTTGAGTTTAGGTGTTGAACGTTTTGTTGGAGAAAACGGACGTTCTAGTTACGTTTTCTGGGAAGAAGAAGGAATTACGCCCATTTTAGCTTTAGAAGTGGTTTCTCAAACCTACAATGGCGAATATGAACAAAAGAAAATAGATTATGCCCAATTAGGCATTTTATATTACGTCATTTATGCACCAACGCGGCTACGTCGTAAGCGTCAACGTTTAGAAGTTTATCGCTTAGTTGAAGGTAAATACACTCTACAACTCGGCGATCAAATTTGGATGCCAGAAATTGGTTTAGGGATTGGACGAGAACAGGGTACTTATCAAGGAAGAATACGAGAATGGCTGTTTTGGTATGACCAAGATGGTAACAGATACCAAACTCCAGAAGAGATAAACGCACAACAGCAACAACAGCTAGAACAAACTCAGCAGCAGCTTCAAGAACTTTTAGCCAGATTACAACAACAAGGAATTGACCCAAATTTACTATGAACTACCCCTAGCTCAAACTTTCGCACAGCCAGAGGTAGTTCATTATCTTAACTGCGGTTATCTATCTGAGCGCGTTGCAAACTTCCAGAGAAGTCAACATAAACACTTTTCCATTCTGTGAAAACATCCAAAGCAGTAGTTCCAGCTTCGCGGTGTCCGTTACCGGTTTGTTTCACACCACCAAAGGGCAAGTGTACCTCTGCGCCAATAGTGGGGCCGTTAATATAGGTGATACCTGCTTCGATGTCGCGCATGGCAGTAAAAGCCCGATTGATATCGCGGGTGTAAACTGAAGAAGAAAGACCATAATTGCTATTGTTGAGAATTGCGATCGCATCCTCAAAAGAACTAACCTCAATCAATACCACCACTGGCCCAAATATCTCTTCACGAGCAACGCGCATATCAGGAGTTACATCATCCAAAATAGTTGGTTGAAAGAAGTAACCCTTTTTCAGTGAGCCTTCAGTGGCAATTTCTCCACCAATTAAAACCTTCGCCCCTTCCTCACGAGCGATATCCAAATACTTCCTAACCTGCTGAAGTTGCTTTTCATTGACAATCGGGCCAATATCTGTATCAAAGTCACTGCCAGCACCCAAGCGTAATTTACTGGTACGCTCATAAAGCATCGCGGTAAATTTTTCCTTGATATCACGATGCAAAATCAGCCGACTAGTAGCCGTACAGCGTTGCCCAGTTGTTCCAAATGCTCCCCATACTGCACCATCAAGAGCAAGTTCTAAATCCGCATCTTCCATCACCACTTGAGCATTTTTACCACCCATTTCCAAACAGACACGCTTGTGAGTGCGGCCACAAGTAGCACCAACAAAAGCACCCGTTTCTGAAGAACCAGTAAAGGATACTAAATCAACATTGGGATGCTCAACTAAAGCTTTCCCCGCCTCCTCTCCCACACCATGCACCAAGTTAATTACTCCTGGTGGTAAACCTGCTTGTTGAAAAATCTCAATCAATTTAGTTGCACAGGCGGAAGTATCTTCGGCAGGTTTGAGGATGACTGTATTGCCACACACCAAGGCTGGCATAGCTTTCCAGCAAGGAATTGCCACCGGGAAATTCCAGGGAGTAATTAAGGCACAGACTCCGATGGGCATCCGCACAGTCATAGCGAATTTGTTGGACATTTCCGAGGGTGTGGTTTGCCCAAATAATCGCCTTCCTTCGCCAGCACTGTAAAAGGCGCAGTCAATACCTTCTTGGACATCTCCCCTAGCTTCTGTCAAGGGTTTACCCATTTCCCGGCTGATTAATTGAGCAAGTTGTTCTTTATGCTGGAGTAATATTTCTCCAACGCGAAAGATATATTCTGCCCTCGCTGGGGCTGGGACTTTGCGCCAACTGTGGTAGGCTTTACGGGCGGCGGCTACCGCTGTATCTACATCCTTAACTTGGGAACGGGGAAATGTGGCCACGACTTCGGTTTTGTCGGCAGGATTGCGGCGTTCCAGAGTTGCTTCACCGATAGCACTCAACCATTGACCGTCTATATAATTGCGGCAAAATAGCGGAGTTGTCATTTTGAAAATCTCCGATGATCCACTGAAACTTGTGTATTAAGTTTGCTTGCTTTCTAGGTTATCCTCAAGTTTAAGAAATTGGCGCAATAACCAAATATCGATATAAAAGTTAAGGCACTAACGCCAATACTCCTACAGGAGAACCAGAACCACCACGTAATCTTAGAGGTGCGATCGCTAGAGTAGTACCTTTCGGTGGCAGTTGATCCAAATTTGTTAGATTCTCCAACACAATGCGCGGTTTTTCCAATACCAAGCGGTTAATCGCAAAACTGTTATCTTGTCCTGGATCTACACCATGAGTATCGATTCCTACACCAATTATTTGCCGTTTATCAAGTAAAAATTGAGTGGCATCGCTGCCAAATCCTGGAAAGTGGGGAATCCCTTGAGCATCATGATTGAGGAATGCACTTTTATCAAACCACTTTTTCTGCCAACCAGTATTCAATATAACTACGCAGCCACTAGAAACTTCACCGTATTCTTCTTCCCAAGCCAAAACATCAGCAATAGTCAGGGCATAATCAGGATTAACTGCTGTGGCTTGGCAAATATTTATAACTACCGCAGGTACAACCAAAGACTGGGCTGGGTATTGGTCAATTCCCACAGCATAACTATGAAAACTGTTAGGGGCGTTGATATGGGTAGCGCTATGTTCCCCCAAGGAGAAACGCCGCAGGTAATAACCATCATTATTTAGTTCAGCCACAGTCTCAAATTCTACTGTGGGATCTCCAGACCATTGGGGAATATCTACGTCAATTACATGACTTAGGTGGATAACACGTGTGTAGGTGATACTATTTTGACTTTGGGGTTGTATCATCCCAGCCTTCTATATTATTTTTACTCAGGGATTTTTTTTATCAGGTACGTAGGTGCAGATAGTTGTATACATCATCTGGGTTGGACTACTCCTACGCAAACATAGTACTACCATTACAACGTTTTTCCAACCTAATTCCCTATACGAAAAGAGATAATCCCCCCAATTTCTGTAAATTTTAGGCTATTGAGGGGGTTCAAATGTTGCAGCAAAAAGTGAGTTAATCTTAAGTTAACAACTATTAGATTAAGTTTAAATTAAGCTTTGATTAAAACTGGTGGAATATATACACTCTCTATCAACCCTTGCTTGTAATCCAGAATACTTCCATCAGCATCAAGACGAAAGTATGAATCAGGAAGTACTTGCAAAATCGCTGCAAATTCTGATGTTTTTTGGCGTAACTGTGATTCAACTGCTTGGCGTTTGGTAATTTCAGCTTGCAGTTGATCTTCTGTAATTTTACGTATACGGCGAGAAAAATTTGTAGATAGCGAGCAGCTTTCTGTTATAGAAGGTTGACTTATCCCTATCGGTACTTCTGTTAGATCGACACAATAACCGATGTAACCGAGAAAGCTACCATCTGCTGCAAATCGTGGCGCGGCTGTATCTAAAATCCAGCGATATTCGCCATCAGATCCACGCAGGCGATATTGTCTCTGGAAGGAATTGTGCGTCGCAAATGCTCTCAGGTATATATCTTCGCATCGCTGTCTATCTTCTGGATGGACGCTGCCAGTCCAAATATTGCCTATTTCCTCTTCTCGCGCAGATGCAGACACGGCTGTTTTTAGATGTGTTCCAGTGAATTTCAGCCAATTAGAATTGAAGTAACAGTAAAGTGCATTGCATCCAGACATCCAAATCATTAGAGGAGCAATATCCGCCTGCTGGCAAAATACTTTTTCATGCTGTTGTATTTCTTCTTCTTCAACTATGATTTCTTTAACGTAGCTCTGCACCTTTTTAGAAAACACTTTTGCCTGCCTGCTCTGCCTAAATTATGGAGGTAATATGCTGAAAATATTAATTTTTAATACATGGATATAATCTTGTTTATGCCAACCTTCTAACTATCTTAATACTTTATTTATTTTTATATGCCCAGCAATTCCTCTTTTACTGTAAATAAATTGAAAAAACGCTGAAGTTATCATTAAGATTAACTTCAGCATTTTTTATGAAATTTAAATTATCTATATATTAGGGAGCTTGTTTGACTTTGTTTTTTTGAAGTCATTTATAAATTCATCTTAGCTATGTAATTGCATTGCTCAAAAACCTGATTTAGCTTTACGAAAACTATATGAGTTTCTGCAACACATTTACATCTTTATAAAAAATTCACAATAATCAAGAATTTTATCCAAAATAAATATTGATTTTTTATCAAGAAGAATTCAGCATGAATTAAAATCTGGCTGATGGATCTATCTTGCTTAAAATCAGTGGGTATAAAAGAGTTTGAGAACCACATCTGTATTAAGCAGTTATTATCTGATTTTTGGTATAAAAATCAACTTTATTTATTTTTAATTTTGGATAATGATGAATGTATTCTTTTTTATTGTTCCCAACAAAACTCAATTTTTCAAAATAGTCTTGACTAGTCAAAATGCCTTATATAGCAATCCTATATGAGTGATGAGAAATCTAAGTGATAACGAACCATCTCTCTACGAAATAGTACAATGTAGCTTGATTACTCGTAGAGTTACGCACAGTATCTTGTAGAGAAGTACGCCAAGAAAAAGAGAACAAATCTCACCAATGATTTAGGATTGCTATAGCAAAATCGCAAATTAAATGAGAGAAATGCTAAATGTGATATCAACTGGTTGCAACAATTGCTGGTAATCGCATTTTATATGTTATAAAGCTCACAGAAATTAATGTTAGGCGGAAACTACTTTATGGAACCAGATAAACTGGGCCGTTTTAAGGAGTACGGCGAATTCATCCTCCGAAAGATAGATTCTGTGCCCCAGTACCCTTCTAAACAAGAAGATTGGGTTCCAGCTAGTCTTGATGACTGTCTGCTACGTTTGCGATCGGCTGCCCAGAAAACTGTGGACCTGGCAACTTCGCCTGTCAAAATCGGTGTGATGGGAGAATTTAGTAGTGGAAAAACCTTACTTTTAGGCAGTCTAATTGGATATGCAGATGCTTTGCCGGTGAGTGAAAACCCCACAACAGGTAATGTTACCGCCATACATATTATTCCGCAAGATGATTTTGCAACGACGCAATTAAGTAACTTTACAGTAGAATATCTTTCTCATGAAGGCGTACATGAGTGTCTACGCTTCATGCTAGGGGAAGCCAATAAACGAACAACAGCAGCAGGGCTTCCTCCGATACCAGTATCGAAACTCAACTCTGGCAACGATATTATTAGCTGGTGTGAAGAAGCGTGGAATAGCAGTAACAATTTAGAGCTACGTTATTTACTCCGGGAGTTGGTATTATTCCTGCGGGCTTATCAAGCTTATGGGGAGGTTATGTGTGGTGGGCACTACCAAATTGATGCTACTACCGCCCGCGAGGGGCTACAGCTCGTTGAACAGCCAATGGCAATCCAAACTCTGAAATTTGAGGATCTACCCCCAGCACATATCCGATTACCGAGTCCACCCCAGAGGCTACCAACAAAGTTATTGCAAAATAGCTTCCCACTAATCCGCCGCGTAGATATCGATGTGAAAATCTCACGGGAAATTTGGGATTTTGCAGATGCAGCTAAATTTATTCTCATTGACTTTCCGGGATTGGGGGCTGCTAATTCGGGGGCTAGGGATACCTTTTTGTCACTGCGAGAATTGGCAGAAGTACAGACAATTTTGGTATTGCTCAATGGTAAATCTCCTGGGAGCGATCGCGCCAATAAAATCTTCACGATGATGCAGCAGCAGCGACCGGGCCAAGACCTGAAAGATTTAATTCTTGTCGGTGTGGGTCGCTTCGATCAACTACCCTTAGATAGCGAGGGTGGCGAAAGAGAACTTGACCATCTGATTGAAGATAGCCATTTAGAAGAGGAAACGGTTCTCCAAAAACTCAAAGTTCTGCAAACTACCATTGACGGTGCAGCAGCATTTACAACCCAAAAAGACCGCATCGTTTTACTGTCGCCACTGTTGGGACTGGCTGAATTAGCAAAACGTTCTACTACAGTCAAAGCAGGCTCACCAGAATTTTTAGCTAACCTAGACTATCCTGATTACCTAGATCGGTCTAAACGGCTACAACAGAAATGGGAGCTATTAAGTGAACGGCTGATAGAATCTAACACCCGTAGCTATTTAGGCAGACAGTTGGGTTACTTTAGTCAAGATGGCGGACTTAGTAAGCTGCGGGAATTGATTCAAACCCACGTAGCTACTCATGGTCTGAAGCAACTTCATGAAGATACTAAAAGAGCTGCTGATGTGGTAAGTCAGCAACAAGATCACTTGAAAGACATCATAGATGAAATTCACGAGCAAGGTATCCCCACAGGCGATAATCCCGCTTTTATCGAATTGCGCTTTGTGGTCGAAAGCTTAGATAAAATCTACAGAAATTTCCAAAAAGATATCGGCAAAGAACCACTCAAAGACCGGCGCGGTGTTGTCGTCAGCGATGTAGTAAAAGACGAACTCACCTTTAGAATCCTCAATTGGAACCAGTGGACTTTACTCTTTAACAAAGCTAATAATGGAGCGATCGCTCTGGCAGAATCTAAAGGTGCAGCCGGGAAATTATTCGATCGGGGAAACCGCGTAAATACTTCCCTTCCGACTAAGAGCGATGATTTTTATCCAGTATTTGAGAAAACCGTTAAAGAAGTAGAAGATTTTGCCCGCGATCGCATCCATCAAGCCGTGGTAGATTTGTTGAACCAATTATCAAATTATATAGCCCCAGAACGCGAACAATTGCAGGCATTTTTCCACCCAGAAATGGAACAAGAAATCGAAGAAAAATTTGGTTTTGAAGATGCCGATCTCTTTTACAAATTATTACTAGGATGCGACCCTAACGAATGGAAAGAAGCAATTATCGCTGAAATCAGTAGTAAAGACAAAACCGTTGCACCCGAAATTATCTTTCCCTTAGCACGTCAAGACGATAAACACAACGTCGGTCAAATATTTGATTGGGCACCAGAGAAAAGCCAAGGTTTACCTAGATCCAGCAATCACCAACTTTTAGTACTGCGACTGCGAGATGAAATTACTGCTAGCGCCAGCCTCCATCTTGTGCAGTATGTTAGTGAAGTTAATCAACAAATTAATTCTGAACTAGAAGGTATTTTGGATCAAATTATTCCTAGTCTGCAAAACCTTTCAAAAAAAGAAACTTTGCTAAGATATTTGGCAGATGGGGAATTGCCATCTGAGATCCAAATTCCTACTTGGTTGCAGATTATTTCTGAAATGGCGGCTGTTTCTCCCTCAGACGATTTGGATTTGACATGACGCGATCGCGTCGAGATATTGCAGTTTATAAATTCGCAAACTTAAGCCGTGAAAAGGTAGAAGCAATGTTAGGAGTTAAGTTAGAAGAAACTAGGGTTTATCAAGAAGCTAAACAAGAGGGACGAGAAGAACTAAAACTTGAACTTGTATCTCGGTTCTTAGCTCGTGGTATGTCGATGGAAGAGGTTGCCCAGTTACTTGATTTAACTATTGAACAAGTAAGACTTGCAACTGAGCAAGAGTCTTCAACATCAACTTAGTAACTACCGTAATTTTCATAGCAATACCTAGTTTGAGCTACACCTACGTCCTTTCATATAAAAGCGTAGGCGTAGATATCGTGTCAAATAAAAAAGCCAGTGCTAAAAAGAATCAGTGGTACAAGACCAAAAATTAAAAGTTTTTACCGCAATGATTCTCTAAATTTGTAATTTTATGATAGAACATTACAGTTTTTAGCCAGCTATAAAATAAACAACAGAAAGTGATACTATAATGAACCCTTTTCAACTCAACAAATATAGCGAGCAAGAAGCAAGCGAGAAACAACAAAAAAGATTTCCAGGATGGTTTGCTTTAGATTTTGGCACGTCGAATTCGACAGTGACACTTTTCGATCCAATTGAAGTACCGATCGCAGAAATTTTACCCAAAGAACAAGAGATGCGGTTGCGCGATCGCTTATCGCAATGGCTCAGTTCTCCCGCCTCAGTGGCTTTACCAGATGTCAGCGCTGATGATTGGGCAAAGTTTATCACAGAAATTAGCAAAAATTTAGAGATAGAACCCAGCCGATTGAGTGAAGTATTTGAAAGTGATAATAAAGAGCGATTTTTGGAAGCAATTCGCCAAATTGAACTTTCTTTAGGAAACAGCGAGAGATTCCGCCGGGCTGTCAGCAAAAAACTTTACCAAATTTATCATGAGGTGTTCCGCGTCCCTACCTTAGAGTCGCAAAATCTGATCCCAGTTGTGCTGGATATCGATCGCCGCGATACGGAAATTCCCAGCGAGTCGGAAATTTCGCACTTAGGGGATTTAAAACTGCGGATGGGTAGGGAAGCTAGAGATAACCGAAAAAAAGCGATCGCTCAAGGTACAAGCGGTTCTTTAAAGGAAATTATCAGCAGGTTTCACCATTCACCCAAACGCTATTTTGGTCAGGAGCGATCGTTTTCAGTTATTTTGGATGGCGAAGAAGAAACAATTACTGCTAACCAACTAATTCAATCTGCTTGGGCGCATTTAATCGAGTTAACTGAAGACTACCGCCAACACGCACGACGCAGATTTTCGGAAGGAGATTTTTTAACAGCAGTTGTCACCTACCCAACAGTCGCCCCACCAGTTGTTCGCAAGGAAGTTAGGGAATTAGTTGAGCAGTTGGGGATCGACGATGTACAAACTGCTTATGACGAAGCCGTTTCTGTGGCAATATTCTTTTTGTGGCGAGAATTTGGCGGTAATCTCAACATTGGGATCGAGTCATTTAAAACCCGTTGTCGCCAAGTAGGAAACAAATGGTCACAAAATGTTCTCGTCTTGGATATCGGCGGCGGAACTACAGACTTAGCTTTAATTGAATTGACTTTAGAAGATAAAACCCCAGCTTTTGCTGATTATGAAGACCGAGGTTTAGGAGGACGTTACTATAAACTTACTCCCAAACTATTAGGTTCATCTGGTCATTTACAGCTAGGTGGTGAGTTAATTACACTGCGAATTTTCAGATTATTAAAAGTTGCGATCACAGACTTTTTATTGGCAGCAGTAACAACAGGTGATATAGAAAACGAAAAGTTAGAAGACTTAATTAACTCCGAGTTAAACGAGCGCTTCTTAGAACAAGGCAAATTCAAAATTGGCAGTCTTTTAAAATGTCTGGATAGAGAAAATCCAGAAGGCGATATTGCTTACAAAGATGCTCTTGACACTGCCGAGAAAGTATTGCCCACCCGTTGGCAACAAGCACCCCAACGTCTGCAATCTTTTTATCTTCTCTGGGATTATGCAGAAGCAGCTAAACTTAAACTTGGGCAAAAGCCACCAGCAGAGAATTCTCTATTAACCTTCACACTTTCTGAGCAGCAAATTTCCGAATTGCTCACCCAAAGCGCCGTTAAATTGCAAGTCAAAGATCCAAATAACATCTGTATCACCTTAGATAACCAGCAATTTGAACGAGCCGCCGCATCTGGAATTAAAGAAGCGATCGGGATTGCCAAAGGATTAATGGAAAGTCGTTTGCGTCCCGACGATCTCACCAAAGATTCTTGGAATTCCCAAAAAGTTGATTGGTTAATTTTGTCTGGTAAAACTTGTAATTTAGACATAGTGCAGCGCCAGATTTACCAAGAATTTAGTAAGTCTCCATATTTTGTCTGGAATCCAGAACGGATTACTTTTGTGTTGGAATTTACCAAACTAGCCACCTCCGCCGGGGCTTGTTATGCCGAAAAGCTACGAAGATTGAGATTCGATCCAGAAGAGTCTAAAAGCTTGTTGCGTAAGGGAGCCAACCAGCTAGAAATTGATGTCAAAAACCTGTTTTATTATTTGCCCTGCAACTTCAAACGCAAAACCCAAAGCAACGATTTACTAACTATATTCAAAGCTGGACAAGAACTCTATCAACTCGCGCCTTGGGAAACTGTCGCCAAAGTTCGTACTCATTGGCAAGGCATACAATTAACTAACATTATCTACCGTCAAGATTACGAAGAGGGAGATTTACGACTATGGGGAAGCTTTGACGGCAAAAACCTCATGAATAAACTGGGGATGCAAGAAGCAGAGTTTCTGAAAAAAATCAAAGTTCAGTTTGAGATTGACCAAACTCTCGAATTTAACGTCTTGCTTTGTCAAGGAAATCCCCATTATTTAATTGACATTCCTGGTATTGATCTAGAATCAGTAGTTTCAGAAACTTCAGCGCTATTTGCTGATGGTAAATTAAACTGGAATATTGCTGTTGAACGCTTCAATAAAGACTTGAATGATGGTGATATTGCTGTCAATGTGATTGAGTCAGCAACCGTAGATCAACCAGATGCCTACCATCTTGTATTTGAAGTAGGAAATGATGGTAGTAAAACGTTTCACAAATTTCATTATTTGCGCGATGGGGTGACGCAACCAGGAATTGGGTTAATTAGTAATCCCTTACCTCCATTCCCACAAACTGGGCAACACACCTTCTATGTTTATCAAACAGATGCCCAAACCAACAGCAAAAAATGGATAAGAATTGGCGCACTCAGCAAACCAGATGTAAACACAGATTACCCTTGCCAATATCGTGTAACTCTCGACGATCAAGGTATTCTAAGGATGCACGCCGGTGAAGTGCCTTACTGGACATCACAAAATCAAGAATGCCTGAAAGACGAAGGATGTGTGTATCGTGCTGAATTAGAATTGCAACCTAATGAAGTTGATAAAGAACGCGATCCCTTTTGCGGCATACATTAAACCTCTGCGCTAACCTTCTCTACGAGACGCTTCTCTTTCAGAGACGCTAAAGCGAACGCGAATGCGTTCCTCTGCGTTGAAAAAATTAATGTTTTTAAACGCAAAGGGGCGCGGAGTAAACGCAAAGGGGCGCAGAGGTTTGCCAAGTTTTATTCGCTATGAAAATATTTGGAGGTGATATTTATGCAGCACTTGCATCAGCTATTAGAAATAAAAAACTCCGAGTTAGCCCGGTTACTGCGGTTTAGTCTGTATGGACTAGAGACTACTCTGAATCAGGCTCGCGCAGAATTTCCACTAGATCCAGGAGCCAAGGTATGCGATCAGGTGCTGCAAGAACTTCATAACCTGTTGGAACCTGCACCCCCACAGCAAAATACTGGTTGGGAAGATCCGCCAGATGAGTTAAAACTAAATCACCTTCGAGAAGCTTTTAATTCTGACTCAGAACTTAATTATTATCTGGGTAATTCCCAACTACAAAGCCAAACAGATTCAGATTTATGGAATGAGATTCAACGCAAACTGCTACGAGTCCCAGAGGATTTAGCTGCATCTTGGCAACAGCGTACCTTGGATATGGCTGAAAAAGTTGGTGCGATCGCAGATAATTCTAATCTCTTTCAGCTTCCCTTTATCCGCGACGAAATTATCTACCCCGGACTTAGTGGTACTGTTCAAACACAGGGATTGAGCTTGTATCAGCAAGCACTTTCAAATCCTCAAAATCCTCAAGGGAATGCATTCGATTTACCAGCAGCATTCCTATTTTTATATATGAATTTTATCGAAATAGACCCAGATTTACATCACGCTTTAAAGAGCGTTTTTAGCTTCGATGTCGTTTCCTTACACTCTAAACCAGAACAGCGCGATCAATATATTGATGCTTTAAGCGATCGCTTCCAACGCACCCAAAAAGCAGAGAAAAACACTGATCCCTTATCAATACTCCGTGCCTGGATTGATATGGACGAAGCTATACATTCCCTAGTATTCGTACCACCCGCCGAACGCTATTCTTGGTGGGGAAAGCTACAACATGAATCACGGCGCATCCTGAAGAAAGTCGCTGATGAAGCTATTAATGCAGGTAATGAAGTGCGAATTCGCCAATTATCGGGACTTTATGCAGATATCTGTGCTTTATCCAAGGGTGACTTACAGCTAGACTGTGGCGGTATTCCTAGCGAAGTCTTAACTTGTCTTCGAGTATATGCGCGAATTAATCAAGAAGAATCTCCAGGGCGTGTAATATTTCGCTCATCACGCTAGCTGCTGGCAAATTTTCTAATTCTTGAGATTATGAGGCAAGGCAGACAATTTTACTAATCCCCGCCTTGCCTCATAATCTAATGAAGCTAAAAACGTTTAAATCTAAAGGATGCCCCAGAAGTGTAAAATTCCTTGACCAGAAAACACTTCAAGTGCAACAGCAGATAAAAAGCCAATCATTGCAAAACGACCGTTCCAGTTTTCGCTCTGAGGAGTGAAGCCCCAGCGCAAAGCATTAGGATCTTCTGAAACCGAAGGCGTAGTCTTCTTAACGTCTGCCATAAATAATACTCCGAGCTTTTATGTTGTAACAGTTATAACTGCCTGTAAAGTAATGTAACAGACTTTTACGAAATTGCAACATAAACTCAATATAAAATTTATCTGAATATATTACGGGCACGTAATTTTATAGTAGTAGGTTTGCGATCGCCTACGAGGGAAAGCTATGCTCCAACAGCCAATTACTTCAGAAAATTGTACTTGGCGGAATTTACTATTTGACTCCTGATGAGATAATATTCGAGAACAATACGTATATTATACAAGAGTCAAAAAATACTTCAAAAGCATCCTTGCCAAAACTCTCTGATATTCAAGATGGTTTATTCAAGCTAATTTTATTTTCTAATTTAGATTCTTTAATATTGAACGATGAGCCAGTGTTATTTGTTACCAAATTAAAGCTTACTGGCAACAACATTGTTGGTTCTATTGTTTTTCCAGATGCATCTCTAGAAGACCTAGAATACTTTTTAGAAGTTAATATTAAAATTTTTAATACAAATCAAAAAGCAATTATAAAAAAATTGGCTTTAGAAGCTCAAAACAATCATAAACTTAAAATAGAAGTATCCAGTAATTTTTAAACATTATAATGTTGGTTATGATCAAAAGCCCTCTCCGTTATCCTGGTGGTAAGTCAAAAGCAATAAATCAGATAGCTGAATACTTACCAGAGAGCTTTTCAGAATTTCGAGAGCCTTTTGTAGGTGGTGGTTCTGTATTTATTTATTTAAGGCAAAAGTTTCCTGATATCAAGATTTGGATTAACGATTTAAACCGCGAACTCTTTTTATTCTGGAAATTTGCCCAATCTGATATAGCTCAGTTAGTTAAAGAAATTCGACATATTAAAATCAAATATACAGATGGCAAATTACTCTTTAGAGATTTAACTAGTGTAGATGTCAATAATTTATCTAATTTAGAAAGAGCAGTTCGCTTTTTCGTACTCAATAGAATTACTTTTTCAGGAACTGTAGAATCAGGCGGTTTTTCTGAACAAGCTTTCCATAAAAGATTTACTGATTCTTCAATAGAACGGCTAGAAAAGTTAGAAAATATCTTATCAAAAAACGTCAAAATTACTAATTTAGATTATAGCCATCTATTAAAATCAGAAGGAGAAGATGTATTTATATTTTTAGATCCACCGTATTTTAGTGCTACAAAATCAAAACTATATGGTAAAGACGGTGACTTGCACACTTCTTTTGAACATCAAAGATTTGCTGAACTTTTGCAAAAATGTCATCATCGTTGGTTAATTACCTACGACAACTCACAGCAAATTCGAGAAAATTTTCAATGGGCTAATATTTCCGAATGGGAATTACAGTATGGGATGAATAACTATAAGCAGAGTGGTGCGGCTAAAGGAAAAGAGTTATTCATTACTAATTACGAAGTTAAACTTTATTTGGAAAATAAAGCACCAAATCAAAACCTTGCTAATCCAGCTTTGCAATTAAGCCTTGAGATTTAAATCTAACTTTGATAGCTTCCAATTTTCCGGTAGTATAACTCCCATAGCTCTCAATATAGCTACAACACACAAACCTTAGCTATGACAACTTCCCCAATCCCTGCTCAAGAATTCTCTGCTAGCTGGTATATTCTGCTGCAACAATTAATAGATGGACAATCATTGTCTCGCACTCAATCTGCTGAATTGATGCAAGGTTGGCTCAGCGAAGCGGTTCCCCCAGAGTTATCAGGGGCTATATTAACAGCACTGAACTTTAGAGGCATTTCTGCCGACGAGTTGACTGGTATGGCTGAAGTATTACAATCTCAATGTTCGCCACTCAGCATTCAGAAATCAACACTTAGCACTGTAATAGATACCTGTGGCACTGGTGGAGATGGGTCATCAACCTTTAATATTTCTACAGCGGTTGCTTTTGTTGCCGCTGCATCTGGCGTACCCGTTGCTAAACACGGCAATCGTTCAGCATCAAGTCTCACAGGAAGTGCAGATGTATTGGAAGCCTTGGGTGTAAACTTGAGTGCCTCTAGTGAAAAAGTACAAGCAGCACTACAAGAAGTCGGGATCACTTTTTTGTTTGCTCCTGGTTGGCATCCAGCGCTCAAGGCGGTTGCGTCATTACGGCGGACTTTGAAAGTGCGAACAATTTTTAATTTGCTCGGGCCGTTAGTAAATCCCTTGCGTCCAACTGGGCAGGTAGTGGGCTTATTTACTCCTAAGCTTTTGGCAACTGTTGCCGAAGCTTTACAGAATTTGGGCAAGGAAAAGGCGATTGTGCTGCACGGGCGAGAAAAACTTGATGAGGCTGGGTTAGGAGATGAAACTGACTTGGCGGTTTTATCAGACGGAGAAGTACAGTTAACTACTATTAATCCCCTAGATTTAGATTTAACGCCTGCTTCCATAGGTATGCTTCGGGGTGGAGATGTTCAAGAGAATGCGGAGATTCTCAAGGCTGTACTCCAAGGTAAGGGAACTCAGGCGCAACAGGATGCTGTAGCGTTGAATGCGTCGTTGGCGCTGCAAGTAGCGGGTACGATCGCATTCCTCGATCACGCCGAGGGGATTAAAATCGCTAAGGATATCCTACAAAGTGGGGCTGCTTGGACGAAGTTGGAGCAGTTAGTTGAGTTTCTGGGGAATTGATTTGCGATCGCAATTGCGGGCGAAACTCTACGACATTACGCTTAATGGTGACATCGTAGTTGCCAAAAAAGTCATGTCCTAAAAGTCCAGTTTCTAGTTCCGCACCTGCGATCGCTACTGGTATTTTATTCACTATTACCCCGCCAACTGCCATCGAATTCACATAGCCCACAGGAAATTCTACCGCTCTGGAACTCGCGGTGTTTGCCTTAGCTTTTCCCACTGTGACGATTCCCAAAGCATTAGCCATCTCTTGGGTGATGACAGTGCCACTTGCTCCCGTATCGACAATCATCTCAAATTGTTGCTGGCCATTGAAAGTGACTTCCACAATTGGCGTGCCACCAATTCGCCTTTTTATCGGCGCTGTAAATACTGCTTCATCGGGAATCACCACTGCTGATGACGGCAAACCTGGCTTTGGTGATAACGGTTTTGTTTTTTCTATAGGAGGTAAAGTGAACTTTGGTGTGGTTTCTCTCTGGGGAACAACAACTACTATTTTCTGAGGTTCTCTAACTCCAACAGGACGAGGATTAGCTTGCTGTTGGGCATATTTAACTTGGCGGCGATATTCCGTGATTTTGGTTTGAGCGATCGCAAATTCTGGGCTTTTTCGCCGTATTTGTTGCATTAGCGCGATCGCATCCTGATACTGACTCGCCACCAATTTCCAATCACCTGGAGATTGAGCCGATTGGCTGATACTCCAAGCGCCAACAGCTTTGTCTCGTCCCATCTCAAAAAGACTTGGTTCACTTTCAAACGGATCTAGCGGCTGCGCTTCTGGGCTAGCTGCTGGTCTTACTGGTTCAACGCTAGGCTGGACTGGTGCTAGATCCCCAATTGGCGTAGGTTGTTCATCGCCACCAGTAGCGGTGTTCTGTTTGTCTTCACTACAGGCAACGCACAAAACCGCTAGAGTGCTTGATACAAAAATTAGGGTTGCACGGGATAAAAAAGACTGAAGCATAATTAATTTTAACTGCCCAAGCTTTGCCAAATCCACTCCCGCTACTTTAATTCCCTTTTAATTTTAATTAACTATCTTAAAAACTCCCAATTGCTCAACTCATGGGATAATTAACAATCGCAGTATTAAGGAATAGGGAGCAGGGAACAGGGAGAAGAGTTTTCCCCTCTGCCCCCCGCCCCTCTGCCTCTTTTCAATGCCCCATGCCCAATCCCCAATCCTATCACCTATGCCCCTGACTGACTCCATACCAGCTTTACTTGTCCTAGCAGATGGAACCACTTATCGCGGTTGGTCTTTCGGTGCGACAGGAACCGCGATCGGAGAAGTGGTGTTCAACACTGGCATGACCGGCTATCAAGAAGTCCTGACCGATCCTAGTTACCGCGGTCAGATTGTGATTTTTACCTATCCTGAATTGGGGAATACTGGCGTTAATCTTGAAGATGAAGAATCAGATGGGCCCCAAGTGCGGGGTGCGATCGCCCGCAATATTTGTCACCGTCCAAGTAACTGGCGATCGACACAATCTTTACCTGACTACCTCAAACAAAACCAAGTACCAGGGATTTACGGCATCGACACCCGCGCCCTCACCCGCAAAATTCGGATGTTCGGAGCGATGAACGGTGGTATTTCCACAGCCATTCTCGATGAAGCGGAATTGTTAGAGCAGGTACAGGCAGCCCCCAACATGGCAGGATTGAATCTGGTTCGTGAAGTCACCACCTCAACGGCTTATGAATGGTCCGATCCCACAATTCCAGCTTGGGAATTTAACTCTGAGGCTGGGGAAAATCTTGGGGAAGCCTTTACCGTTGTTGCCCTTGACTTTGGCATTAAACGTAATATTTTACGTCGCTTAGTCAGTTATGGTTGCCGGGTAATTGTTGTACCTGCTGATACACCACCAGAGGAAATCCTCAACTACAATCCAGATGGTGTGTTTCTTTCTAATGGGCCTGGTGACCCAGCTGCCGTCACTGAAGGGATTGCAACTGCCAAAGCACTCCTGTTAAGTGAAAAACCCATCTTTGGTATTTGTATGGGACACCAAATTTTAGGTCATGCGCTAGGAGCAGAAACCTATAAACTCAAATTTGGTCATCGTGGTTTGAATCAGCCTGCCGGTTTACAACAACGGGTAGAAATTACTAGCCAAAACCATAGTTTTGCTATTGACCCAGATTCTTTACCTACAGCAGTTGTGGAAATTAGCCACCTAAACTTAAATGATCGCACCATTGCCGGGGTACGGCACAAATCTCTACCTGTGTTCTCCGTACAGTATCACCCAGAAGCTAGTCCTGGCCCACACGATGCGGATTACTTGTTTGAGCAATTTGTTCAAGCTATGCGAACAGCACGTCAAGCCGTGGCAGAGGTGAGGTAAAAATGGAGAATGGGGAAGAAGCAGGGGAGCAGGGAGCAGGGAGCAGAGAGCAGGGAGAAAATTCCTCCCCTCTGCACCCTTCCCCCTGCCCTTCTGCCTCTTGTGCCCAATCCCCTATTCCAGCAGATTGTAGACAACTTGCTCAAAAACCATCTATACTTGAGCGTTCACTTTAACTCATGAGGAGGGAATTATTGCTGAGCCACTGAATCTAACCGTTAGCCTGAGGGGCACTCGTGAAGTCCGGGATAAC
This sequence comes from Nostoc sp. JL31, assembly GCF_017114965.1. Taxonomy (NCBI): domain Bacteria; kingdom Bacillati; phylum Cyanobacteriota; class Cyanophyceae; order Nostocales; family Nostocaceae; genus Nostoc; species Nostoc sp. JL31. The sequence goes on from NZ_JABXKO010000043.1 coordinate 20,717, forward strand.
TGTCAGCTATTCCGCCTCACAGGTTTGTTAGATGCTTTTTCTGAGCCGACATTTCGCAAGACACTTGGCAGCAAGATAGACGAGGGTCCTAAGCACATTATTTTGGATCTCTCACAAATTGATTTTGTTGATAGCTCTGGCTTGGGTGCTCTGGTGCAGCTAGCCAAGCAGGCTCAAACTTCCGATGGCACTTTGCAAATTGTTACAAATGCCCGCGTAACTCAAACGGTCAAGCTTGTTCGCCTAGAGAAGTTTCTCTCCCTGCAAAAATCAGTTGAAGACGCTCTAGAAAACGTCAAGTAGTCTTGATTGCTCGATCTGAGAGTTAAATTTTGCTATCCAGATTCAATATCGGATAGCTTAATTTTTAAAAATTCTGGCAGAAAACCTCTCTCCTTGTGGGAGAGGGATCAAGCCAGTTGAGCTATTATGTTTAAAGTTGAGTAATAACTTAAAGATATAGACACCCAATTTTTGGGTATGTAATCGTTGGCTAGAATATTGGATAAATAATCAAGTCTGAGATATTTGTAAGAAATACAAAGCCAGCAGATTTGTTTATAGATAGACTTGACTCGATGCTGTATAGTTAAAAGTTGTCGTTTACTCAGTAAGTATGGCAATGCTACCAAGTACAAGGGTGAATTTGATGTCAAAATATTACCCTATCTTAGGCGCAGACCACAAGAAGTAGACGAAATTTGGTTTATAGATGTTGACATCAGGGTGATTTAAAATGCCAACTCTCAATCAAAAAGATGAAATTAGGAAGTAACTTTGATAGTATTGATTATGCTAAGTATACTATCATGACATACTTCAGAAAAATCAGTCTTTGCGAAGAATGCCTGCCCAATGTAGCCCGTCAAGGAATGATTTATTTGTGAAGTCACAGGAGGAAGAGCTATTAGATGGACAAGATGAAACTCCCAAACAGAGCTTGTCTTGGACTGAAGCACTCTTGGCAACCACAGGGCCATTCCAACAGATTTCCCTCTCACAAGTGCAACAAATTTCTCCTAGTGCTTTAGCATATTTAGGGGATGCAATTTATGAGTTGTATGTTAGAATGTTCTATCTGCTGCCATTGCAGCGGTCAGGAATTTACCATCGTCTGGTAGTGGAGCAGGTAAGAGCAGAAACACAAGCGCTACATTTGCGATCGCTAATTCCTCATCTCAGGGATACCGAATTAGAAATTGTCCGACGGGGTAGAAACGCCGCAACAGGACGCCCTAAGCGACTTAATCCCGAAATTTATCAACAGGCAACTAGTCTAGAAACTTTAATAGGCTACTTATATATCACCGATTACCAACGTCTAACCGAACTGTTGCAAATACTTCATCTATAAAAAGAGTGAAAACTCAATTTCGCAGTAGCCACAACACTAGATTAGGTTCAAAAAATTGAGGTAATCGGAACAATCAACCATACGCTATATCGATAACTCAAATGCAGGATAAACCCAAAAAAGTCAAGACTTCTAACGAACCCAATCGGAGACAACCCGTAAAAATTAAAGGTAAGCGTGTTGTAACTAATCCGACTCGCAATCCCAGAAAAGTAGATAGCAACCCCATCTCTGTTGCAAATCCGACTCGCAATCCCAGAAAAATAGATAGCAACCCCATCTCTGTTGCAAATCCGACTCGCAATCCCAGGAAAGTAGATAGCAACCCCATCTCTGTTGAGAATCCAACTCGCAATCCCAGAAAAGTAGATGGCAACACTATCTCTGTTGTTAATCCGAATCGCAATCCCAGGAAAATAGATAGCAACCCCAGTTATAGCAACTCTCGACAACGAAATAGCAGTTTCTCCCAACCGTCTGTATCTACACAACCGACAGAAGAAGATAACGATCTCATCTACGGTCGTCATCCAGTATTGAGTGCATTGCAAAATCAGCGCAATCTCAACCGTCTCTGGATTACTACCCGTCTGCGATACGATCCCAGCTTTCACCATTTCCTCTTGCAAGCAAAGGAAAATGGCACAGTTATTGATGAGGTTGAACCCAAGCGTTTAGACTATCTCACCAACGGCGCTAATCACCAAGGTGTGGCAGCACAAATTGCTCCCTACGCTTACATCGAATTGCCCGATCTAATTGAGCAGTGCAAATCTGTAACCGATGCTGTCATTGTCGTGGCTGACGGAATTACCGATCCCCACAACTTGGGAGCAATTATTCGCACTGCCGAAGCAATAGGCGCTCAAGGATTGGTGATTCCTCAAAGAAGGGCATCTGGGATCACTTCCACCGTTATGAAAGTGGCAGCAGGTGCTTTAGAAAATTTTGCTGTAGCTAGAGTTGTCAACCTTAGCCGTTCCTTAGAAGAATTAAAAGAAGCTGGCTTTTGGATTTACGGTACTGCTGCAAGTGGCAGCGAACCTTTGCATACAGTCAATTTCACTGGCCCAATCGTTTTGGTAATCGGCTCAGAAGGTGAAGGTCTGGGTATGTTAACTCAACGCTCTTGTGATTTTTTAGTATCGATTCCTCTACAGGGTAAGACTCCCAGCCTGAATGCTTCTGTAGCAGCGGGTATGGCGCTTTATGAGATTTATCGTCAGCGATCGCTAAATACTCTGCACTTAGATAAATTGCAAAAATTCTCTTTGAAAAAATAACAGTAACAGAGTATAAAGAAATGTAAAAGATAATAAAGCAGCATATCGTTTAACACCCTGTAGACGTTTAGAAATCGGCTAAAACCATGAAAACCATTTGGCATAACCTCAAGGAAGTGTTAATTAACACATTCGACTACATCGGCTTGGCTTGGTGGGTAGAGATTGTGACGCAGAATCCCCGTTGCACGTATTACTTCGGGCCATTTCTAAGTTCTTCTGATGCAACATTAGCAAGCAAAGGATACATAGAAGATTTGGAGATCGAAGGAGCGCAGGGAATTATTGTGAATGTCAAGCGCTGCAAACCTAGTAACTTAACAATTGCTGACGACTTGGGGGAAAGATTTGACCGCAAAGTACAGCCTGCCTTTGGCGGTCAAATTTAAGTTAGGCCAGAGAAGAAAAAGGAAGGCTCTGATGCAAAGACGTAAAGACACAGAAAATCCTTTTACGGGGGGTTATTGCGTCTTTTTCACTCATCGCGTCACCACATCTTCCCTCTCCTTTTCTTCTTCGTCAATAGTCTAAATATTTAATATTTATAAAAAAATATTAAATATTTAGACTATTGACTACCAATTACCTGCGGATGTTCTTCCAGCCAATGGTCAATATCATTTAGCACCTGCTGGGGAACTTCCCACGGAAAAAGATGGGCGGTGTTGGGATAGCACTGCCACTGAGAATTGTTGAGGTGTTGAGCAGTTTGTAAGCTGGAATCAGATGTGATGTGGCGGTCTTGTTCACCAGCAAGTACTAAACTGGGACATTGTATTTGTTGCAAATCTAAAACTCGATTGTATCCTGATTGAATTGCACTATAGAGAGCGCGAGTAGCAGCAGGAGAAGTTTGTAAATAAGCTGGTACTGCTTCCTTGGCGATGTAATTGTAAGCAATAGATGTATGTTGTTGGATTAAATAGCGGAAAAGTGATCGCTTACCAAAAGTTTCAATATTCCATTGCCAACTCGGTTTTATATAGTTCAATAGGGCAGCAACGCCAGTATATAAATTATCCTGCCAAGCGATGGTCGGATGACTGCCACGGGGTTTTGCAGCTGTGGCCACCAAAATTAGCCCAGTAACGCGCTCTGGCAAACGTAATGCCATCTCCATTGCCAAAATGCCTCCAAGTGACCACCCCAATACTAGGCACTTTTCAATCTGAAAACGGTCTAGCAAAGCTTCTAAATCAGTCAAATGGTCATTCATGTCAAAATTGCTGTTGTAGCGACTTTTGCCGTATCCGCGTAAATCAGGGGCAAAAGTTTTGTAGCGTTTTGATAAATGATTGGTAAAGACAGAAAGACTACGACCAGTACCAGGATGACCATGTAAGCCCAAAATGGGAAATCCTTGACCTTGGATGTAGACATTGAGACGTGCAGCAGTTATGGTGTGGCGATCGCTCATTACTAGCCGTTCTCCTCTCTACAGAACAAATGTTCTAAAATAAGTTGATTTTTAGTTCTCAACCATCTAATTTCCAATCTGATTTCTCTGAGTTTAGTGACAATCGCTTCAAAGTTACATAGCTGCAACAAGGAATTTACGGTTGAGCGTAGTTGGGCAATCGCGTATGTATCCGCTTCTATAGTGCCCATATTCGCTTTAGCCATTTGTGCTGTCCGTTCTAGGATTGCTTCAATCCGGTTTAGCCTTTTTGTCATAGTAGTTTCATTTTATTCTTCTAATTGTGTCATACGGCTGACGGCGAAGTGTTCTAATGTTCAGTTATAGTCAAGCTTCTGTAGATAATCCACTGAAGTTAGCACTTGGCAATTCGCTACTATAAGATTTACAAACATTAGAGACTCAATATGGGCGATCGCTTTTAAGCAGTTGTCATATTGCTCTCAATATAAGGATCTTGCTAGCGACCCGTTCTTTGGCTTCAACCGTCCAGGCGCAAAAGTCTTGCAAGGTCTAATCAACTCTTTCTGGTTACAGGGGCTGCAATCAGGACACAAGAATGCACTCGACTGTATAAAAGTGTTCTGTGAATTCTGAAAATAGGATGTGATAAATCGCACAATATAGGTGCTGTTATATACCATTCTTGACAGACTAAGGTCATAAACAATGTGTCAATCAGTAATAGCTGGCAAGAATACACCTTGTTGTGCATTGATAATGTAGGTAGATGTAGAGCCGATTTCTTTGTTAAAGATGACTTTTCTCAGCACTGACACAATTCACACCTTGACAGTACAGCTTGAAATAGACTCTGCAAGAATTGCTATTTGCTGGGTAAATTGGGATATAGATGCGGAAAATTTTTCTGTGTAAACTTGACCAGCAAATGGTAATGAAAAACTATTATCAAGATTTTTTAATTCGTGATTGGGTGAAAAGCGATCGCACAAGAGCCGCTGAAGTCATCAGTTATGTATTATCAGAATACGGTCTGGCTTGGGAACCCAAGGGTGCTGACCAAGATGTGCTGCGAGTAGAGGAATGTTATTTAGCTACTGGGGGAGAGTTTTGGGTAATTGAACACCAAAGCCAGTTAGTAGGTACTGGAGCATACTACCCCATACACCGAGGTGAAAAAGCTGTAGAAATCCGCAAAATGTATCTTTTGCCCAGCATCAGGGGTTTAGGATTAGGGAAATATTTGTTACAACAGCTAGAAGCAGCGATCGCAAAGCGTGGTTTTCAACAAATTTGGATTGAAACCGCCAGTGTTTTGGTGGAAGCAGTCAAGCTGTATGAAAGCAATGGCTACACTCCAGCAACGGGAGTAGAAACCACAAGGTGCGATCGCGTGTATGTTAAGTCATTGGTCAATGGTTATTAGTCATTGGTCAAAGACTAATGAGTGATGACTAATGACAAAGGACAATTCTAAATGCACACTTGGATTAAAAATCTCACAGGCTTACTCAATCTTTTTCTCCAATCCCATTGTCCCCTATGTCAACGCGCAACTTCCCAAGAATTCTGTCAGAATTGCACCAGACAACTGCAAAAATGTCAACGTAAAGACCCGATTTCTCTATGGCAACAGCCTATACCAGTGTTTGGCTGGGGGGAATATGGTGGCCCGGTGAAACGAGCGATCGCAGCAATGAAATACGAAAATCAACCCCAAATAGCTCGTCCTTTGGGTCAATGGTTAGGAGAAGCATGGTTGTTAAATTCACCGATGCGAGATAGGCAGCCTGTAGTAGTTCCTATCCCACTTCACGCTAGCAAACAAAAGCAACGTAAATACAATCAAGCCGCACTGATAGCACAAAGCTTCTGCGAAATAACTGGATTGAAATTGAAACGAAACGGTTTAGCAAGAGTGCGAGAAACTGAAGCGCAGTTTGGTTTGTCGGTATCTAAACGAGAAAAAAACTTGAACCAAGCTTTTGCTATTGGGCAAGAATTTCGCCATCGTCCTCCAAATGCCCCAGTGCTGTTAGTGGACGATATTTATACTACTGGTGCTACTGCCAGGTCTGCTGTGCAAACACTTCGTCAGTATGGAATTGTGGTCTTAGGATTAGTTGCTGTAGCCACTGCCGTCAAAGACGGATAAATTAAGAAGTAATGGGCAAGCTTTGACAGATAAGTGCATAAATTGACAGAATTACCCTATTTTTGTAGAAAAATTGCTTGAAATGTATGAATAAAGTTTTTGCGGCAGGTTTAAAACAACTCATCATCATTCCTGCCACATTGCTGGCAATAGGCATTAGTACCAGTGTAGCTTTTGCTCAAAATAAATTGTATAGTCCAATACCTTTATCTAACAGCACTGAACTTTCTGATAGCCTGTCAGACAAAGACATTCCCACAGGTCAAGGTGGGTTTGCCCGTGATTACACAGTGAAGTTGCAGAAGGGCGATAATTTAGCAGTTGACCTGTCATCGGAAAACTTTGACAGTATCATCACACTGCTGGCACCTGATGGTTCGACTCTGGCAGAAAATGATGATGGCCCTGATGGTAGTAGCAATTCCTTACTATTTACTCGCATCGTAGAGACAGGGAATTATGTTATTCGTGTCCGGTCTTTTGGGGAAACTGGGGTTGGGGCTTTTAAACTCAAAGTGACAAAGTTGCAACCGATTAAATGAAGTAGTCATTTGTCATTTGTCATTTGTCATTGGGGATAGGAAGAGGCAAAGATGCAGACGGGAAAGACTTACTGCTCCCCTGCTCCCCATTTCTTAAAAAATGGTCAATACGCAGAGAAATAAGGCTTCAGTCCACTCAACGACTGCGCCGTAAGTATCTCCTGTGTGTCCACCTAGTTTGTGGTTGAACCATGCACCAGTTAAAGTGGCGATCGCACTTCCAACAACTATCATTGTCAGTGCGAGAAATAGCTGCTGTTTATCTATTAGCCAAAGTAAACCACTCAAACTAAACAACAACAACAATCCCGGTAATAAATCTTTGTAAGAACGAATGGCTTGTTTGTGAAATGCGCCTTTACCAGTTACTTTCAGATAAGGATATCGCGCGATCGCTAGTTGTTGTCCCCAACGTCCCCAGCCACAAGCAGCCATCAGCAATAAACAACGGTTTTCTGGCATATCCGTCAAAGCTGTTATTTTGAGTATCACCAAGGCGATCGCAGCCATTGCTCCAAAGGCACCTGTGGCACTATCAGCCATCACCTCCAGTCGCCGATCTGGGTCCCCTACTGCCAAACCATCGGCAGTATCCATTGCCCCATCTAAGTGTAATCCTCCAGTTATACCAATCCAAACACTTACTACCAAAGCACTACGAGTTAACACGGGCATCCCCAGATAATCCATCCCCGTATCTAGAAACCCTAAAATTCCCCCGATTATCATTCCTACAAGCGAAGCAAGATGTGCTACCCCCCGAAAGTCCAATCCATTTAAATACGGCAGTGGAATACTACTGTAAAATATGATACTAGCTGCCAGCTTTAACAGCAGCTTTTTCCACCACTGTTGCTGTTTCCTCATCTGAATTACATTAATTTTTGGTAAATTGCTGGACAATAGTCATAATTTCGGTACAACCGCCATCAGTAGACTTTAAAACTTTAAATAAGATTTACTTCTATTAAACATTCTCGTTGAAAATTTTGTTATGCTGGTCTAAGTGGTAAATAAATAATTTTGAGTAGTTTTTTATACAAAAAACGAGTAAATTAGGAAGCCAAAATTCCATCAGGGAGCAAAATTTGTGTTTTATATTCGTTAACTAAAAACTTACTCCAAATTATTAGACGATTGCCCCACAAAATTGATATTTTTTTAAATGTAGGGAGTAAACAAGCTATTCAATTATGACAGTTTAGCTATGTTATTGCTCTCCTTAGCTCAATCGCTATTTTCCTATGAGTCACCATCTACCCGACACCAGGATACCAGCTCCGTGCATTATTAACACGGGCATCATTGTGAATAAGCTCGACATCCGGCGATTGCTGGCAGATTTAGGTCGAGTCCACTACATCTACACCCAAGAAGATAAGGTACTGAGCGAGGGTGAAGGGGATGTGATGGAAGTTTTTGCCAATCCGCAAAGGTCTACCTTAGTGGCTAACCGCGCGCTATATCTGAATGTTTGTAGTTTTGATTACTTGGAACTAAAACAGTCGTCGCAACAAGAAACCTACTTCGATTTGATGCAAGAAGGAGTGTGTCTGCGGTTAATTCCCCGTTCGACACCTTTACAAGAGCGACGAGAGCGAAGTTTCAATGTCAGCGCCATAGAAGCGATGATGGAACAAGTACTCTCAGCTAGGTGGGATGCAGAAATTGACGATGACTGTTCTGATTCTTTCTAAATAACAATTATTTAGAGTATATACTCGTAAAGTTGGTAACTAAGTTAGTAATGAATGCTTAAGTGTTCACTAAAACTCAATTACCAGTTTTTATGTTTGTCCATAATTTAGCCAAATAATATTAATTTTGCCCTAATACCATTTGGTTTTATGGCTACTAGTACCGCAAGGCAAAAGTCAAAAAGCTTTCATTTTGGGCTTTCTGGCTGTTTTGAATGATAGGTTTATTTTTGCCGCGTGGTACTAGTTATGGATTTCTGAAACTCTTTACCTATTAGTGTTTCACAATCCAAAATCTAAAATCTAAAATCCAAAATGGCATGAGTGCGAATTTTTCTTTTCAATGTCTTGCTTGCTGTAGCCAAACCAAAGCTAGAGCAGGAGTGTTTTTCACCCCTCACGGTCTTGTAGAAACTCCTAGATTTATGCCAGTAGGAACACTGGCTAATGTCAAAACTATTACCCCAGCGCAGCTACGAGAGACTGGGGCGCAAATGATATTATCCAATACTTATCATCTTCACCTACAACCAGGCGAAGCGATCGTGGCTGGGGGTGGTGGGTTGCATAAATTTATGGGTTGGAACGGCCCAATGCTGACAGATTCGGGTGGGTTTCAGGTCTTTAGCTTAAGCGAGATGCGAAAAATTACTGAAGAAGGCGTAACTTTTCGCTCGCCCCATGATGGACGAATTATTAACTTAACACCAGAGCTATCCATTGAGATTCAAAATACTTTGGGGGCCGATGTGATTATGGCCTTTGATGAGTGTCCGCCCTACCCAGCTACTCGCCAAGAGGTAGAAACTGCAACTGAGCGCACTTACCGGTGGTTAGAACGCTGTATAACAGCTCATCAACGCAGCGATCAGGCGTTGTTTGGGATTGTGCAAGGGGGCGTGTATTTGGATTTGCGTTGCCGTGCAGCGGAAGCTTTGGCTAAGTTGGATTTGCCCGGATATGCCATTGGTGGCGTGAGTGTGGGAGAACCGCCAGAATTAATGGCTGAGATTGTAAAAGTGACAGCACCGCTTTTACCCCCCGAAAAGCCGCGTTACTTAATGGGTGTGGGTACTTACCGGGAAATGGCGATCGCGATCGCATCTGGTATAGATTTATTTGATTGCGTCATTCCCACCCGTTGGGCAAGACATGGTACAGCGATAGTCCAAGGCGGACGCTGGAATTTAAAAAATGCTAAGTTTCGTGAAGATTTTACGCCATTAGATGAAACTTGCCCGTGCTACACTTGTCAAAATTTTAGCCGTGCTTACATATCTCATTTGGTGCGATCGCAGGAAATTTTAGCTTATACCTTGTTGAGCATTCACAACATTACCGAACTAATTCGCTTTACGCAAAAAATTAGAGAAGCAATATTGAGCGATCGCTTTGTTGCAGAATTTGGTCACTGGCTCAACTCATCTGAATCAGCATCAGATGAGGGTGAAATTACAAATGACTATTGACCAATGATTGAGACTCAAATCATGTTAAGATATCTCTCAATTATGAAAGCTGTGTTGGATAGGTGGATTTAAACAAACATGGAAGCAGCACTTTTATTAGCAAAACTGCCAGAAGCTTACCAAATTTTCGATCCTTTGGTAGACGTTCTCCCAGTCATCCCGGTATTCTTCTTGTTGCTTGCTTTCGTTTGGCAAGCAGCCGTGGGATTTAGATAAGTTAATCTATTGTTCAATTTATAGGACAGGTAGAGCACCTGTCCTATTTTTTTGTAGCATCGTATTTGATAAAGTTAATATTTATTAATATTTTGCAATGAATTATTATAATAAATAAGATGTTAATACAAGCTATGTCAATATGAAGCCTTGAAAGCCAAGCTTACAGTCAAGGAGCAATCAGTTATGGGTAATATCAAATTCGTTAAAGAAAATAAAGAGGTAGTGGCGGCAGATGGTGCTAATCTTCGACTCAAGGCGATACAAAATGGTATTGACATATATACGTTGATTGGCAAAATGACCAATTGCGGTGGTAATGGTCAGTGTGGTACTTGTGTTGTGGAGATAGTCGAAGGACTAGAAAATCTTTCCCCCCGCACAGATGTAGAAAACCGGAAATTCAAAAAAAAGCCGGACAATTACCGTCTTGCCTGTCAAACTTTAGTGAATGGCTCAGTCAGCGTAGTCACGAAGCCTTAAGTTCTCAAATCTACCATTGCTTCAATTTGTATCCAGTCAGTAGTCAAAATACTTACCAAAATTAAGTTTCCTCTCTACGAGATGCTATGCGGACATTTTAAATTTTGAATTTTGAATTTTGAATTGGTATAACTGTGTCATAGATGATGCTATCCTAATGTTGTTGACTGGAAATTAAAGAGAGGCTTTCTTGCCATGCAAGTTAATGACCTGGGGTTCATAGCGAGCATTTTGTTCGTACTAGTCCCCGCCGTGTTTTTACTAATTCTTTACATCCAAACTGCTAGCCGCGAAGGTGGAAAAGATAGTTAAGAGTTTGTGCATAAATAAATAACCCCTGCACCAATAGTGTAGGGGTTTTTATTTATCAACCAGCAACTTAGCGCTGAATAGTAAAGACAACACAAGTCTTACTTTACTATTCGATGACAACAATTATTATACTCAGCACTGTTTACTTTAAGCGATTGTCCGCGCCAATAATACCGGACAAGTGGCATTGACTCGAACATAGTCAGACAAGGAAGATCCGATGAGCCGATCTATATCAACAAAACTCTTAGCGATCGATGGACGACGATCTGGAGAACCGAGTAATAATAAGTCTATATTCAACTCTTCTGCCAATCGACAAATTTCTTCACCAGGTTTGCCACTGCTGATATAAGAACGAGATTGAATCCCTAGTTTTTCAGCTTCTGCAACAGCAGCTGCTAGAACTGGATTTTTGTCTGAGTTAACCTTGGTTATTTCCGATTTTTTACCGCCTAAATCTGTACTAATATTTGCCAATATTAACTCACCACCCGGAATATCCCGGAGTAAAAACAGTGCCAATTTCAAGCAATTTTTTGCTGAGTCAGAGTTATCTATTGCCACCATAACTCGCTTAATTCTTTTAACATAAATGTCATCTTTTACCAGTAGCATGGGGCGAGAAGATAGCTGAAAAACATACTGACTGACTGAGTTCGATAAAATCGATTGCAGTCGCTTCAGTCCGCGTGAACCCATAATAATCAAGTCAGCGTCGATTTCATCAGCTACTTGGCAAACCACATCTTTGGGATCGCCTTCACGCAAAATTGAAGAAACTTGGCTAGGATCTAAGTTCAAAGTTTGAATAGCATTCGCCAGAATTTTACCCCCATTTTCCCATTTAGTTGTCATGGTAGTAGCAGCATTTTGTGCTTGAACAACATGCAAAATCGTAACTTTTGCAGATTGAATTGAAGGGATTTCTTTCAGGGTTTTGAGCATTTCTTCTGCGTGTCCCAATCCCGATACAGCCAGCAAAATTCTTCTTATCATCTTACGTAATTTTTGTGAAGTTTACTTTTGTTTTCGCTGTTGGTACTTGGCTTTGGTCGGATTTTCACCACCTTGTTTGACAGCCTAGTTAGTAAGTTGGCACAAATAAACTTTATTTTTTAGTATTTAACACTCAAACAAATGGCAAAGGATAAAAAACTAAACAAATGTTTAAGTTTGTTTGCACTTAGTCACTTAAACTTTCAACTAGACTTCAACTATTCAGCATACTCTCAATTTAGTCTGATGAACTTAATAAATTATGATGTTAGTTATTATTTTTAATCTATGTTTACTTTTGTTAATTAGAAGTTAGTTAAGTATTGCAAATAAATGCCAAAATAACTCTAAAGGAAAATTGATTCAGTATAACCTTTAATAGGCGATCGCTTCTCGACTTGGATAGTCTACATTATTCCTGATTTTCCCATATTCTCTGCTTTTTTAAGTGTTTTGCAGTTTTGGTAAATCAGATAGGATTGCTATATCCGAACACTTGCAAAATGCGGGATAACAACATCCAAATTCGGATATTCTAATAGTCGAAATCATATTTAAGACTATATTGAAACCCTCCAGATTATATTTGGAGGGTTTGTTTGATGACTTGTGAGATTTGCTTAATTTAGATGTGCCCCTGGTTGTCCGTTTTGGACTACAAAGGAAGCTAGGGTTTTTACTGAGGCATTCAAGTCAACGATGCTTGATACAACGCGGTAGTCACTTTGCCAGCGTTTTGGAGTCAGGTTGCAGCGGACGTATCCTCGGTAAGCACCGTCAAAGAACTTAGTATGGGGATTATTAATTAGGGCTGCTTGAGATGGAGCGATGAATGAGGTGGGAAAGTTAGAGGTAATTGAAGTTCCTACGAACTCAGTACCTACCGTCGGTGAGTTTGGATTATTAAAGTCAAGCTTTAGGTCGTGTACCCAACTAGAATGGATGTCTCCAGTAATTACCACTGGATTAGAGGGTTGGCGCTGATTTAGAAAACTCAAAAGTCGATTACGTGCAGCCACGTAACCGTCCCACTGATCCACATTGAAGACACCGACACCTGGACTACTATTGAAATTGTACTCGGCTAACATGGTCTGTTGAGCAATCACATTCCAGCGCGATCGCGATTGGTCTAACCCTTTTCGTAGCCACTGTTCTTGCTCTGAGCCTGTCATCGTAGCATTTGTATCAAAAGCTTGGGGACAGCTAGGCTTAAGTCCATCATCACAAGGTTGGTTAGTGCGATACTGCCTCGTGTCTAGCACATTGAACTCAGCTAAATTACCGAAAGTCAACCGCCGATAAAGCAGCGCGTCTGGGCCCTTGGGCAATGAAGACTGACGTAGAGGCATGTGTTCGTAGTAAGCTTGGTAAGCATTGGCTCGCCGTTTTCTAAAAGCCTCTTGGGTTTGGTTATCTTCCGGGATTAAGTTGGCGTAGTTGTTGTCAACTTCATGATCGTCCCAAGTGACAATCCAGGGAAAAGCCGCATGAGCAGCTTGAAGATTTGGGTCAGTTTTGTATAGGGCGTGGCGATCGCGGTAGTCTTTAAGAGTGATAATTTCTGGACTATTATGCTGGCGCGGCCCACCAGATTGTGGCCCGTATTCGTAGATGTAATCACCCAGATGAATCACAAGGTCGAGATTTTCCTCAGCTAAATGCCGATAAGCCGTATAGTAGCCATTTTGCCAGTCTTGACAGGAGACAAAAGCAAAGTTCAGTTGTTGGGTATAGCTATAAAATGCTGGTGCTGTACGAGTCCGTCCAATGGGGCTAACTTCCTTACCTGCTTGAAATTGATACCAATACCAACGGTCAGGGTTTAGCCCACGGACATCAACGTGGACTGAGTGTGCTAACTCTGGTGTCGCTAGTACTGTTCCTCGCCGCACAACCTGTTTCATGTTTTCATCAAGGGCAACTTGCCACCGCACTGGAACATTTACCAGTGGCATTCCACCTCCAGAGAGTGGATTGGGAGCCAGTCGTGTCCAGATAACAACACCATCCGGCAAAGGATCGCCAGAGGCAACACCAAGACTGAACGGATAGCTAGAAAACCTTGAGTTAGCCAATACCGGATGCCATTGGCTAGCGATTGTTAACCCTGTTAAGAATCCTGCACCCAACAAAAAATTCCGCCGTTTGCACCGATTTGCTAGCAGGCGTGTACCATCCATAAGTTCCATATTCACCCCTTCCCAGATGTAAATACAGTTGGCATTCAGGAGGATCAATTGCCAAAAGCACAAATAATGGCTTGATTTGACTTGTTTCCTAATTTCTGCTCAACCAAACACAAGGAACCTAGCAACCCAGGATCAAGTAGAAATTAAGATTTTGTTAAGTTTAAAATTGAATTAGGGGATTATTGAAACTAGGAGAAATTTGTGGAAGATTTAGACCCAACACCAAAATAGTAAAGAATTTATGACAGTTAACAATACAGTTTTGGGAGGGATTGAAAGAGTTAAGCAATTGCTGGCGTATGGAAAGGTTGAACAAAAAATTGATGCCCTTCTAGATGCTTTTGAGTATGGGGAAGCTGGCTTAGACTTGATTATTGAAGCTTTAAAAAACTCAGAATTTTATCTATTCAAATTCGCAAGTTTTAGTAACTCAAGAAAAAGACTTTGACCAAAAATATAAAATATTGTATTGGCAAACACAACAAGTAATTTACACCTTAAGTCTTTCAGGCTATATGCCTGTAATTACTGTCAGTTGCGATCAATACTTTTTACTTAGTTGTAGTCGAGAAAATGGAACCATTAAAGTGTGGAACATTCGGACAGGACATGAACTTTGTAGTCTCACAAGTCATTCATCGTCAATTACTCGTCTTGCAATTAGCTCAGATGGACAGAGACTATTTATTTGGAGTGGAGACAGCACCGTTGAGGTGTGGGGAATTTAATTTTTCACGGTGATTTAAGATAGTTTTACTTTAAAATTCAGAATTCTACTGGATAAATTACGAATTATTTAAAACCTACCATTTCCCTGAACAATGTGCTTAACGGTGGTCAATGTTTCCAGGCTGATAAATCCCCGGCGATGACCTTTTTGATTAGACATACCGAGAAATACTGAATCTCCCCGCGAAGGGTTGCGGGAAAAACGCGGGGAAGTGTTGATGTAGGTAGAGGCACTGTTAACTCCTAAAGCAAACTGCCGACTTTCCTGGTAGGATTCAGTCACGATGGAGTCAGCATGACCACTGCTGTATTCATTAATCCAGGCGATCGCAGCCTCTAAGCTATCCACCAGTTTAAAAGCTACTGTCCTCGTTAAATAAGGGTTTCCCCATTCGCTTTCTTTTACCAGCTGCAACTGAGGAAAGGCTTGGACTAGTTCTGCATCTCCTTTAATTTCAAAGCCTTTTTCCATCAAGCTGTTCCACAAGACAGCTAAAGATGATGGCAAGGCTTGACGATGAATTAGTACTTTTTCAATGGCGTTGACTTGATCGGGTTCACTTTGATGGCTATTAAGAATCATCAAGCGCACCATTTCTAAGCTACTATTCAGCGACCAGTAGAGGTAACAGTTACCCATCGCCGACTTTAATACTGGGCAAGTTGACTGTCGGACTACCTGCTGCACTAAGCTAGAACGTCCGTAGGGAATCACTAAATTCACGTACTGGTCTTGGGTGACTAGATCCCGAACTGAAGCCCCATGTTCTGCTGTGATCAGTTCTAGACAGCCCGGAGCTAGTCCAACTTCTGCGATCGCATTTTGCAGTGCTTCAGCGATGGCGGCGTTGGAATGGCTAGCTTCGGTACTGCCTTTGAGAATTATACAATTGCCAGTTTTGATACAAAAACCCGCTGCGATCGCCCCTAAATCGGGAAACGCCTCATAAATAAATCCAATCACTCCCAAGGGCATTAACTGCGTATAACTCTGGGAATCTTCCAGTTGATAATCAGCGGTTCTAACGCGCCGCAGCGGATCTGATAATTCTCCCAACCGTTTTAAAATGTCTACTGTCATCTCTAGCCTGGTGGGAGTCAGCTTCAGCCAGTCCAATATCAACTCAGGCACTGCCATTTCCCGACTGGCTTCTAAATCCAAGGTATTGGCTTCTAGAATGTCGTCAAATGAGCGCTCAATCGCCTTTGCCATTGCCAATACTGCACGACTTCGGTCTACTCCCTTTGTGAGCGCCAACTTTAGGGAAGCTTGATAGGCTCGTTGGGCACTAGTAATCGGTTCGGGGTGGTCATCCAATTCAACAGTCATTGAGTTAACGTCTGTAGGTAAGCCAGACCATTAGTGCTGGTAAGATAGCCAATAGCACCGCCACCATTGCCCAAGCAATAATGCTGGAACCATTTGCCAATCGCAGTGCTAATGGCAGCCATATAATCACTAGCACGAAAATAATGCCCAGCGCTATAGGCAGATAGCTTTCTCCCAAGCGGGGATGGACAACATGCCAACTATTTCCCATCCAACGCCAAGCCCGTTTGTAGGGATAGGTGGTGGAAAGCTGTTCTAGGACATGACCATTATCTTCTACAACAAAGATTTGCTGACAGCGATCGCAACCAAATGCTTCTGTTAGCGTAATCGGAATTAGCTGACCCCGTCGACGACAGGGACAGGGGTATTCGGTATTGAAATCGATTTTTTCGGGTTTTTGAGATTGCACAAGCGTTCTAATAACTTGAGCGTGTTTTACACGAACTACGAGAATATAATGCCTTGGTAAACACCTTAAAGGCTTCTGTCTTTATATACATAAAAAGGTGATGCAAACATTGCCCTGATTATTAACAGTAGATGCAGCTAACTTTAAATATTCTACTAATTGCCAAATCAGTACGGAGTTATCTATTTGTAATTTTTCCCCGTAGCTGGCGATCTTGTTTAAAAATTTCCTTCTCTTCATCTGTCGCTTTCAAGGTAATGTGGTTGCGTTTTTGGGGATTTATTATGCTGACACACCTGGTACAATTTTAAGCATAGGTGGCAACCACTCCTAAAGCAAATCCTTTGGGAAGGCTACGCGCTCGTAAACAACATACATCTACAAACCCGCTAATTTCTCTTTGGGTCACTGTCACTATATATTACTATCAGTTCTCAAGGTTAGATCGGCATTATGTCCAATATCTATTCCTTGGAGTTCACAAGTGTTTACAGAGCAGGAATTACTAAAATATCTATTGTAGTGTGTAACTCTTTGTCCATATATTATAGACTGTGGCTAGTTTTTACTCACCTGTCCACATCTGGGCAGTTTACAAGAGCGCAGAGCTAATATACGAACACTTCAACGCACCCTAAAAACACTAAACCTCTTGGAATTGTTAAATTCAAGAGGTTTTAGTTGGAAGCGGGTAACGCGATTCGAACGCGCGACATTCACCTTGGCAAGGTGACGCTCTACCACTGAGCTATACCCGCAATCATCACCCAAATATAAATATCGCAGATTTATCTGTAATTGTCAACCCCTTAATATAGTCATTAGTCATTCGTCATTGGTCATTAGTGAATAACAAAGGACAAAGGACAAATGACTAATGACAGACTAGCCGAGTTCTTCTGACTCCAAAGTTAAATTGCCAACGCTGGCACTTGGAAAAGCGGCTGGCAAAGACTGGCTATTACGAGAATATGGCTCTGCCAGGTTAGAACGCAGTTGCCGCATCAGGCTTGCCATTTCTAGGGCATTCAGGGCGTAATCCCACCCATGATTACCTTTTATGCCTGCCCGTTCTAAGGCTTGCTGCATAGTATCTACTGTCAAAATGCCAAAAATTACTGGCACCCCAGTTTGAAAGCTAGCGGCGGCAATGCCTTTAGAAACTTCTGAGGATACGTAATCAAAATGGGGTGTTTGTCCTCGAATGACTGCGCCAAGACAAATTACAGCATCATAACGATGGGAAAGTGCTAATTGGCGAGCTACTAAAGGTACCTCAAAACTTCCCGGAACCCAAACATAGTCCACCTGATTACCTTGGGGATTAGGGTCTACACCGTGGCGTTTTAAACAATCTTGACATCCCTCTAGCAGCTTTCCGGTAACAAGGTCATTGAATCGACCAATCACCACTGCAAACCGCAAAGGCTCCGTTTGGGTAAAAGTTCCCTCGAAAACTGCCATGACTGCCTCTTTATCAACTATACTTCTGGCCAATATACATTTCTTATTTAAATGTAGAGGAGCAGGAAAGCGTGGTCAAAATTAAGTTAGTAGGAAAAAGAAAAAATCCCTTGTTTCCCTTAACCTTTGACCTTGGCTTTTCTGCCCCTCTAGTTCTTATATTATGTGCCTGCGCCAGAGCGAAGCCGTCGCCTACACGACAAAAAAGTTTAACAAACCAACTAAAAACACCAAACCAATCCAGACCCCAGAACCAACCCAGAGCAGTTTTTTAGATTCACCCCAATTTTGGGGAGTAGCGTAAGCAACCGGAACGCCAACAACTAGGACAAAAGACAACAAGACTAGACCTATCAAGGCAAATTGGAATATTATGGTCATTTTTGATTCTCCCAATACAGCGAAATACTAAGGATAGAATATCCTAAAGGGCGACACTGACACTTTCTTATTATTTTTAAGCTAGCAGAAATTGCAACATTTTAGTCATTTGTCCTTTCGTCTAAGTACTAATGACTAATGACTCTTAACTATGGATTTAATTCTTTGCCACACAACAGCTGATTTTGACGCATTAGGAGCAGCAGTAGGGTTAACGCGCTTACTACCGGGAAGTAAGATTGTGCTGACTGGCGGTTCTCATCCTCCTGTGCGGGATTTTTTAGCATTGCATCGAGATGAATATCCGCTGATTGAACGCCGTTCGGTGAATCCAGAAAAAATTCGCTCTCTGACTGTGGTGGATACGCAACTGCGCGATCGCTTGGGTAAAGCTGCTGAGTGGTTAGATTTACCCAATCTGAAAGAAATTATAGTTTATGACCATCACTTAGGACAAGAATCAGATATTCCGGCGACGCGATCGCATATTTCTTCAGTAGGAGCCGCCACAACTTTAATTGTGGAGCAATTGCAACAACAAGAAATTTCCTTGACTTCTGCTGAAGCGACTGTGATGGCTTTGGGTATCCACGTTGACACTGGCTCCTTGACCTTTGACCAGTCTACCCCAAGGGATGCCTTAGCTTTGGCTTGGTTGATGCAACAAGGTGCAAGTTTATCGGTAATTTCTACCTACCGTGACCCTGGCTTGTCTTTGCAATTGCAACAGTTATTAACTGAATCTCTAGAAAGTTTAGAATATCTTTGTCTACGTGGATATACTGTTGCTTGGGTAATTCTGAAAACAAATGCTTTTGTGCCAGGGCTATCGAGTTTGGCTTCAGAACTTGTAGAATTAACCGAAATTGATGCCCTACTGTTGGCTAATGAGTATACTTTCGGTGAAAACGATTTACGCTTAACTATAATTGGGCGATCGCAAATTCCCAAAACAAATCTTAATCTATTATTCCAACCATTGGGGGGCGGCGGTCATTCGCAAGCCGCATCGCTAAACCTACGCAAAGTAGATTCGCAGGCAATATTAAAACAACTCCTTGACGGGGTAAAAGCACAAATTCCCCATCCCCTTACTGCTAGGGATTTGATGTCTTCTCCTGTGCGCACAATTCTGCCTGAAACCACAATTGCCGAAGCCCAGCGCATTTTATTACGCTATAGACACTCTGGTTTATCTGTAGTCGATACTCAAGGGCAACTAGTAGGCATTATTTCGCGGCGAGATATTGATATCGCCTTACACCACGGCTTTAGTCATGCGCCAGTCAGGGGCTACATGACAAGAAATCTTAAAACAATTACACCAGATACAACACTGCCACAAATTGAGTCGCTAATGGTGACTTATGATATCGGACGCTTGCCAGTATTAGAGAATGAGCGGTTAGTTGGTCTTGTCACTCGTACTGATGTCTTGCGGGAATTACATCAAGAAAGGGATGAAAACGAAGAGGGACAAAAATTCAAAATTCAAAATGACGCTCTCGGACTCGCTAACGCTGCGCTAACAAAATTCAAAATTCCTCTTAGCACTGAGTTGCAAAATCGCCTTGCTCCTCAATTATGGCAGCTACTCACCACAGCATCGCTAGAGGCAGAAAAACGGGGTTGGCATCTTTATCTTGTCGGGGGTGCGGTGCGGGATTTGCTATTAGCGGAAGCAACATCGGACACTTTGATGATTAAAGATATTGACTTAGTAGTTGATGGCTTTCACAAATCAGCAGATGTTGGTGCTGGTGTAGAACTAGCAAAGGCACTCCAACAACTTTACCCTGCGGCTCGTTTAGAAATCCACGGGGCTTTTCAAACTGCGGCTTTGCTGTGGCACAAAGACCCAGAATTAGATTCTCTTTGGGTAGATATTGCCACGGCTAGAACAGAGTTTTATCCTTACCCAGCAGCGAATCCAGAAGTTGAGGCGAGTTCCATTCGTCAAGACTTGTATCGTCGAGATTTTACCATCAACGCCCTCGCCTTGCGCCTGACTTCCCCTCGTGCTGGTGAGTTACTTGATTTCTTTGGTGGTTTACTAGATTTACAATCTAGGCAAATTCGGGTTTTGCACGCTAATAGCTTTATCGAAGACCCTACCCGCATTTTTCGTGGCGTGCGCTTTGCCGTGCGCTTCGGATTTGAAATTGAACCACAGACTGAAGAGTTTATTCACTATGCCATCAACAGTGGTGTTTACGATCGCACTGCTCAAGAGAATAGCAGAACTCCAGCCCTGCAAACGCGACTGAAAACAGAATTAAAACACATCTTAGAAGCCCCCTACTGGAAATCGGCTTTGCAGTTGCTAGATAACTTAGGGGCATTGCAATGCATCCATCCTAGCCTGAAGCTAAATCTGGAAATTCTACGACAATTACGTTTGCTAGAAAGTTGTTTGCAGCGATTTGACCCGCAACCGACACTCATCCATTGGGAAATGCGTTTAGAAGCGTTAATCGCCCATCTAAAACCACAATATCGGGCAAAAGTTGCCAAGAATCTACAGCTGCAAGAAGATAGCATTAAACGCTTGCAAAACTTGGCTTCTGCCCAAACTGAGGTAATGGAATCTTTGCTTGAGTGTGAAAGTCCTAGTCAAGTAGTACAGTTGTTGCGACAGTATGATTTACCAATGCTGATTTTAATTGCTGTGCAAAGTCCGCGATCGCTTAGACATCAGATTTGGGAATATTTAACTGTTTGGACTAATGTGCAGCCACTATTGAATGGTAATGATTTAAAGAAACTTGGTTACAAACCAGGGCCTCAATATCGGCAGATATTAGATGATATGCTTGCTGCTACCTTGGATGAAATAATTAAAGATAAGACTGAAGCTGAGGAATTTTTAGCGCAACACTATCCTAAATGAAATAGCTCTGGTCTAAAGTGTATCTAGATCGATATTTAACTCCCGCAGTTTTGCTGCTAAACGTTCAGCTTTTTGTTCGGCTTGTTCAGCTTTTTGTTCGGCTTGTTCTGCCTTTTGTTCGGCTTGTTCTGCCGTTTCTTCTGGTGTTGGTACTAGTTGCCCATCTCGTGTAAAAAATCGCAATAAACCTTCATAAACTCCCAAATATAACCCTAGCTGATGACTCCACAAATATCCTTGTTCACTTGCTTGTAGAGGTTGATATTCTCCATCTACTAAATGAAATCCCGCAAATTCTTGTGTGTAAGGGTCAAACCAAAAATAATCGGGTGTGCGGAAGGTGTCTTGATAAATTGTTTTCTTTAAACCTTTGTCAGTATTAGCTGTTGAGTTAGACAAAATTTCTAAAATTACATTCGGATATTTGCCATCTTCTTCCCAGACTACCCAACTTTTACGGGTTTTACGTTCAGTTCCCAGCACAACAAAAAAGTCTGGTCCTCGGAAGTATTCTGATTTGCGTTGGCGCGGACTGTAGTAGATAGTCAGATTTCCCGCCGCATAGAAATCATTTCTATCTCGCCACAACCATTCCAGACACGTTAAAAGTAGGATTATTTGTCGTAAATGCAGTTCGCTTTCCAAGGGAGGTTCGTCACTATATAAATCACCAGGGGGAAATATAACATCTTGGCAGATGCCTTCTTGAGAATCTAATTCTTGAGCAATGGTCATAGAATGGATATGGCATCAAGTAGTTATAAATTTACTTTAGCAGTTTTGTAGTTAGCGATCGCATTCTACCGCAGAGGCATAGAAGGCACAGAGAAGAAAAAAACGTAGACGCTTTGCGGCTTGTCGTCAGACATCACATCCTCGCTTTCCGAAATTCCTTAGTGTTACACTGTAGTCAATATGAAACCTCATTACAACTCCAGCGAGATAGCTCAAATGAAGTAGTACCAAACACCTGTTGCGCCAAAGCAACAAATGTCAACGAAGAATAAATCAACTAGTTTGACAGGGTTACTTCACATAGTCATGCACTAAAAATATTGTCATCACTCCTATCCACATAGAACCGCTTGACAACTGTCTACGGCTGAGTTTTTTTTGCGTCTAATCTACCCGCAATTGTTATGAACATGCTGGTGGAGGTTTGCGAATTGAGGTTTGAAAATAATGCCGAAAAAATCAATATTACTAGCTGAGGATTTAGGATATAAACTCAGTGTGGATAACACTTTGTTTCAAGGAGTTCATGTGAGTATTGAGGCAGGCGATCGCATTGCTTTAGTCGGTCGCAACGGAATAGGAAAATCAACCCTATTCAAGATACTTGCAAGTCAACTCAGCCCCAAGACAGGCTCGATTTTACGTAATGGTATTATCTATTATTTGCCACAAATCAGTATTATCAGACAAGAAATTACAGCAGAGACAGTGCTTAATTTTTTGATTTATATCTCTGATGAATGGTGGAAGATTGAGGAGATTTTACAAACACAGTTTCACACAAACCTTGACCTGTCACTACCAATTACTAACTTGAGCGGTGGAGAACTTACTAAACTATTTCTGGCAATCGGTTTAGCTCAAAAACCAAACCTACTGTTACTTGATGAGCCAACAAATCACATGGATTTGCAAGCATTAGAAAGCTTAAAGCAGTTTTTTCAAGATTTTACAGGTGCTTTTGTAATTGTCTCGCATAAGCCTTTTTTCTTAGATCAAGTGACAGATGTCACCTGGGAACTTACACCTGCTGGCGTGAAAGTATATGGCGGTAATTTCTCACACTATCGAGAACAGAAAGAAATAGAGTTAGAGGTAGCATTGCGATCGCACGAAGCCGCCAGAAAGGAACTCAAACGTACCCAAGCCACAGCTATGCAAGAACAGCAACGCGCAGCCCAATCTAGCCGTAACGGTCGCGCCAAGTTTCTTAATGGCAGTATTGATAGAATGGCAGCAGGGCTGATTAAAACTAAAGCTGAGGTGTCTACCGGAACTGCGAAAAAGAAACATGAAGCAGCAGTAGCAAAGGCTAATCAAAAGGTTGCAGAGACAAAGGTCAAAACTACTAAATTAACGAGTATTCAGCTAGAAGAAAAAAATCCAAAGCGCCGAAATCTAATTAATATTCAGGGTGCAAATCTTAGGATATCAGAACGTCTCTTGATTCAAAATATTCAACTGCATATATCATCTGGCGATCGCATTGCCATGATCGGCGCAAACGGTTCTGGTAAATCGAGTCTGGTAAAAGCAATTTTGGGGATGGAAAACCAAACAGCAGTTTTGGAATCAGGTGAGGTTTTGCTCACACCAACCATGAAAGCTGTATATCTCGATCAAACCTACGAATTGGTAAATCGCCAATACACACTTTTGGAAAATATGCAAGCTGCCAATACTAATCTCAGCTATCAGCTTTTGCGTCAACAACTGGGACATGGTTGAGTCGATGGGGGATATTATTCCCCGCACCTCTCAGTTAGATCCGTGCG
>NZ_JABXKO010000054.1:0-44230 GCF_017114965.1 Nostoc sp. JL31
ATTGCTATTTCGGAGTACGCAATTGCTATTTCGGGGTATGCAATTGCTATTTCGGGGTATGCAATTGCTATTTCGGAGTACGCAATTGCTATTTCGGGGTATGCAATTGCTATTTCGAGGTTCGCATTTATTGATTTTGTGATTACTGTTGCTGATTGTACTTATTCTAAAACAACAAATCGATATGAAAAATGAGTAAAAACACAGGCAAACTCGTAATTATTTCCTTTAACTTTTAAGGAAATAAATCCACAAAACTACCCATCTCAGGCAAAAGGATACTCCACTATGTTGAAAAAGGAATTATTAAAAAGGATGTGCTATGTCTTTAAAAACTCGTGGATCTGCTGCTATTGACAAAGCCCAACTTCGTCTCGCCTTGCTTAAATCTATTGATGAAAATCTGGATTTAGGACATGGGTTGACCATTGAAGCCTACAACCACCTAATCAACACTACCCGTGCTGTGCTAGAAGCTAATAATACGCTGGTTTCCAATCTGGAAGAATCGCGTAAAACAGTAACCCAGATGGATAAAGCTCTCTCCGAAATGTCTGAACGAATGCTAAGTGGAGTTGCAACTGTCTACGGCAGAAACAGTATAGAGTATTCCAAGGCTGGCGGCTCTAATCGAAAACGAAGTAAACAATCTAGTTCAAAAGTTACTCCACTTGTAGCGGTTCTTACTACTCAACCTACTCAAGCTGCAATTGCCAATGCCTCAACTAACGGTAATGGCACAACTCCTTTGCTGCAATAATCCACACCTACTTAAACAAGAAATCAGATCCCCGACTTTTCTAAAAAGTCGGGGATCTTTTTGTCGCCAACATTTTGTTATATCGAGGATGCGATTGCTCCCGAATTAGTAGTAAATACCTGAATTCCTGGCACTGTCGCATAATCACCATCATTAAGTAATAATCTAGGTTTAATGACAATAATTTGTCACAACGACATCAATGTGTCACCGTTCGCAGATAATTAGTCACTGTACATGATTTGTGTCAAACTTGACTATTGAGCAATACTTTGACTAAAGCCGATGATGGGATTTGAACCCACGGCCTGCTGATTACGAATCAGCTGCTCTACCACTGAGCCACATCGGCGTACACAATCTAAGAGTATAACATGATTTAATCATGATGGATCAAAATCGCAAAAATCGTCTTAACCCCGAACAATACGCCAGCCTCAAAGCAGAAATAGCTGCTCCTTATCGCGGCTTACGACAATTTTTCTACATCGCTTTCGGTGCTTCTGGCTCACTCGGTGCATTCGTTTTTTTCTTCCAAGTGCTTGCCGGACGCAATGTTGAGAGTGCTTTGCCTAGTTTAGCTCTCCAAGTAGGAATAGTTGCTTTAATGGTTTTCCTCTGGCGCTGGGAACAGGGTCGGGCACAACGCTCGAATTCGGGTAAAAATCCTAATTTCTGAAGGGAGAAATTTTAGCTAGTTAATTTTTGACTACTTTCTTTTGATATATCTTTATATTCTTCAAATTTATTAATGCTTTGATGAATATTAAAATATCAAGAAAGAAAAAATAAAAAAATTATTAGGAAATCCTAAAAAGCAAAAATTTCTGAGAAAATAGAAATCATTGAAACGGGGTCAGCCAATATAAAGATCCTGACCATAAACCCAATCACATTCAAATGGGGTCAGCTATATTTAAAGACCCCAAATTTTATGTTTAAAAACTCCCAAATTTAACAAAACTCACATTAATTGGAAGCACCAGACTAATAATTTGTTAGTCTGGTGCTTCCAATTTGCTAACTAGGCATTTACTGGGCTGTTACCAAATAGGATGAAGGAATTGGTTGGGCACGTCCAGCATTGACAAGTGCCTGGTAAACAAAGGCAGCAACCTCGGCTCTAGTTGCCTGACGATTAGGATTGAGTTGCTTCACTGTGGGATAATTGATTACTAGTTGCCGTGCAGTTGCCGCAGCAACAGGAGCGATCGCATAATTAGGAATCTGGGCCGCATCGGTGTAAAAAGAAAGGATATTTTGATTACTTGCAGTTAAGCCCAAACCATTAGCTAAAGCGACTAACGCTTGCACTCTGGGAATTTGCTGCTGTGGCTTAAAAGTGCCATCGGGATAACCAGAAACAAATTGACTCTGGTAAGCAGATTGAATGGCAGCGTAAGCCCAGAAATTGCTTGCTACATCCTTAAACTGAATGCCTGGGCGTTTGGCTGCTGGCGTTAAAGCTTTAGTAACAATAGTGGCGAATTGAGCGCGGGTTACAGGTTCATTGGGTTTAAAGCTGCCATCAGGAAAGCCCGCAATAATATTTTGGGAGGCTAAAGCTTCGATGTAGGTTTTTGCCCAGTAATTTGCTGGCACATCTTTAAAGGCAACAGGCCCTCCGGGGGGTACGTCAACACTTGCGGCAACAAAATCTACTGAGCCAAAAATCTTTTTCTGATCGATATCGTTGCCAACGGCGACAATCTTACCTGTTTTGGTGGCGTTGTTCACATCATAACGAGTGTTGTTGCGAATAAGATTGCCACCAGGATTTTCGTTAGTGCCAAGGTCGGGTAAAGCACTAACAGTTGCTACAACTCCATCCCGCTTATTATTTTGAATGACATTCTTACGCAATACGGGCTTCGCTGACTCTGAGATAAAAAGACCGTCTTGGTTTTCGATAATTTGGTTTTCTACAATTAGAGGTGTGGAAGTGCCACCGATCGCAAGACCAAAACCAGTATCCTGAAATAAGTTACTCCGAATTTCTCCTTGGGCAGTTTTAGCAATTGAAATCCCATTGCCTTTGTTTTGCACAAAGAGGTTACTTTCAATTTTGGGATTGCCTGTACCCGTGACAAAAACACCTTCTCTGACACTGTTAGTAAAAGTACTGTTTTTGATAATCGGATTAGTTGACTCTACCCACACACCCGTACCCCGGCTATTTGGGTTGGTAACGGTGACACCTGCGATCGTGGTATCTTGCTCGGCCAGGATGGTAATGTCCTGTCTGGCAAAGGTGCGACTAGTATAGAAGCCTCCACCTGCAATCAATATCGCCTGACCTTTTGTAGCTTCATCACCCCGCAGTGTCACCCCTGGTTTAAGTAAAAGCGGGAAGGTTTCACCACTTTCCTGGTTATAGTTACCAGGTGCTAATTGAATCACTGCACCTGCTTGGACTTGACTGAGAGCGAAACTTATGCTTTTGTAGGGTGCAGCTGAGGTGGCACCAGCACCAGCCCTATCTGCACCAGTTGCTGGATTAACATAAATCGCTGCGGCAGTTGCAGGAGCTTGCGCTGTGCGAGTTGGGGCGATACTTTCTGGGTAAGTCGCACCAGCGTTAACCTCACTAGGTAGTAGTATTGACCCACTAGAAACAACAAGTATTGCCGTTAGTCCGGCTCCTAGGCGCAAAGTGTATCTGAGATGACTGCTAGAAAGAAGGCGAAAATTTTTCACCAGAGAAATGTGAGAACCCCGATATTTCATTTTTTCTGTCTGTGATGTGCTGAATTAAGGTATGTCGAACAAGGTTAAAGATAACAGCGTTGTAGCTGCTCTAAAACCCATGCAAAACTATACTGGATGATTAGCACTGATTCAGCTAAATTCCCTAGATAGGTCACAGAACTTATACATTAGTTATATTTAGGACTTACACCCAGGTCATGGAAAATCAAACCACAGAGGACGCAGAGGAATAAGGGTTAAAGAGGTTTTTTGCGCCAGTCCTAATATTGTGTTACCCAGAAAATTTTATTATGGGCACTATGGGGATGAGGCAATTTTTAGTATTTTTTAAAGCTAGATGCCGCAACTAATTCTGCGGGAAGTACGATCGCAGGAAAAGCAAACCTATTAGAAATCGGGAGAAATGCGTTTTAATTTTTTGGGGCTGCGTGGCGTCTTAGTTTTAGCGGGTAGTATCTGTCTTCTATTTGTGTCTACTCCTGCCTTTGCTGCGGAAAGAGTAGTGCTGAAGTATGGTATCTTCCGCGAATCACTTTCTGTAGAGGAACTATCCACCTTTTCCCAAACAGGTGAACTCTCACGTTCACTAAGAGTAAATTTAGCTTTGGCGCGACAAGACCCCAAAGCCATTCGTCAGTATTTAACAAAGCCAGTGAAGGTAAACCCTGTATTTTTAGATAGAGTGCTAAATAGCCAGATTGGTAATATTATTTTGGATCAAATTAGTCAAGTTACTTATACACCGTCTCGGAGAGCAGATCGGCAGGCTTTACGAGCCGCTTTGGTACTTTCTGCGAGTCAAGACAGGCAAGTATCGCTGATTGAAATTATTAAGAATTATCCCTGAAGTGGAAGTTGATGGCGTAGTTTACCGCCGTAGGCATCGCTTGGAGAGTGCATACCGTCAACTCCGCCGCTTGCAAACAAACCTACAAGATTTATTTGGTGTTTAGTAAGCTAAAGTTTCTAAAGTTTCTCGTAAATACCGCTGTACCTGCTGTTCCAAGCGAATTCCATCCAATTGAGCATCACGTTCTAGTTGCCAACGTTGAAAACCTGAACTAGTGGAGATCGCACATTTGAGGCTATACCAAATTTCAGTATGGGCAGAAAATTGGCGATCGCTAGAAGCTGGAATTTGAGCCATAGTTCCTTATTCCTTTATTTTAAATTTCAACGGTAACTGGGCATTGGGCATTGGTTATTTATTCTCCTTTGCTCCTCTGCCCCCTGCCTCCCCTGCTCTTATCTCTAGCCCTTTTAAAGTGAAATAATATACTTTAGGGGCTACTACGAATCTGTATTTATCCTAAACAATGATTGCAATAATCGGGGCACAATCTGATTAACCCGCACTCCTAAAATGGTGAAATCTTGCTTAATCTTTTCTAAAGATAATGGCTCAATGCCAGCGAATTCTGTCTCATTAATCACCAAAACTCGCATTACACTCACAGGTATTTGTAAAAATAGATTGCTGCCCAAAAAGGCTAATCCTGCAAGTACTAGTGCAAGGCTGCGCCATTGGGGGAGGAATTTAGCTGAATTTGCTACTAATGGGGCAATTTGGTAAAGATTCCACAGTATCCAAACTGACAATGCTGCTGCCACTAATGCCAGGATACGATTTAACTTTGTATTAATTAAACAGAGAATTTTCCGCTGCCGTTCAGTTAGATTTTCTGGCTTTAGGGCTATTCCTAAAAGAGCAAATATATAAAAGGGGCGACGCAACTGCATCCATAGCAGGGGGAGAACACCAATGGCGGCAACTAAGAATAGCTCCATCCAGACTGGCAAAAATGGCTCGCCTACAGACAAAAAGAATAAGCAGAGTACTAAAAAAACAGGCAACGTCGCCAATCCAGCGACGTGAATCCACAAAATAGGTTCAGAGCGAAATGAATGCATAATAAAAAGTTATGAGTTAAGAGTTAGGAGTTAAGAATTAGTAGCCTTTAACTCCTAACTTCTAATGTATCACTCCTAACTCCTAAGCATTTTACCCTCAACACTATCTATCTCGTTAAGGTGAGAGTGCGGCGCTTCGTAACCATCTGATAGGATTCGATGATGTCACCTTCAACCCAATCATTGAATTTATCTATGCCGACACCGCATTCATAACCGGCGTTGACCTCACGAGCATCTTCTTTCATCCGTTTTAGGGAGTCAAGGACACCTTCAAAGATCACCTTACCGCCACGTCGCACCCTGACTTTGCAGTTGCGAACTAGCTTGCCAGATTGAACGTAGCAACCAGCAACCGCGCCACGACCGACTGGGAAGACGGCACGGACTTCGGTTTGACCCAAGGGTTCTTCCACCAACTCTGGTTCCAAAAGACCTTCTAAGGCATCTTGGATATCTTCTAGGAGTTTGTAGATTACGTTATATTCCCGGACATCGACACCTGCTTCATCGGCGGCTTGTCTAGCACCACTGGCAAAGGTGGTGTTGAAGCCGATAATTACAGCGTTACTGGCAGCAGCTAAATCGATATCTGTCTCGGTGATTTCCCCAGCAGTAGCCAACAGCATCCGAATTTGGACTTCGTTTTGCGGGATTTGCTTGAGCGCTCCCACAATAGCTTCTACGGAACCTTGTACGTCTCCTTTCAAGATCAAGTTGAGTTCTTTCAACTCGCCTTCTTGTGCTTGAGCCGACAGGGTTGTGAGGGTAACACGTCCTTGTAATAGGCGGGATAGGCGTTGTCTGTCTGCGCGATCGCTAGCAAGTGCTCTGGCTTCTTTTTCGTTCTGGAAGACCTCGAACTCGTCGCCGGCTGCTGGCACATCACTTAAACCTAGTACCTCGACAGCAAAGGAAGGAGAAGCAATGTCTACTCTCTTACTTCTGTCATCCACCATCGCCCGGACTTTACCAAAGGCCGAGCCAGCTACCAAGATATCTCCCACATGCAGGGTGCCATTCTGAATTAGCAGGGTAGCAACTGCTCCCTTAGCTTTATCCAGATGTGCTTCAATGACAGTTCCTTTGGCGGTACGATCTGGGTTAGCAGATAGTTCTGCAACTTCTGCTACCAGGAGAATCATCTCTAAGAGCGTATCCAGATTTTCACCTCTGATGGCGCTCACGGGAACCATGATTGTCTCACCACCCCAGTCTTCTGCGGTCAGACCATACTGGGTCAACTCTTGTTTCACCCGCTCTGGTTGTGCCCCTTCTTTGTCAATTTTGTTGATTGCAACAACAATTGGCACTCCCGCAGCTTGGGCGTGACTAATGGCTTCAATGGTTTGGGGACGGACACCATCATCAGCAGCCACTACTAACACGGCAATGTCTGTTACCCGCGCTCCTCGTGCCCGCATCGCCGTAAAAGCTTCGTGACCAGGAGTATCCAGGAAGACTATCTGCTGTGCTTTGCCCTCATGTACTATATCTACATGGTATGCACCAATGTGCTGAGTGATACCGCCAGCTTCGCCAGCAGCCACTTTGGTTTTGCGGATTGAGTCCAGCAGGGTTGTTTTACCGTGGTCTACGTGACCCATAATTGTCACGACAGGCGGACGGCGATGAAGATATTCTTGGTCTTCTGCGCCGACCATTTCCGTGATTTTCCGAGCTTCTGCTTCTCGTTCGACGGTTTCAACTTCTATTTCTAGTTCTTTTCCTACCAGGGTAATTGTGGGAATATCTAGATTTTGAGTGATACTCACCGCCATACCTTTAAGGAACAGGATTTTGACAATCTCTGTATCGGCAACGCCTAATACGTCAGACAGTTCTTGCACAGTCAACGGCCCTGTGATCGTCACTTTTTCGGGGCGATCGCGCTTTGTCTCGGCTTCTTGGCGACGGTTTTGGTGATGGTCGCGGCTCGAAGACTTGGAACCAGACCTAGAACCAGATTTTCTCCCTCTTGCAGTTGGGGCGCTAGCAAGGGTTGCACCTGGCATCTGTACAGGTCGAGTCGCTTTCGGTTTGGGAGGACGAGCAATAGAAAGGCTGACTTGGACTGTGGCTGGTGAATCTATATCGTCATCATCGAGCAAATCTTCTTCAAACTCATCATCGAGTATGGGTTTGATCCGCTTGCCTTTGACGCCAGCTTTTGCCTTCTCTTTAACTTCGTCAATTATTTCCTCTTCTACCCATTTTTTGCCGCCTTTGGTCGGTCGAGGCGGACTTGGGCGTTTCAAGTCGAGGAGATCCGGTGTGACTGGTTCATCACCCAATCCTTGAGATTTGCCCGCTATGCCTGACATCTGTCTAGGTGGAGTAGCGATCGGCATTGCGGCTGCTACTGCTTCACCTGGACGTGCCGGTCTGGGTCTTTGTCCCTCTCCTAGTTGTGATGGTGCAGATGGTCTATTGCCTCTCGGCTCTGGTCTGCTGGGTGCAGGGGTAGGACGACTTGTCCTTTGTGGCGCACCTGGTGCGGACTGGTCTGTTGGCAGTTTAGCGACTCTCGGCTTAATTTGTTCGCGATCGCCTTCCGCAGGACGTAGCCGTTGGTCGCGTTTGAGGATCGGTTTATCTGCCTGAGATACTGGCGCCTCATCTATCACCTGGGCAACTTCTGCCTCAGGTCTGGCTGGAGGAGCAACTAGTTGTGGTTTGATCGGTTTTTCCGATTTCGGTCTCGGTGGAACTGTTTTTTCCGGTTTTTGGGATGCTATTTTTTCCGGCGCCGGATTCGGATTAGGCGTTTGTTCCAAGTCAGCGATCGGAGGTTGCTCTTGAGTCTCAGATTGAGTCCGGGGCACAGGTCGAGTTGGTGCTGCCGGTTTCAGGGGTGAGACTGGTGTAGCGAAAGGCCGTGGAGGAGAGGGAGGATTAGCTTCAGACAAGGCAGCTTGGGTATTGTTAGCAAGTGACGCCTCTAGGGCGTTGGGAGTAGTATTTCTCAATATTTTGGGTTTGCGTATTTCCAAAATTTGCTGTTTGTGGGGTGCAGCAGGTCGGTTACGTCCGCCGTTGGGTGGTGAATTTGGCTTATGGCTGGTTGTACCTAGTTCCTTTTTGGCTGACACATTCGTAGCTGCAAGCTTTTCTGCTGCCGCCCGGATGTTTTCTGCCTCGGATTCTGAAATCGTGCTGCTATGGCTTTTGACCGCAATATCGAGCTGGTCGCAAATTGCTAGTAGCTCTTTGTTATCCAAATTCAATTCCTTTGATAATTCATAAATTCTAACTTTGCCGTTGTTCATCCACTCTTCCCCTTTAATTTACAGTTTTAGCGGATGGTTGCCTGGTTTGCGACATCTCCATCCTTGGATTACTGTTTTTAGACTGCCGTTCAGTTTTTGCCGGTGCCTCCAATCAGGAAAGAGAGATGTTTCGGTTTAATAATGGCATCCCCACCAGGAATGATGGTTGAGGGATACCCATAAAAATTTCTTAAATAAAAGATTTTTATAGGAACCCTTGAGGCCGAACTGCGCCTGAGCGCTACCAGGTTGCCATTTTGTAGTTTCTTGTTTTGTTGATTCTGAGTCTTCCACAACACAATCGATTACATTTTGTTCTGGGAATGTTGCCTCGCCCCTCGTTATGGGAGAGCCGAATGCCTTTTACACCCATTTACTATTTTGGCACTAACCTTAACGATCAACAGGGAGTGTGATGAAAGCGCGACTTCGGCTTTCGACACAATTCCTCTAATGATTACGTCACAAAGTTGTTCCAACTAAATTTGGTTTTGGGTATTACTGCGGGCTAGACGTTGCGACAAGCTTTGGTACAGTGCTTCTGGCACTGATGCATGTAGCGATCGCCCTAGTCGATTTTTTTTTTGAGCCGCTTGTAAGCAACTCGTTTCTGGACAAATATAGGCGGAACGCCCCATGCCCTGATCTAATTGTACCTTTCCATCGGGAAAGACGCGGACAATCCGCCAAAACTGATCTTTTGAGCCTACTTTACGGCAGCTAATACAGCGCCGATAATTTGGTTTCATCGGTTCTTTGCGATCTCAGTCCAGGATAATGGAAGTAAAAATAAGTTTATTATTACTATTTTTTACTTATACCAAGTAGCTTTTGAGACTGAGACTACAATCTTACAGTATCAAAACTTTACAAAATTAATCAATTATTCATCATCGTTATTGTCAAAACTATCTTCGTCTTCTAATTCGTTCTGATTTTCATCCTCGAATTCTTCTTCATATTCAAGATCCTCTTCCTCTGATTCCTCTGATTGATATTTTGTTCTGACGGCTGCAAATTTAGTATCCTCTGCTGCATAGTCATACTTAGCTTTGTCTTTAATGTCTATTTTCCAACCAGTCAGACGAGCTGCCAAACGGACGTTTTGTCCTTCTTTCCCAATAGCCAAACTCAATTGATCTTCAGCTACAAGTACATGAGTTTGCCGCGATTCTGGGTCCATCAGGCGTACTTCATCTACCCGTGCTGGACTTAAGGCATTAGCAATGTATGTTGCTGGGTCTGGCGACCAGCGAATTACATCTATTTTTTCACCGCGTAATTCGTTGACTACCACTTGAATTCGCGATCCCCTAGCTCCAATACAAGCGCCTACTGGGTCTACATCACGATCAAGAGTATCTACTGCTATTTTAGTCCGGGGGCCGACATAACGGGAAGGGGGGTTTGCCTCCCTAGCTACGGCAACAATCCGTACCACTTCATCTTCAATTTCTGGGACTTCGTTGGCGAAAAGATAAACTACCAAACCAGCATCAGCACGAGACACAAGCAACTGTGGTCCTCGTTGCTGACCTTGGGAGACTTTTTTCAGATATACCTTAAAGGTGGCATTTGCCCGATAATTATCATTGGGCAACTGTTCCCGCTTGGGTAATTCGGCTTCTACTTCTGGCTGACCAAAGCCGCTGCTAACTGCTAGAACCACTGATTGCCGCTCAAACCGCAGGACTCTTGCTTGGAGAACAGTTCCTTCTAAATCTTGGAATTCTTCTTGCACCATCTGGCGCTGTTGATCCCGTAATTTTTGCGCCAATACTTGCTTCGTTTGCATCGCCGCCATCCGACCAAATTCTCCTTGATCGGGGGTAACATCCAGCACCACAGAGTCCCCTAACTGCGCTTCGGGAGCGACTTGTTGAACTTCGTCTAGGGAAATTTGGTGATCTGTGTTATCTACTTCTTCAACAATGGTTTTGGTGGAAAGAACGCGAAATCCTTCTCCTTCAATATCGAGTTCTACTTCAAAATTTTCAAAATAATCTTCGTCAAACTGTTTGCGCTCTAAATTTTGGGCGCGGCGATAGCGTTCATAGCCTTTGAGTAGTGCTTCTCTAATAGCTGATTGAACTGCAAGCCGGGGTAAATTCCGTTCGCGACTTATACTTTCAATTAATTCTTTTAATCCAGATAAAGTAACCATTGACATAAGCAATCTCCTTTAAAAATTAGGGAGTGGGGAGAGACACGATTAATCGCGTCTCTACTGAGTGGGGACTGGAGACTAGGGACTGAAAACTACGCACTAGAGCCAGGGATTAGAGAATAGCTTTAAACTAATCTCTAACCTCTAGCCCCTAACCTTTAGCCCTTAGTTCCTAAATCTTTAGCCTTGAGCTAAGGTGCTCTAGTCTCTAACTCTTGAGCCATAGCCCTTTGTTTATCCGCGCTCCTCTAACTGCACCTTAGTAATTAGGGAGCGAGGAATTTCGACTACACGACCTTTTTGGTTTAAGTAAAGTGCTGTCTCATCCCGACGGATCAACTGACCAATCCACTCTTGTTGTCCGTCGTAGGGTTGCGAAGTGGAGATAATGACAGGAAATCCTTTAAAGGAAATAAACTCCCTGTCTGTTACCAGTTGCCGCGAAATACCAGGACTAGACACTTCCAAGACGTATGTATCTGGAACGATTTCCGCAGCATCTAAGGAGGCTTCTAAAGCACGGCTCATCCTCTCACAATCGTTCAAACCAGTGTCTTGCTCAGGATTGCGAATGTCTACCCGCAACACTGGTGGACTCTGGTTGGTGTGAAAAACCACACCAACCACTTCCAATCCCAGTTCTTCTGCCACTGGTGTCGCCAAATCAATAATTTGTGGAACTAAAGGATGAGCCATGAGAGAATTCAATAAAAAAAGTGGGCATCGACCCACTTCCTGCGATAGGTATATCTTCCAAGAAGTCTTGTGACGAACCAAATGATGATTCGCCTAATTCGAGTTTAGCGCATTTCTTTTATAGTCGTGCATTGGGCATGGGGCATTGGGCATTGGGAGAGAGGAGGCAGGAGGTAGAAGTTCTTTAATTTTGAATTTTGAATTTTGAATTTTGAATTGATTTCTCCTCTGCTCTCCCTACCCTTCCCGTATTTTTGGGAGAGTAGCACCTTTATCCACTACCACGGGAACTGATGCTTGTGTTCGTAGCTGCCGAGTTTGCTCGATAATTTGGTCTATGTCTTCTTGGGATAAACGCTGGACGTAGTTGAGTTTGATTTCCTCTAAGAAGTCAAAAAGTAAACTCTGAATTTCTGAGAGTACATGTTTTTCCTTGATTTGAGATCCCAATACCTTGGTGAAGCTTTCTACTAGCTGACTGGTGAGTTTTGCTCCTACAGGGTCTTCAACAGCGCTAACCAAAGTTTTGTAAAGATTAGTTGTGATTTGAGTCGCCAGTTGCTCGCTTAACTGGGTTTGAGCCTGTCCCACGCCAGGGAGATTCTGAAGGTTGCGGTAGACGGGAACTTGATCGAAGACGGTTTCGATGTTGTGGCGCAGAATGGCAACGATCGCAGGTTGGATATCAGGTAGCACTTGGTAGACAATTGTTTTTACCACAAGACCTGCGATCGCTTCCACTTCATTCACATTATTAATATCTATGTAGGGACGTAAATTTTCTTGTTGTGAGAGCCAGGTTGTTAATTCACCCTGCTGAATTGAACCTTGAACCTGATTAATCACCCTCACCACGACAATTTCTGTGAGTTCTTCGGCAAAATTGGCGACAATCCCCTGATTAAGTTGCTTTCGCACTGGATGCAGATTCAATAACTGCGCTTGATCGAGGCGAATTAATACAGGTATGATTCGTAACCCTCGCCAAAATGGCAGTAGTAAAAATAAATCGTACCAACGCCACAATAGTGCTTCTAACCAGCTAAAACCAGGATGTTGGCGTTTGAGTAAGAAGGTGCGCCCCAGCAATTCTACGCCAAATAAAATCACAAAGGGTAAGTCAATAATCCAGAATTTATCAATAAAATCGCCATTTTCCCCGATTTGGCGGTAGTAGTTACTGGCGATCAAAGGGCGGATGCTTTTGTTGAAAAAATTAATTTCTTTATCCCAGCCATTTTGTGATACATGCGGCTGACTCCAAAAAGTAGCAAAGGACTGTTTTGCAGATTCTTTGCGGATATGCGATCGCATCCTTTGTTTGATTTTTTCCAGCGTCCCACTCTTATTCGCTCCCGCAAACGGGTTACTGTCAATCATCTCGCTGCTAAGACGACTTATTTGTATTAGCCTGCTATTTACTTGAGGCGACTCTAACCCTGTTTGCCTAATTTGTTCTTCTAATGCGTCTACTGTTTCTAGATAACTTTTTGTGTCTCTATGACTTTCAATACCTTTGATTGGGTCATAAATCTTAGTAATTTGGGGAACTTTTCGCAAGTAGAAATCTCGCCAAGGTACGTAACTTAAATCGAACAACACTAAACTTAAATTTACGGCGGCAGTAATTGCCATAAATCTTTCAAACCAAAGATTACGCTGCTTAGAAGATTTTATATTTTCCATTTTGTGTAAAATATGATACTTTTTTGGCTATTTAAAACATAAACTCTTTCATTTATTAATTTTCTTTCTGCCCTTTCTAACCACCAATTACAGCAATTTCCAGTCGAGTAGACCCCAGTAGAAGGGCACATCTGTTATGGGTGTCAACTTCAGCCCAAACCAAAACCCTTTTTCCAACCATAGGCTGAAAATACTCCTCATTGAAGCATAGCCACAGGTCAAAACACTGCCTTTAATCTTAAGTTGACATCAATGCACAGATGTGAGTTACATGGCAATTTAGTGTTAAAAAGGTGTATTTGATTCAAATGATCGGATCGCTGCTCTACCTCTGCCAATACAAGCTACTTCTTTTGATAGATGACACAAATCATTTTTTAAGTTTTTAGCTAAATTTAACAAAAAAAAATCACAATTTGTTCAAAATTCATTAAATAATCGTGAAAAAAGTTATTAAACAAACTTAAAATGCAGCTGTTAACGTTTATAATCCTGCTGATTTAACCCAAAGGAGTTTTTAAGTATGTGGTGTGGGTTTGGAAAATCAAGCGCAACCTTTGCTGTTACTTGCCTGATGACTGCTAGTTTAGTAATTGCAGACACAGGTTTTGCAGCCCCTCAAAAAAGTTATACGCCTCAGCAATTCCGTGAGGTATTACGGGGATTAGGCTATAACGTCAAGGTAACAAATACTGCTTTGACAGACGAGGAAACTAAAAAGGCAATTCGAGAATTTCAGACTGGTTACAAGCTAAAACCAGTTGATGGCATAGCAGGGCCAAAAACCCAAGATTTTGCTGCTAACATCGTTCAAATTCTGCACAGAAATTTGAATGCAGTGGTGAAGCCAAATCCTCCTCTGCCGCGCGATCATTTTTATGGTTCCCGCACGGGAGAAGTGGTGAAGGAGTATCAGAAGAAATATCAGTTGCAAGAAACTGGAATTGCTAATTTAGCACTCCGCCAAAAGCTGAATGAAGAAGCAAAAACACTCTTCAGCCAGCCAACAACTAAACCAACAACTAAACCGACAGCTAAACCAACAGCTAAACCAACAGCTAAACCAGCAGCTACACCAACAGCTACACCAACAGCTACACCAACAGCTACACCAACAGCTACACCAGCAGCTACACCAGCAGCTACACCAGCAGCTACACCAGCAGCTACACCGACAGCTACACCAGCAGCTACACCGACAGCTACACCAACAGCTACACCAACAGCTACACCCTAGTTGCCACAAAAAACTCTTACCCCGGAGCCACTCAAGTCATCTGATTTGGTTCTTCTAAGGGTCTGCCCTTGGGTGTAGGCAGAATTGGACGGAGATCGTTGTAAGGCATAGGAATGTACTGCACGCTGGGTCGTCCTCCTTGTGGCTGTGGGTACAGATCCATGAGATCATAAATAGAATGGGGCAGTCCGACGGTTACGGGCAGCCCCATTTCTGTTGCTTCTTCAATAGTGATGGGATAGTCGTGGGTGACGCGCCCAGTTGTCAAGGCTTCGATAATCGGTTCAATATCTTCTGGCAGAACTTTTTGTTTGGGTATACTGTCTTTTAGCAAAGTTCGCACAAACCTCTGTACCTGCTGAATTGCTTTGCGTGAGAGGTCGGCCATAATTAGAGTTTGGTCATCAATCTCACTGATGGGTTTATCTTCAACTACTTTCAGGATACTGGCTGCGGGGTAATTACCCAATTGGGGATCAACTGGCCCCAAGACAGCGTTAGCATCCATAATAATTTCATCAGAGGCGATCGCAAGCATTGTACCGCCACTCATCGCATAGTGGGGTACAAAAACTGTAACTTTTGCTTGGTGGCGAATTAACGCTCTAGCGATTTGTTCGGTAGCTAAAACCAAACCGCCAGGAGTGTGCAAAATTAAGTCAATCGCTACATCTGGCGGTGTTAGGCGAATTGCTCGCAATATTTGTTCTGAGTCTTCAATAGTAATGTAGCGAGATATGGGAATTCCCAAAAAGCTAATGGACTCTTGGCGGTGAATCAGCAAAATCACCCGACTTTTGCGTTCCTGCTGGAATTGTTGTAAAGCACGCAAGCGCCGATATTCTATTTGACGTTTTTGCCAAAGGGGTTGCAAAGAAGTCAGAAGGAGGAAAATCCAGAATAAATCACCAATACCAAAGCCCATATAATTTATTTTTGTTCAAAAATAACGGTTGCCGTCATTATTGTCACAAATTTGGGGCGATCGCAGTTCTATCTATAGATTCATAGAAAAATTACGAATTATTTACTACCCCCTTCGCCAAATTTTAATAGTGTCGTCATCACTACCGCTAACTAGGGTTTGGCCATCGGGACTGAAGGCGACGCATCTAACATAGTTGGAATGCCCTGTAAGTGTGCTGATTTCTCTGCCACTGTGTATGTGCCACAGTTTGATAGTGTTGTCCCAACTGCCAGTAGCGAGAAATTGTCCATCCTGGCTAAAGGCGACTGACCAAACTGAATCAGAATGACCAATGAGAGTACGAATTTCTCTGCCTGTATTTACATGCCAGAGTTTAATTGTGCTGTCACCACTACCACTGGCGATAATTTCCCCATTTTTGCTGAAGGCGATACAGTTGACAAAGAAGGAATGGCCTGTAAGTGTGTAAATGTTTCTGCCTGTGTATATTTGCCACAGTTTAATCGTGTAATCATTGCTGCCACTAGCCACCAACTGTCTATCCTGGCTATTGGTTGCAGGGGTTCTTGGAGAGTAAGCAACTGACGAAACTGGGTCGGAATGACCTGTGAAAGTTTGGATTTCTATGCCTGTGTGTACCTGCCACAGTTTGATTGTGCAGTCAGCACTGCCACTAGCCAGAAACTTACCATCTGGACTAAAAGCAACGGAATTCACCCAATTAGTATGACCAGTGAGAGTACGAATTTCTTTACCTGTGTTGACATCCCACAATTTGATTGTATTATCCCAACTCCCGCTAGCTAAAATTCCTCGGTTCAGGTCTGCAACTCCCGCAGATTTGCCGGACTCGCCTTGATAAGAAAGGTTTGAAGAGATTGGGCTAAAGGCGACGGAATTAACCATACTGGA
This sequence comes from Nostoc sp. JL31, assembly GCF_017114965.1. Lineage (NCBI taxonomy): Bacteria > Bacillati > Cyanobacteriota > Cyanophyceae > Nostocales > Nostocaceae > Nostoc > Nostoc sp. JL31. The sequence continues at coordinate 16,276 of NZ_JABXKO010000054.1, forward strand.
ATGACTAGAAGACCAACGACCCAGTTGACGCACTAATTTGCCAGTGCTTACTTGCCAAAGCTTGATGGTGTTGTCATTACTGCCACTAGCAAGAAATTGCCCATCTGGACTAATGGCGATCGCATGAACCATACTAGAATGACCTTTGAGGGTCTGTACACATTGCCAGTTCTGCCGATCTAATACAACAGGTACAGGTAGTTTCACTCTAGGCGTTATCACTAAAGTAGATGATATTTTGGTTACATCTTCCCCAGTTTCAGGACCTAATAAATCCAACCACTCCTGCACAGACTGGGGACGATACGTTGACTCCAGATCCATGCCGCACATAATAGCCTGATTTACCCTGTTGCTGATGTTGGGATTAAAATATTGTGGTGGTTCTAAATTAATATTGTGACGTCTATCATCTGCACTAGTTGGTACAACTGCGGTAAGCAAGTTATACAAAGTAGCAGCTAGGGCGTAAATATCAATGTATTCTCCTCGCGGCGCTTCTGATTCATACTGTTCAGGTGGGGCAAAACCAGGAGTACGATACACTGTATGCCTTTGGATCATATTAGGAACAAATTCTCTAGCGATGCCAAAGTCTATCAGCACTGCTTCTAATTTATCAATGCGGATCATGATGTTGCGTGGTTTAAGATCCCGATGCAACAGTCCTTTAGAATGGATTAGGGTCAAAGCATCGCCAATTTGCCGGATGTACAGTAGTGCTTCTGCCTCTGATAGCACACCTATTCGCCTCAAGCGCTGTGCTAAGTCTTCCCCTTCGATGTAATCCATCACCATGCAGGGCAAATTCCCCTCATCAAAGATGGTTTCTATTTGTACTATATGAGGATGGTGGCACACAGCCAGCCGAACTGCTTCATCACGAAAGTCTTGCCGTAACTTGTTTCGGTGGAGTATCCAGGCGGGGTGATTCAGGATTTCTTCTTTGAGGGTTTTAATCACTCGCTGTTGATTTCGTTGATTTCTGGCAAGATAAGTAATGCCAATTCCGCCTTCACCTAGTTGGCTTTCAATAATGTAGCGTCCCCCGAATAAAGACTTTCCTGCATTCCACACCATTAGTAATATTTGACAATTGCTGGTATTTATTTTGGCACGGTATCAGAACAGCCAACACGAATTTTTGGGAATTCCATTTGAATTGCTGTTGTAGCTTTTTGGAACTTAGTTACTTAGATAACATTTTGATGAACCTCAATAATTACTAATAGTATAAAGTTGGATATACCCTCATCGTTTTGCCTAAACTATGCGTTTATACGAAAATATGAAAGTTGATTGCTCATGGTAGAGTAAACAGTAACTTTAGACATATTTGTTCATAATAATTTGACTTGTAGATAATCTAAAATTATGCTAAAGAATCTCAATTTGAAACAAAAATTTACAATTCTGCTACTGGTAATTTTGACATTTGGTCTGAGCTTGAGTGGATTTACTCTTTCTTCTCTACTGAGGGAGAATGCTAAACAAGATATTAGCTCCACTGGTCTCATGCTCATCCAAACAATGAGTTCTGTTCGTAAATACACCAGTACTCAAGTGAATCCAGAGCTAGTTGATAAATTGGCTACTGAATTTTTGCCGCAAACCGTTCCTGGATATTCAGCACGAGAAGTGTTTGAAATTTTACGGAAAACAACAGACTACCGTGATTTCTTTTATAAAGAAGCAACTCTCAATCCCACAAATCTTCGGGATAAGGCTGACGGTTTTGAGACAGAAATTGTAGAACAGTTCAGAAATAAATCAGACCTTAAAGAAGTTAGTGGATTTCGCTCAATTCCTGGTGGGGATATCTTTTATATTGCTCGTCCCTTAGCAGTTTCTGAACAAAGCTGTCTGGTCTGTCATAGTGTACCTGAAGCTGCACCTCAAAGTATGATTAGTCTTTATGGTGCTGCTAATGGATTTGGGTGGAAGCTTAATGAAATTGTTGGCGCTCAGATTATATCAGTACCTGCCAAGAATGTCATCAGCAAAGCGAATCAGTCTTCTTTACTAATTATTTTGATTGTATCAGCTATATTTATAGCGACTATCCTGTTAGTGAACTTGTTCTTGAATCGACAAGTTGTGATTCCTCTCAAACGTATGACTCGCATAGCCGAAGAAGTTAGTACGGGACATATGGAAGTTGAATTTGAGCAGATGTCTAATGATGAAATCGGTAATTTAGCTAAAGCCTTTAAACGGATGCAGTTAAGTTTAGAAATGGCGATGAGAAGAATCAAACGTACTCAAGGAGGTACAAGCGATTACAATAATTCGTAATGAAGCTCTTTACAAGACGCTGCATATAGCTTGCTTTCCCATCAGAAGTATATAGACTCGCTTTGGATAAAGCTAATGTAATTGATTTCTGTAAGGGGTATTTAGATCCTGTCAAAAAATCTCGTTACTTTATATTAGCTTTCTTGACTTAAACCCAATACGCTTGGGTTAAGCATGTCTTTCTTCTTTTTGCGTCCTTCTCTAACGAGACGCTGCGCGAATGCGTCTACGTTAAAAAAATTGACTTTGGCAAAGAGTTTTAGCCTTAACTGAACTGTATTGGACTTAAACCCACAGAATTAGTTAAGAGATTAAAATTATTCCTCAATTCATAAGGACTAAATCTCTATGAAAATAAGCTTTTTTTGAATTCAAAAGCTGCTTGAAAATTAGGAATTTCCTTAGTTACAAGTTCAATAAATTGGTCAGCTGAAATATAAGGATTATGAGCTAGTATTTCTTCTATGATCAGATTTGCCATTGGGCCGATGTGGTAGGCTAATTCTTGCTGACAATGTTTGATAAATGCTGGCTGGAGTGAAGATTGTTGTTGTTCTTGTTCAATTCGTCGCCCAGTTTGTGGACTAGTAGGTGAAGTAAAAGTTGTTTCTTCAGGTTGTTTATATGACTGTGATATAAACGACATAGCCTGAAATTCCGGGTTAAATACCGTGGCTGGCAAATCATCAACCATGATTGCAGAAGACATTGCTACTTCTGGTTCTCCAATATAGCCTAAATCTCTAAGAACTTCGCTGGCTGTTTGGTATCGCTTATTAGGTCTATCTTCCAACATACAATCAAGTACTTGAGCAAACCCATCAGTAACATAGGTATAATCACGCCAGTTCCATTCAAGTGAGTATTGATCCATTAGTAAAGATGGATCTCTACCCGTGAGTAATACAATAGCAGTTACACCTAAAGCATAAAGGTCACTAGAGGGTGAACATAAACCCAAACTAATCTGTTCGCGGGGAGCATATCCCACTTTGCCTACAAGGGACATTTTGCCAACAAACGTTACCTGTTGGTTGGAACTTCTCACCTCGTTTATGTCAGCAATTTGCTTGCCTACCCCGAAATCAATCAGCACGGGCAGATCCTTGCCATCGGGTAACATGATGTTGTCTGGAGAAATATCTCGATGGATGATGTTGTGCTGATGAACATATTCCAAAACAGGCAGCAGATTTTTTAGCCACTGTATAACTTCGTCTTCAGAAAAATTTCTTCCTTGACGTTGAAGTTCTCCTAGCAGTCTTGAATATGTTTTACCGTCAACATACTCTTGTACTAGGAATAGCCGACCATCTCCTTCAAAGCAAGCCAAAAACTTAGGAATTTGAGGATGTTGCAATTGATGAAGAATTTTAGCCTCTCTTTTAAATAAGTTACGATATTGTTCCAGTCCACTTTCGCCTGTGCCAATGGGTGCAAATTCTTTGAGAACACAGGCTTCATTAAACCGACGAGTGTCAAATGCTAAGTAAGTTCGTCCCAATCCTCCCTGTCCTAGAAGTTTTTGGATAATATAGCGGTTATCGATTAGAGTTCCAGCAGCTATTTCTGGTCTTGTCATAGGGGACTGTGACATCATCATCGCACTCCTAGCGATTTTGTTATTGATAAATTATCTAATTTGCTGAAAGTCAGAAACTCTAGCAGATAAAGGCTGATAACATCCTTTAAATTGAGGTTAGCACCACTATCGAGACAAGGAAATACACTTTTCTACAATTTTCTGATGGTCTTGTGTTACCAAATAGACAATTTTAACCTGAGTAGTTTAATCCTACTACTCATACTTAAGTATTTTAGCCGCCGCAACATAATCAGTGTCTGCGGTAATATCTGCAAATGTTCAGGGCATCGCCTTTGAGATTTGCTGCTGAACCTTATTTTCCCTATAGTTACCCAATTGAAACTGGGTTGAGGAACAGTAAGGATATAGCGTGACATCATGGTTTTTCATAAAAACTGAGGTTTGCTATAGACTTGCTGAAAGGAATATTATATGTATTTCAACTGCTAAATATGCGATCGCTCTCAAAAATTAATCTTTCTGGGAGTCAATATCGTTATGAAATGGCTGCTTCGGCATCGGCTATCAAGGTTTTTAGTGCAGGTGATTCCTCAAAAACAGAAAATTATACTGCGTATAAGAAAAGACTTGTAAAGCTACAAGAATTCATCTAGTTCATCAGGATTCATATTTAACTGACGCAAACGTTCTGTTAATTGTTCTACTTTTCGTTTGGCTTGAGCAGCTTCTTGTTCAGCAATCATAGCTCGTTCAGTTGCAGCTGCCGCTTCCTCTGTGGGTGCGGGAATTAATTCTCCTGTCAAAGTGAACCACCTTAACCACAACCTTTCAATATCTCGAAATGAACCTTGCCATAAGCCTAAACTTAAATCTATCTCTGGTATTAGTAGGTATCCATTAGTCAAGTTCATCGGTTCATAGTGACCACCGACTAACTGAAAAGCCCGAAGTTCATTAGTGTAGCGACTAAATACAACATAGTAGGGAATCCGCAGAATTCGCTCATAAACTTCCCATTTGCTAGGAGGTTTATCTGCTGCATTTTCTCTTCTTGTGCCTAAATCTTCGTCTTCTGTACCTGGAGATAATAACTCAACAACTAATAGATTAGATTTGAATGATCAACGCCGTAGCGATCGCTTCATTCAAAAATCCCGGCAACTTTGGATAAAAGGAGGTTTTCATCCTCCCTCTGAAGATCCACGACAGGAAAAATAGAAACCTTGCGCTGTTCAGATCCCCGACTTTTTTGAAAAGTCGGGGATCTAAGTTAGATAGTGGTTATTGCGTTAAAATTTGACGGCTTAAAATACTCATTACTTCACCTGGGTTGGCGGTTGGTAGCAGTGGACTCCAATCTCCTACACTGGCATAGCCAATTACCTGCAAGTAGTGAATTGTACTGCTAACGGCTTTGGGAGAACCAATCAGTAGATGCTTAATCGGTTCTCTGTTGGGAAATGGCTGTGCAGTTGATTCGTTGCGGGTGGGTGTATCTAATTCACCCAGGTATTGCTTTAACTGTGATTGGGCAGACTTTTGTAATTGTGCCATCATTGTATTTGTCTCCTGATAAAGGGGTTACATAAAGGCGATCGCATTCTTCTTCGCGGGATTAGGCGATCGCCTTTATCATGCCTTTATGTTAAAGTATAAAATTATACCTGTTCGCTACAAAGGTGAAAATTATTAATAATAATTTTCAAGTTTTAACGGGAATAAATTAGCCTTAGCTTTGGTAGTATTAGCAACCCCTAATTAACAAAAATACTCTCAACTTTTAGCTTTAATTGGTATTATTTAAAATTTCATCTTTCTAAAAAAAATGCTAGATTTAGCAAATTTTTCGCTAATCTAGCAAACATAAATTATTTACAGGAAGTCTAATCTTCTGGCTCAATTCCCGCCGCCCGCAATTGTGCTGCTAGTCGTTCAGCACGTTGGCGTTCTTGTTCGGCTAATTCTGTTCCCCAAGGTAGAAGGTTTCCTTGTTCATCCCACCACCGTAACCACTTTCCTGTGCGGTTTTCACGAGTACCTTGGGACACTCCAAGGTAAAGATTCATTTCTGCTATCCAATAGCGTTGATTTTCATCAGGCTCTTGCAAAATGTACTGTTCGTTTTGTAAGCGATACATCTCGAAACTACCGCAATCTGGCTCAAAGATAATGTAGTTTGGCACTTTTAAAATGCGCTCGTAGAAAAACCATTTTCCTGGGGGATATGTCGCTTTGATAGAATACTCTGTCTCCTGTGTATCGGAAACAAATTCCATCACAATTACTGGCATTTCTCCTTGTAGTTGAGGAGTGTAACTGCGTTTTACCTCTTCGCGTTCAACACGAATGTTAGGTATGTATGCCCAATCAGGAGCTTTGATGACCATTCATTCTGCCATTCAAAGTGGCGCAAATGCCGTAATTGGTTGGAGTTAGAGCGTTAGCTGAAATTTTTCCAGCTAATTGTAGGCTTTCCGTGAGTGCAGCAGCTAAAGCTGGTTGATTGAGGTTATCCCCTGGATAATTCGGGAGTTTGTAATCATCGAGTAGTTTTTCCCAAGTGATTTGGTAGCCTTGGGTGAGGGCTGTCATGGTGGCTTGTCCTTTGGTGTGTAGAAGAAAAGGGACTGGGGATTGGGGACTCGGTTTTCACTCGTAAAAATTATGAAATTTGCTTTGACTCTTCCCAAATTTTGGAACAATTTCCCAGTCCCCAGTAGTTACTCTTCTTCATCGGATTCTAAATCGTCGGCTGTCAATTCCTGATGCGGGATGGCGGCGATAATCGCATCTATTACTTTAGAGACTTGTAATATCTCAATATTCAAGTCAGGAAATTTTGTCCCTTTGGGCACGATCGCTCGTTTAAATCCCAACTTAGCAGCTTCTTTTAACCGCAGTTCCATTTGGGAAACCGATCGCACTTGTCCGCCTAAGCCAACTTCACCGATTAATACTGTACCTGGATCGACGATGCGATCGCGGAAACTAGCTACAATTGCGATCGCTATTCCTAAATCTACTGCTGGTTCTTCCACATTCAACCCACCCGCAGAAGCAACGTAAGAATCTAACTTGGACATGGGAATTCCCACCCGTTTTTCTAAGACGGCGAGAATTTGCACCAAGCGGTTGTAGTCTACGCCAGTTCCAGCACGCCGAGGGGAAGGGTAACTGGTGGGACTTACTAAAGCTTGCAATTCCACAACGATGGGGCGAGTGCCTTCGCAAGCAACCACAATTGCCGTACCTGGCGCTGGATCGTCACGGTTGCCTAAAAATAGCTCTGAGGGATTGGAGACTTCTCGCAATCCATCTGTCACCATTTCAAAGATACCGATTTCGTGAGTTGCGCCGAAGCGGTTTTTGACTGTGCGTAATAACCGATGGGAGGCAAAGCGATCGCCTTCAAAATACAACACTGTATCGACTAAATGTTCTAAAACTTTTGGCCCAGCGATCGCTCCTTCTTTGGTGACGTGTCCCACAATCAGCATGGTGACATCTTCGTGCTTCGCCACCTTCATCAGTGCTGCGGTACATTCCCGTACCTGAGCTACTGAACCTGGTGCAGAAGTCAGCGCCGGAAAAAACACCGTTTGGATACTATCAATCACCGCCACATTTGGTTTGAGAGAATCTATTTCCCGTAAAATTTCTTCTAAATCTGTTTCTGGCAGTACATATAAATCTGCACCAATACTGTCAGGGTCTATGGGTAATGTAGGATCTACTACTACTGTTACCTTTTCCTCATTAACCATACTTAGAGTTTTTGATACTCCCAAACGGGAAGCTCGTAATTTTACCTGCTGTCCCGATTCTTCGCCAGTTACGTAAAGGATGCGGTATTTCTGTGCTAATTGATTAGATACTTGCAACAATAAAGTCGATTTACCAATACCTGGATCGCCACCAATCAGCACCATAGAGCCAGGGACGACCCCACCTCCAAGCACTCGATCTAATTCTCCATAACCAGACTCCCAGCGAGCAATTTGGCGATCGGTAATTTGATCAAATGTTAAGGAAGCTCGCGCTTTAGCTGGTTTATTGTGAGATTTGCCATTGCCTTGAGCTGATTGCCAACTACTCACTCCCCCCCGGCTGGGTACATCTACTGAGGATTGAATAGAAATTTGTTCTTCTAGAGAGTTGTAAGTGCCGCAAGCTGGACACTTACCAAACCACTGGGGCGATTCTGCTCCACATTCATTACAAGTGAAAAAGGTTTTTGGCTTTGCCATTCTTAAATCTTATTAAATAATCTTAATATTTACTTAATTCTTGAAAAAAACTAAAAACTAATAATAGTGGTATTTAGAGCTTTTTCCAAATCAATTCATGGAATGATATCTTAATATTATGGTATTAAAAATTAATCATGTAAATTTTTAGTCAAGGAGCCTAGAGAAACTTGGAAAGCCATAAAGAAAAAATCTTGGTGGTAGACGACGAAGCCAGCATTCGCCGGATTTTGGAAACACGCCTTTCCATGATTGGCTACGATGTAGTGACAGCTGGCGACGGGGAAGAAGCTTTGGAAACTTTTCGCAAAACTGAGCCTGACCTGGTAGTTTTAGATGTAATGATGCCAAAGCTAGACGGCTATGGTGTATGTCAAGAATTACGAAAAGAATCAGATGTCCCCATTATTATGCTAACAGCCTTGGGTGATGTAGCTGATCGCATCACCGGGTTAGAATTGGGTGCTGATGACTATGTAGTTAAACCATTTTCCCCCAAAGAGCTAGAAGCCCGGATTCGCTCGGTGCTGCGGCGAGTAGATAAAAACGGTGCTTCTGGAATTCCCAGTTCTGGGGTAATCCATGTCGCTAATATTAAAATCGATACGAATAAGCGACAAGTCTACAAAGGCGATGAGCGCATTCGATTGACAGGTATGGAGTTCAGCTTGTTAGAGTTGTTAGTCAGTCGCTCTGGAGAAGCTTTTTCTCGTTCGGAAATTTTGCAGGAAGTATGGGGTTATACACCAGAACGTCATGTGGATACCCGTGTAGTAGATGTGCATATATCACGTTTGCGGGCAAAATTAGAAGATGATCCTAGCAACCCAGAATTGATTCTCACCGCACGGGGTACTGGTTATCTTTTCCAGCGGATTATTGAACCAGGGGAGGAGTGAGGAGATGAGGCAGGGGAAGCAGGGGGCAGGGAGCAGGGGGAGCAGGGGAAGTAGGAGAGGCAGGGGGAGAAGAACTTTAATTATTGTCCAATGCCCAATGCTCAATGCTCAATTCCCAATTTCTAATGACTAAACCTGATCCTAATCGAGTTTTGCGGCGTCTACCCATTGTCGTAGGTGGGTTAGGCGCTGTACTTTTATTGATTAACCGTTTATTAACACCGGAATTAACTCAGTCTCAATCGCGTGGTGATGTGGTGGGCGTGATTTTGAGCGCGGTGTTAATTTTGACGGGTTTAATTTGGCAGCAAGTTCAGCCGCGATCGCCTGATACTGTAGAGCTAATTGGAGAAGAAGGTTTTGTACTCGCACCAGATTTACCTGAAGCCGTAAAAACAGAGCTAGCCTGGGCATCTCATTTATTGTTGACTAATACAGTAACGCGATCGCTTGTAGTTTTTTATGAAGGTAAAGTTTTATTGCGTCGCGGGATTTTGGGTACTAAATCTGAAGTTGTGCCAGGAGTAATCTTAAAACAGGTACTCGAAAAACAAAAGCCGATTTATCTAGTTGCTCTAAAAATATATCCAGGTAGGCTTGAATTTGATTATTTACCAGAAAATACTCAAGGTGTAATTTGTCAACCTATTGGCAACCAAGGTGCGTTAATTTTGGGAGCGAATGCTCCTCGCAGTTACACCAAACAAGATGAAAACTGGATTGCGGGAATTGCTGATAAATTAGCCGTTACTCTTAGTACTTAGATTGTCAGCTAGTTTAAAAACCAGCCAATTTTAGTGAGACAAGGGGCTTAAGCCCCTTATTTGGGAGCAAGCTCGGAGCTAATCGGTATTAGCAAGTCATTTAGTGTCACAAGCGTATTTTAAATTTAAAAATTAAATCTAAAATCTAAAACTTAAAATTCAATCACCAAGAAGTCAAAAAATTCCAACCTTCCTTTTCTTGCGGTGTCTTTCCTTCTTTTTCTTCTAGTTCTTCCGGTGTCTTTAAATTTGTTTGTTGAATTAAATTATCATAAGCTCCTGAATCAACCCATTTCAATAACTCGCCAGCCCGCATAACTACCCAAGAAAGCCCAGATTCTGTATAGCTTAATATTTTAGTGACTTTATCCACACTATCAAAGTTATTGGATGCAAACTCACGGGCTTGGATGAGAAAATCTTCAATTACAGCAGTAGTCAAGTACTCATCTGGTAAACCTGCGAGTTTCATCAGTGTAGTAGTTGCTACGTCGATATCCTGACAAGCCAGTAAAGCAGCCCGATCGGCAGTGAACCTAGCCATCATCCGCCAATTATACAAACCTAGTTCCATACCACCAGCTACTAAGCCACCGACTCCTAGTGTGGTACTGCTTAACAAATTTTTTAACGTTGGCATAACAATTGCCATTTGGTGATAAATCATGTGCTGACTCTTGATGCGAGCGATTTCGTGTCCGAAAACATAAAGCAACTCATCTACGCCAAGCCACTCCATTGCATCTAAATTAATACCGACAAGGGGTTTTTCTACGCCAACAATATAGGTTTCAATGTGACCTGTGCCTCGAAATAGATATAATTCAGGAAATGGAGCAACATCAAGAATTTGGCAGGTTTCTACAAATGCTTGATGTAATTCGGGAAAATTACGGGGCGAAATTCTGATTTCACTACCAAGGCTTTGCAGTCTAAGTAGGCGATCAATACCGTATTCATTAATTTTTTTGAGTAGCAAGGAGACACCAGGCATATTTTGCAAAGAAGCCAAAGCTTTGCGATCAAAGGGGTGTTCGTAGGCTTCAGAACTTAGTCCAGTTAATATTTTTCTCGTCATTGGTTTTGAGCTTTTAAATAGCAGTTTAGAAGCATTAGCAAACTTGCACCACAGTGTACTAAGCATTTCTCGCTATCTTACCCAGATAGAATATACAGTAGGGGCGCACAGATGTGCGCCCCTATGAGAGAATTTGGAAATTTACAATTAATCTATGCAAATTATTTATTGGCTATTAATTGCCGTAATGGTTGTGGGTATTATCGGTGCTGTAGTTCCAGCTATTCCTGGTAGCAGCTTAATTTTAATTGCAATTATTATCTGGGGAATCGTTAGTAGTTCCTTTGCAGCTATCAAGATTCCACTAATTGTGACAATTATAGTTTTACTACTCAGTGTCGGAGTGGATTTTTTAGCTAGCTATGTGGGAGCAAAACAAGCTGGAGCTAGCAAGTGGGGGCAAATTGGCGCAATTGTCGGCTTAGTAGTAGGATTTTTGGGATTATTGCCAACTTTACCTTTTGGGGGGCCACTGTTAGGAATTTTACTAGGCCCGCTTTTAGGAGCAATTATTGGTGAGTATCTGTACCGACGTGAATTTGGGTTAGCAGTTAAAGCAGGTATAGGAATTGTAGTCGGATCTTTGGTTGGAAATTTGATTCAAGGGTTGTTAGCGATCGCCGCAGTTGTAGTTTTTGTTGTGACAACCTGGCCACAGGTATTTGGCTCTTAGCATTTGAAAAATCTGACAGATTTGAGAACAGCGGCAATAGCTAGCAATTAGTCGTTTGTTCCAAAGATTCAATTTGAGCGCAAAGACTATCCATAGTAAACAAATACAGCGGTTCCTCCCATTTATTCTATGAGAGGAACCGTTTCACTAAATATTGGCAACTCAAAAGATTAGATACACTGCATACTCCATTGATCTAAAATCTGGTTTAGTAATATTAAGTATAAATAGTTACCATACTTAACCATTACGCAGATAGTTTTTCTTAAAGCCAGAGCTATTGCCAATAATTTAAACCCTAGAGAGTAAGAGATATACGAAGCGGAGATATGTAAGAAATTAAAATTTTATGAAGACTATTTATTAGTTGAAGATGTGATGAAGACCACTCAGTAAATATTGCAGGTTCTAAGTCTATGTGATTTTATGGAGATAAGAAATACATCACGCAAGTTTCGCTTTCACTGACAGTATTGTAAATAGATTACTGATAGTAAAGGTCAAGCAATCAATTTCTCTGTTCCAGGTTATTATTAGGACTCTCAAACGCTCATGATTAATTTTAAATCTAAATTACTAAACGCGACTCTGGCTGCTAGTTTTGCAATCCCCTTGGCAACTGCTGGGATGCTTACATCTGCTGGTTCAGCTCAAGCTGTAAGCCTGACCGGGAGTATTGGTCTTACTGGTACATCTATCGTTCCTAGTGATGGAATCAATCCAACTGCTACCAGTATTAAATTTGTTGATGTTGATAGTGTTGATACTGATGGTGATTTTGCAGCCTTCTCACCAAGCTTATCAGCCGCAGGTATTACCATTAACACTCTAAATTTAACCAAGATAGCTAATGTATCAGGCACAACAGCTACATATTCTACAGGCGTTTACACTCCGTTCATTAATTTCGGATCGCAAACCTTGGGTAGTACTACTGCGCTTCTCACCTTTGATCTAGATGATTCTGTAGTTACCAGAACTCGGATATCGAAGACTAGTATTAATGACGTAGCACTCAATGGAATTACGGGGAAATTTAATTTCAATGGAAAAACTATTGGGGTTGGCAATTTGGGTGCTTCTCTTAATGGAAAAACAAGCGAGTACCACTTAACTCTCGAAGCAGTTAGCGTTCCTGAGCCAACCACAATGCTAGGTTTAGGTTTAGTTGGTGCTGGCATGATTATGTCTCGCCGTCGTAAAAGTGTCATTCAATAGTCCTATCCTAAATATAAAAAAGTTACTTTTAATTGCTAAAAGTAACTCTAATTGATCTATTCGATCTGGCTGGAATGCAAAATTTACCAACCAGGTCGAATTTTTTATACTGCCAGATAAATCTATATGAATGGTGAATTTTCTTAACCTTAGATAGACTTAAACTGACTGCAAAGAATTTTTAGCTTCGCTTGCGATCGCATCGACTTCATCATTAGCCAGAGTTTCTAATATAGATTTAGCTTCTGGATTACCCAAACGAGCCAAGGCTTGTACAAGTCTGTAACGAATTTGCCAATCTGGATTGGTAGCATAGGGAGCCAACAGCGGAACTGCTTGTACATCTCCCAAGTCACCCAAAGAACTAATAGCAGCAGTTTGGACTAATTCGTTTTCTGATGAGAGTGCCTCTTTGAGTAATTCAAAGGCTCGTGGATCGCCCAACTCTCCTAATGTAGCAATAATACTGAATTGTATTAGCCATTCACCAGTTGTATGATACAGCTGCTGTAAATCTTCAAAAGCTTCACGTAACTTCAGAGCGCCTAAACAGTCTGCTGCTGCTGCTTGTACATCTACTTCGGAGTCATGAAGCAAGCGATCGCGCAAGATATCCAAGGATAACTGTAAATCTTGGGTTCCAAGTGTATCCATTTGACTTACAGCTGAGTAACGGACACGGGAATTGCGATCGCCAATAGCACTTTGAATTAATTCAAAGCCAACCGCAGGTTCCAATTCGCGGATTTGATTTACTGCACGTAAGCGATCGCCTAAATCCTCAGAACTGAGCAATTGCTTAACAGACTCCGGAGTAATACTCATTTAGTTATCCTTGATTTTCAAATGTATAAAAAAGAGTCAAAAGTCAACAGTTAAATGTCAAAAACTCTTGACTAATGACTAATTACTAATGACTAATCTTGACTAGCAGCCATAGCCCGAATAATATCACCACGAGTGAGAATACCAATTACTTGACCAGTACTCTCAAGTACTGGTAAGCGGTGAACGCTGCGATCGTGCATGATTGTAGCTGCTTCTCTTAAAGTTTTATCAGGGGAAATAGCGATCGGGTTTTTACTCATCACCTCCCCGACAGTTTGCCCTAAAGCCTTGTGCAAATCACGGTCATACGTAGCAGGATTTTTTAAATAGATAACACTATCAAGAAACATAATGTACGCAGGTGGAGTAACACCAGTTTCTTGCCACATCAAATCGGTTTCCGAGATAATGCCCACCAATTTACCGAGATCATCCACAACAGGTAGTCCGCTGATATGGCGTTCTGCGAGAATTTGGATAGCTTCCTTGAGTGGAGTTTCCTCCCGGACAACAATAGGATCGCGGCTCATCACATCGGCAACGGTTTTAGGCATTTATTTGCTGACACCTTAAATCAAAGTCCCTGCGCCTATTGTAGAAAATTGCGGGACTCAACCTAATGCAATTAATAGATTGTTACGGGATTGGTCATTTCTCATTGGGCATTGGTTATTAATTATTCTCCTCTGCTCCCCTGCTCCCTCTGCTTCTTTCCTAGCCCCCACTTCCTTTCAATGCAGCAATAATTTGAATATTTGCTTTCGGAAAAGTAAAATGCTCTAGTTCTTCCAAATTTACCCAGCGAATTTCATCGGATTCTAAAGGTTGGGGGATACCTGTAAGATGGCGGCAGTGGTGTACTGTGAGGGTAACGCGCAAGTTTGTATAGCTGTGGTCAATAGTAATTAGATGCTCTCCCACTTCAATTACTATTCCCAATTCTTCGGAAATTTCCCGTTGAATACATTCCTGGATGGTTTCACCAGGCTCTATTTTACCACCAGGAAATTCCCACAAACCACCCATTGCCCCTTCTGGACGACGGCGGTCAATTAAAATTTGCTTTTGGTCATTCCAAATTACTGCAACACCAATGATTTTATGGGGTGGGAAAGAACTGGTTTCACTCATAGTTGAATGGGGAGTAGGGAGTAGGTAAAGAATAAATAATTTCTGAATTTTGACTCTTGACTAATAACAAAACTCGGCAGACTAGTTGTAACTCTGCCGAGTTTAGATTTATTGAAAAGGTTATTTAGCACTGTTCGTTTATCCACAAATGTGCATTAATCATTTATAAACAAGCCTCTAACATTGTGTGCGGTTAAAGACTTATTATTCAGACCGCACAAAAGGTTTGCAGGAGAAGGAATATTTTATGCTTTCTGCATAGATTCGGGAGTTATAACTAACTAGCCTGACATCATATCATTGATTGGATTAATCACCAAATTACAGGAGTTTGCAGAGAAGCGAAATCAAACACCCCGCCTTCCTCTGCGTTTAAACTTCAACCTGAATTCGTCACTATTTTGGATATTTTAAAAAACTTAGGTGATGTATAATCGGGAATTAGCGGCAAAGATTTCCCAGAGATTTATTTTAAATTCGCATCGCCGTAAGTTATGACTAGCTATCAGCCCAACAATATTGATTAAATTTGCCAAATTGCACATCTCTAGTCAATTTCGCTGTTGTCGGTTTCAGATCCTTGTAAGGCCATTTCAAAATTCATTCTCTGTTCAGCATTACGCAAGAAATAACCACTAATCATCGCAGAAGCAAGAAGCCTACCTAGATTTTCCCGATTTGTGGTTACGGTAACACCAAAGTGTTCTGAAGGTAGATTACCTAATAGTCCTGTAATATTCCGTTCCATCACCTGAAAGACTTCGGCAGACGTGGGTTTGGATAGCTGGGTAACTGTCTCTGGACTCAAGGATTTAACGTACTGCCAGAGTAAATCGTTAGTTTCTGATTCGCTATTAAAAAATTCTGAGACACGATTGGATGGGTTACTCATTTTTTAGCTCCTTAACTACCACTATTAGCTGCGGTGCTTGTGATTTAAATATTAAATGTCTGTTTTGGATTTGACTTAGTTATTTTGTCTTCCTGTCAACTAATGTAACAGCCTAGCGTAAGAGTGGAAGTAGGTGTAACCGTACCAAAGTCAGCGTATTTTCTCACCCCAATAAATAGGTGAGGAGTGGGGAGTTAATTACAAACTCATCACTCCTAACTTCTAACTTGCCAAATATTCATCCATGTTGGCTTTAGACTTGCGAAGTTTGCTTAAGGCTTCCCGTTCAATTTGTCGGACTCGTTCTCGACTGATGTTCAATATTTCACCAATTCTAGCCAGAGTCAGAGCTTGCCCATCAGTTAAGCCAAAGCGCAGTGTGATTACTTCCCTCTGTTGTGGCGTTAGATCGCCCATCAAGCGATCTAAGTCATAAGAAAGGGAAGATTGCATAACAAACTCTTCGGGAGAAGCCCCTGGATCTTCCAGCATTTCTCCGAGTTCGGTGTCGTAGTTATCACCCAGCCGCAAATCCAAGGAAAGGGGTAAACGCGCCTTTTCTAAATACTCTCGTACTTGTTTGGGGGTCAATTCTAATTCTTGAGCTAGCTCACCAGCTGTAGGAGCGCGTCCCAACTTTTGAGACAATTGGCGCTGTGCCTTTTTAATCTTATTTAATTTTTCGGTGATATGGATCGGCAGCCGAATGGTACGAGCTTTTTCGGCTATAGCACGAGTAATTGCTTGCCGAATCCACCAATAGGCATAAGTAGAAAATCTGTACCCTTTGGTCGGGTCAAACTTTTCTACACCTCGTTGCATACCAATACTACCCTCTTGGATCAAGTCCAGTAAATCGACGTTGCGCTTGATGTATTTTTTGGCAACGGACACTACCAGTCGCAAATTGGCTTCTACCATCTTGCGTTTGGCAATTTCACCATCTGCGATCGCTTCGTTCAACTCTGCTGGTTCTAGGTTTGTTGCTTTGGCCCACTCTTCTAGAGTCGGTTGACGATCTAGCTGGGTGGCAAGAGATTCCCTGGATTCGTGCAAAGCGCAGGAACGTTGCACCTGTTTACCATAGAAAATCTCTTCCTCGTGGGTTAAGAGTGGCACACGGCCAATCTCACGCAGGTAAGTCCGCACGAGGTCTGTGGCTGTCTGAGCGGTCTTCATGGCGCTACTCTTTGGTAATGATGGGGTTTGCGGTAGGGTCATTAAGGGATAGATGCTTTCTTTATTTATTTGGGTGCTACCCAGTCAGACTGGGAACCCATGCTATGGTTTGCAACTTACGCGCCTGAGAAACTCGGCTGCTCATAATAATCAAATTTAGGCTTCTTAACTGCTAAAACTACAGTTATTTCCTAGTTTTCACAAGTATCTACAGTTAGATAAAAGGTCGCTTTTTAAACATTTTTTATGGAAGTCCTATTAACAATTGTAACATTTATGAGAAGAATTTGGCTAGATAACGATATGAAATTTCCTGGTTTTTCCAGTTAATGTAACGTTGTTCTATATCTTAATGCTGAGCAAAAGTCAATTTAAGAAATCATCTGGTTAAAATAATTTTCCTCATATTTGTTAAAGTATCTCAATGAGAACTATATTCATTCTCTTATAACAATTACTTAATTTTCTTGGGTATTGGGAATTGGGCATGGGGAATTGGGCATGGGGAATTGGGCATGGGGCATGGGGCATGGGGCATGGTTATTCTCCTTATCCCCGTGTCCCTCCCAGTCTTCAATTTTGAATTTTGTTAGCGCAGCGTAAAGGCTTCGGCATGGCTTCTCTACGAGACGCTACCGCGAACGCTTAGAGCGAGTCCGCGTACTCTTACAGAGAAGCAAGCTACGCGCAGCGTCTCGTAGAGAGCGTCATTTTGAATTTTGAATTGATTTCTCCCTGCTCCCCTGCTCCCCTGCTTCCGTACTCTCTACTCCCTAGCGATCGGGCAGTACTCTTGGATAGTTTTTACGTCTAAAGTCGTATTTTGTAAGGAACGGATGGCGGCGACGGTAGCTTTTGCACCGGCGATGGTAGTAATGATGGGAATTTTGTAAGCTAAGGCTGTGCGGCGGATTAACCTAGCATCAGTCTGAGCTTCTTCCCCTGAAGGTGTGTTGATAATAAGTTGGATTTTCTGGTTTTTGATCGCATCAAGGACGTGGGGACGACCTTCATGGAGTTTTAACACTAATTGAATATTTAGCCACTGTTCCAGAAGAACTCGGCGTGTACCAAGGGTAGCCATCACTGTAAAGCCCAAATCGATAAATTCCTTCACCACACCACTTGCAGCAGCTTTATCGCGATCGCTCATTGATACAAATACAGTTCCACTTAGCGGTAAACGCTCCCCGGCACCCATTTCCGCTTTGGCAAAGGCACGGCCAAAGTCGCTGTCAATCCCCATCACCTCACCAGTGGATCTCATTTCTGGACCCAATATTGTATCAGTTCCTGGGAATTTATTAAAGGGTAATACAGCTTCTTTTACAGCAATGTGAGTTGGGATGACTTCTTCGGTGAAATGTAGCTCCTCTAGGGTTTTACCCGACATAATTAAGGATGCTAGTTTCGCTAACTGTACGCCTGTTGCTTTAGATACAAAGGGTACTGTGCGAGAAGCGCGGGGGTTAGCTTCTAAAATGTAAACTTGGGGAGAATAGCTGCTTGCGCCGACAACGGCAAATTGAATATTCATCAATCCCACGACTGACAGCGCTTGCGCTAGCTGTACCGTCCATGTGCGAATTTGATTGAGAACTGCTGGTGATAGAGAAATGGAAGGTAAGGAACAAGCGGAATCTCCTGAGTGAATCCCCGCCTGTTCGATGTGTTCCATGATGCCACCAATCACCACCCGTCCCGTGTGGTCGGCGATCGCATCGACATCGACTTCAATGGCGTTTTCCAAAAACTTATCAATCAAAATCGGATGTTCTGGTTCCACTAGTACCGCAAAGGTCATGTAGCGTTCCAACTCAGCATCGGAATAAACGATTTCCATCGCTCGTCCCCCCAAGACATAGCTGGGACGTACCACCACCGGATAGCCAATGCGTTTAGCAACAATCAGCGCATCTTCGTAACTCCGCGCAATACCATTAGGCGGCTGGGCGATATTCAACTGTTGGAGAATCTTTTCAAACCGCTCCCGGTTTTCTGCCATATCGATGGAATCTGGCGATGTACCCCAGATTCTAGTCAGCAGTCCAGAAGTGTTATTGGTAAGAAACTCTTGTAATGGGATAGCCAACTTTAGCGGTGTTTGTCCGCCAAATTGGATTATCACCCCAACTGGATTTTCAGTCTCGATGATGTTAAGGACATCTTCTTTTGTTAAAGGCTCAAAGTAAAGGCGATCGCTGGTATCGTAATCTGTTGAAACTGTCTCTGGGTTAGAGTTAACCATAATCGTCTCATACCCCGCTTTCTTCAAAGCATAGGCGGCGTGACAACAACAATAGTCAAACTCAATTCCCTGTCCAATGCGGTTGGGACCACCACCCAAAATCAACACTTTTGGCTTGGTTGCGGGCATGACCTCTGTTTCTTCTTCGTAAGTAGAATAGTAGTAAGGGGTAAAGGCTTCAAATTCAGCGGCGCAGGTATCTACGGTTTTATAAACTGGGATAATTCCTAGTGACTTGCGGTAGGCGCGAACTTCATCTTCAGTGGTTTTGGTGGCATAAGCAATCTGGCGATCGCTATATCCGTCACGCTTCACTTCATAAAACTGCTCTTTTGTCAATTGCTGCAAAGGTGTCCGCTTCAGGAATTTCTCGACATCTAGCAGTTGCTGAAATTTATCTAGGAACCACGGGTCAATACCAGTCAGTTCATAGATTTCCTCAGCACTAATGCCTAGTTGCAAGGCATGGCGCACAGAGAAAATGCGATCAGGGTTAGGTGTCCGTAGTTGGGCGCGAATTTGTTCACCACTGGGTAATTTTTCGGCTTTATCGCAACCCCAACCAGCGCGTCCGGTTTCGAGCGATCGCAGTGCCTTTTGGAAGGATTCGTTGAATGTGCGTCCAATTGCCATGGCTTCCCCGACTGATTTCATTTGGGTTGTCAGCACTGGGTCAGAACCGGGGAACTTTTCAAAGGCGAAGCGAGGAATTTTTGTCACCACATAGTCAATTGTCGGCTCAAAAGACGCGGGAGTTTTCTTGGTGATGTCATTTTTAATTTCATCCAAGGTGTAGCCCACAGCTAATTTCGCGGCCATTTTGGCGATGGGGAAACCCGTAGCTTTGGAAGATAAAGCCGAACTGCGTGAAACGCGGGGGTTCATCTCAATTACCACCACATCCCCATTAACTGGATTGACGGCAAACTGGATATTAGAACCGCCAGTTTCCACACCGATTTCGCGGATGATTTTAATTGCCATATCCCGCAGCCTTTGATATTCTTTATCAGTGAGGGTTTGCGCGGGAGCGACGGTAATTGAGTCCCCAGTGTGGATACCCATCGGGTCAAGGTTTTCGATGGAACAGATAATCACCACGTTATCTGCCAAGTCACGCATCACTTCGAGTTCATATTCTTTCCAGCCGAGTAAAGACTGGTCAATGAGAATTTGCGAAACGGGGCTGGCATCTATACCTACCTGTGCCATTTCTTCAAATTCTTCTTGGTTGTAGGCAATACCACCGCCACTTCCACCCATTGTGAAAGCTGGACGAATAATTAGGGGATAAGTACCAATTTGGCGGGCAACAGCTTTGGCTTCTTCTAAAGTTTCGGCTGTGTCGCTGGGACACACAGCTACCCCAATTCTTGCCATTGCTTCACCAAACAGTTTTCGATCTTCGGCTTTTTCGATCGCTGGGAGTTTAGCGCCGATTAACTCAACGCCGTACTTTTCCAAAACGCCGTTTTTGGCTAAAGCAACGGCGAGATTGAGGGCAGTTTGTCCTCCCATTGTTGGTAGTAAAGCATCGGGGCGTTCTTTTTCGATGACTTTTTCGACCAATTCCGGCGTCAGCGGCTCAATGTAAGTGCGATCGGCCGTTTCCGGGTCGGTCATAATCGTTGCAGGGTTGGAGTTGACCAAAACCACTTCATAGCCTTCTTCTCGGAGCGCTTTGCAGGCTTGAGTGCCAGAGTAGTCAAACTCACAGGCTTGTCCGATCACAATTGGACCAGAACCTAACAGTAGAATCTTCTGGAGGTCGTCACGGCGGGGCATAGTCGTTGCCTTGGAATACGAGAATAGAAATCCTGATCATTTTAAGGGTCTTTACCCCCTCTGGTGCTTTTTATTATTAAGTTTTCTAAGTTTGATGACAGGAGGGGAGTGGGGAACGGGGAGCAGGGAGCAGGGGGACAAGGGGGAATTATTGAACAAGTCTCTCCCTTGTCTCCCTCTTCCTTGTCTACCTTGTCTCTTTCTTCATGCCCAATGGCTAATGATTATTTTGTATTTTTAATTTTATTTAATTATGAACCTCAAATTTCTAAAGCTTTTGCGAATCTTTATTATTTAATCTGATAACTCTTGCGATAAATGATGATTTATTTTGGTATCTATCTGTCTGCTTATTTATACACAAATAGATTACTTAGATAAAAATTTATCTTAACTAGCTAATTGCTAAATATTTTCAACGTTAAATATTATATAAATATGTTTACTTAGATTAAAAATGGCAGAGAAATAGGGATACCATTCTCTGCCATTTTTTATAATATTTTAATAGTTGGTGCTGTCAACTTTTTCTTTCAGTCTAGGTAGACAAATCTAGATTATGAGAATTTTAGCTTTGAGCTGCTTGGACAAACCCTAAAGTTAAGCTGTCTTTGGCGAGGAAGTGAGATAAATGATACGCACGTTCCTCAGTTTTCAACAAAATCTTTTCGTACAGATAGCGTGTGCCCCGATCGCCTAAACTCTCTGCCTGAGCGGCTTGGCGACGAATTACGCCAATGATTGCTTGTTCGGCAGCTAGGTCATTTTCCACCATTTGGCGAGAAGAATATACGCCTTCAGATTCTTGCTCAAAACAGGTTAATTCTGCTAATTTGCTGAAGGTAGCTACTGGCACACCACCGAGTCCATCTAAACGTTCTCCAATTTCATGAACGTGGTCTTGTACTTGGTTGTAGCTTTCGTTAAAAAACTCATGCAGAGAGTAAAATTCTGAGCCTTCAACTACAAAATGATGCTTTTGGTACTGCAAGTACAGTGCCTGGAAACTAGCTAATACAACGTTAAATCCTTCTGTAACTGGAGCGGTTACACTGTGATCCAGCAACACAGGATTGTCATATACATGACCAAAATTCCGTAACAGAGTTTGCGTTTCAGACATTGTTCTCCTCGTTATTTAGCAATTATAGATTTTAACTGCTTATTCCTTACATATTAACATTTTCACAATAAGAGCAAGCCAATTTGCCATCACAATATTTTGTATTTTTGTTTACTAAAAATCTTAAGTTTATTGTTCGCTGGATTATGGCACACCCATTGAGTTGTGTATATTTCTCATTACTATTGACATGAACAATTAAGTGTGCATACCTACCGAAGGGAGTGAGGGGAGATGGAGGAGTAAATGCCTCCTTGCCCTAATACTCCTTGTCATCCCCCCGATCTCTCTCATGGGATGATTGCAAGAATTTTATTTTTTTTGCAAAATTAATGAGAATTGTTTGCACTTAAGGTATGCTGGTTTTAAGAGGTTAGACTACTAAGATTTTCAAAAAGCAGGGAGTTAAATGGCGGTAGTTACTGCAAGTTTGTTGCACTTTGAGGGCAATGCTCTTGAAATCATATAGTTCAGAAATAGAAATAAACCACCTTGTAGAGGTGAATTGGGTAGACCGCTGGCAAGTCTATCAACGCTTAGAGGAGTTAGACGTTCCCTGTAGTTGTGCGGCTAACCAGCCATTAAAAGTTGAAATTAGCAATCCGACTGCGGCTGTTCAACTTTGGAGTGTAGTACGGCGATTTACAGCCTCTCGTCAAGACCAGATTTGGACTCTTGAGTGTTGCTGGAAAAGTCGCTATCAACAGTTCTAATGTTTAGCTACTGCTGAGAATATCTCGCTTGACAGCTTGTACTAGTTAAAAGGAGGTTATAAAAATGGGTGCATCTCAGAATATGGAAGTCTCAGAATTTTGCCTTGAGGGCAGATTTATAGATTTTGTGATTAAAGACGGCTATAAGCTGAAAGGTTTACTGCTAGGTACTCATGAGGGTGAATGCTACGTTAAACTTGCTAAACACTTACGGGCTGCTTTTGATTTGCGGCTACCAGCAGGTACTTGGCTACAAGTTGTTGGTTATAAAGAATACGATATAAAAAAAGACAAAGTTACACTGAAAGCTGAACGTGTGATGGCGGCGCGTTCTGAAATAGCAACAATTCAAACGATCGCAGCACCACAAAAACCCCCATCTATTGATAATGTCAAGGTAAAACCAGCTAAGACTAAGGCCACGATTTTGGTGTGTCAAAAGTCTGATTGTATGAAACGCGGTGGTAAAGGAGTTTGTCAGGCGTTGGAGGCGGCTTTAAGCGATCGCGGTTTAGAAGACCAAGTTACAATTAAGGGCACTGGTTGTATGAAGAACTGTAAAGCTGGGCCGAATTTAGTAATGCCAGACAAAACGCGCCATAGCCGAATTCAAGCTGCACAGGTTCCAGCGTTGATGAACAAGCATTTTGGCGACAAAAACTTGTCAGCACAGCCTGAGAATTTAAGAGAAGCGGCAATACCTAAATGGTGAATTTTGCAGAATTAAGTAGTGAAATGTTGACATTTTAATGAGAAAGTTTAATAATATCTTCTCAAGTGTGTTCCGTTAATAACTCGGTCGTAAGCTTTGCTAAAAGTTAGCAATAAAATCAAAAAACTGGCTTTAATTAAGGCCAGTTTTTTGAATGAATGGGGTTTAAATTGAGCAATTTTTAACCGCAATGCTTCGATAATTTGGAACGATTCAAGGGAATGTGATTGATTGGTGAATACGTAGACGTACTGAGGCTTGTTGTTGGACATAGCTTACAGTTGAAGCGTCAATCATCAATGACTTAAAAACAAATGCCACATAACCTTCAGTGGATATACATTGTTTTTTTCCCACTTAGCACGATAGTCATGATTTTTCTAGTCCGTCATGACTGGAATCGCCTCGCTAAACTCTACCGCACCCAAGAAGCGCCGCCTTTAAACTTTTCGCGAATGAATAGTGGTTCTGTGGGTTTGGTGTATTACAAGGGAACTTTAAACGTTGGTACAATTTTCAAGGGATTTATCTGAGTATTTTCCCCTTGTTTAGCTCACGCAACATCCTTGTTTATTTCGTTTCTGATTTCGTTTTGAATTTCATCCCAAGACAGGGCTAAGTAGTAATTGCGATCGCTTAATATTTGTATGCAATTGGGTTGAGCGATGCCTGGGTTGGGCTACGCCGAAGCAAAGCAGTTTGTCATGGGTTGGCTAAAATCGCTTAGCATTTGTATGCAATTAGGTTTAGCCGCAAGTCTCCTGAAGGCAAGTTAACTGGGATTTTATGCTTACCCGTTTGTCCGCCAGAGATTGAAATCTCAGGCTCATAGCGCAAGTCCACTCAAGTGGACTGAAACCCTTTTCTAGTTTTGTTTAGAAGACTTTAGGTGTAAGAGAGGGAATTGATTCCCAGGCGGTTGTTGGGACTTGTGGGTTTTCTGACGGGTAAGTTAGAAATTACATGACCTAAGTTAGAGAAGACTGCAACAACTGTCGTATGGATGTAGCCTGTACATGGTTAGGGAAGATAGTTAAAAAGTCATTTAGGTCTTGGATAGCTGCATGGATACGCTCTAAGGAAGCACCTTGAGATAAAACATAGCGATATAACTGCTCTGCTGGTTGATTATATTGAGCAGCCAAATAGTAAAGGGCTAAGTTAAAGGCATTATTCCAGTCTTTAGCATCTTTTTCGTAATCTTCTTTAGCAAGCTTGATGGCAAGGAGTAAATCAGCCCGTGCTTTATCTGCTTGGTTAAGAGCTAGGTAAGCTAAAGCGCGATTATACAATTTCCAATTACTGTCAGAATCTAAGTCAATAGCGCGGTTGAAATCTGCAAGAGCCTCATTATATAGCTTAAGCATTAGGTAAGTTTGACCGCGAAGTGCGATCGCCCAGTCGAGTTTGGGGTTAAGTTCAATGGCACGGTCAAAATCTTCTAGGGCTTCTGGATAACGCTTTATTGATTGGTAAGTTTCACCGCGACATGCGATCGTCCAGTCGAGTTTGGGGTTAAGTTCAATGGCACGGTCAAAATCTTCTAGGGCTTCTGGATAACGCTTTATTGATTGGTAAGTTTCACCGCGACATGCGATCGTCCAGTCGAGTTTGGGGTTAAGTTCAATGGCACGGTCAAAATCTTCTAGGGCTTCTGGGTAAAGCTCCATTAAGCGGTAAGTTTCACCACGATTTGCGATCGCCTCGTCGAGTTTGGAGTTAAGTTCAATAGCGTGGTTGAAATCTTGTAGGGCTTCTGGGTAACGCTCCATTAAGCGGTAAGTTTCACCACGATTTGCGATCGCCCAGTCATATTTGGGGTTAAGTTCAATGGCACGGTCAAAATCTTGTAGGGCTTCTGGGTAACGCTCCATTAAGCGGTAAGTTTCACCGCGATTTGCGATCGCCCAGTCAGATTTGGGGTTGAGTTCAATAGCGCGGTCAAAATCTTCTAGTGCTTCGGCATATCGCTCCATTAAGCGGTAAGTTTCACCCCGAAATGTGATTGCCAAGTCGAGTTTGGGGTCAAGTTCAATGGCATGGTCAAAATCTTGTGAGGCTTCGGCGTATCGCTCGATTAAACAATAAGTTACACCCCGAAGTATGATTGCCGAGATATTTTTGGGGTCAAATTCAATGGCGCGGTTAAAATCTTGTATAGCTTCCTGATAACACTCCATTAAACGGTAAGTTTCACCGCGGCTTGCTATCGCCCAATTGGATTTGGGATTAAGTTCAATAACGCGGTCAAAATCTTGTATGGCTTCTTGGTAAAGCTTCATGGATTGGTAAGTTTCACCGCGAAGTGTGATTGCCAAGTCAAGTTTGGGGTTAAGTTCAATAGCGTGGTCAAAATCTTGTATAGCTTCTGCGTAACGCTCCATTGAGCAATAAGTTTTACCGCGAAGTGTGATTGCCAAGTCGAGTTTGGGGTTCAGTTCAATAGCACGGTTGAAATCTTGTATAGCTTCTGCGTAATGCTTCATTGAGCAGTAAGTTTCACCGCGAAGTGTGATTGCCGAGATATTTTTGGGGTTCAGTTCAATAGCACGGTTGAAATCTTGTATAGCTTCTGAGCAGCAGCTTTTTTTGTAATTAATTATACCTCTGAAAATTAAATACTCCGCTTCTTCAGGCGCTAACTTTATAGCCTCGGTTAAATCTTCTAAAGCTTTTGAGTATTGATTAGATTGGGAGTAAATATAACTACGTCTGTTTAAAGCTACTGCACGCAACTTTACCTCAAGACTGGCATTACTTAACAACGCTGTTAGCATTTCAGCAGCAACTTTATAGCGTTCTTCCTCATAAGCTTTTAACCCATTCGCTAGTTGCTCACCCCAACGCTGAACTTCAGAGGAATCGACATCTTTACCAGCCTGAAGCATGGTTTCTACATATTTTTGGGCAAATTTGGGTTGATTTTTGAGTGCAGCGAGAAATTCATTGAGAGCTACAGATAAATTCTTTTGCGGTGACTGACATAAGTTGTGGTACAACACGTTTAATGTGTGACTTTGCCAGTTAGGATCGCGCTG
Organism: Nostoc sp. JL31; assembly: GCF_017114965.1. Taxonomy (NCBI): domain Bacteria; kingdom Bacillati; phylum Cyanobacteriota; class Cyanophyceae; order Nostocales; family Nostocaceae; genus Nostoc; species Nostoc sp. JL31. Next base: position 42,645 of record NZ_JABXKO010000054.1, read on the forward strand.
TTTTTCTTCTTCCTCTAATTGCAGATCATTCCGCAGCCTGTCATAATATTTTGCCAACTTGCCATGTATGTCAGCCCAACCTTGCGGCGATGAAAGGCGCTTGTGGCGTAACATTTGGGTTTTGACCACATCATGATAAGCCCAGCCGTCGGTACGTTCGTTGACAAAGGATGTTTCTTTTAGCCAAGTAAATAACTCTTCAGCTTCTTCTTCTGTTCTTAATTTGGCTATAACATCTCGATTCAAACACCGAGGAATGGCAGCATCAAGCGCCACTTGTTGTCGTTTGGGGTCATCAACCCATTTTAAAAAGCGTTCTACAGCACTGCTGCTAGGCTCAATTACCTGGTTTGGATCATTGGGATGAGTATCTGCTAGCATTCCCACCAGCAAGGGTAAGTTTCCAGAAAGGTGTAAAATCACTTCAACAACGCGATTGTCCGTAATGCCTTTGCGAGTGAGATATTGTTGGGCTTCTTCTTCTGTAAAGGGTTCTAGAGGGAAACGAACTATTAACCCCTCATAAGGTGCCCAATGATTTTTATCTAATTCATGCCGACCAGCAATAGTTATCAATATATTGAGAGATACTTCACCGTGGCGACCTTCCAGAATTTCCCGTAGCCAGTTATCTAGAAATTCTCCGGTGCGTTCATAAGTATCAAGAAACAGAACAACACCAGTTTTCTCAGCAATTTTAAAAATATCTTGCAAAAATAACGGGGTCAGAACTTCTTCAGGTTCTTGAACTAAACGCACCTCATCTTTATTTGTTATTTTCTTTGCAACATAAGAAGCCCATTCTCCAGCTTGGGTAGCAAAAGCATCCTCATCTACAAAGTCAAATACAGCGCCGCCAACGGGAACTCGACGCGCTAGACGCACACCAGTTTTTGCCATAGTTTTCCCGACAAATGCCGAAAAGCCTTGAGGAGCTTCTGGATCGGTTTCTAATTCTTGGCGCTTTTGACGGTAAACTTTGTAGCGTTCTGTAAACTGCGTTAGTTTATGACCTTGCCGTTCTAAGTCCTCAGCTAGACGACCCATAACTTCTGGTATAGTTTTTTCAGCTTCATCGATATAAGCCGAGATGATTTTTGCTTCGTCAGCAATTTTACGAAACTGTCGCAGCAGGGTACTTTTACCAACTCCACCTTGACCCCAAACGTTATACAGAAAACGACGGCGATCATCTTCTGGGGGTAATGCTAAATTTTGGCGAAATTGGTTTACTTGGTCTTCACGACCCACAAAACCTGATTGTTGACGTTGCTTAAGAATATCTTGTAGACTCTTGGGCTTGTTTTGTGGGTTCATTACAAGATTCAATTTAGAGATGCTAATGCTTACAGAATAACTACTAAATATACAAGGTGTATTTCGGAATTTACTAAACTTTTTTTGGGTAATTAATTTATTATGCGTTGACTTTCTGAGGCTCAACGTTGACCTTTTGAGGCTCAACTTTGACCTTCTGAGGCTCAACTTGTGACCTTCTGAGGCTCAACTTTGACCTTCTGAGGCTCGACGTTGACCTTCTGAGGCTCAACTTTGACCTTCTGAGGCTCAACTTTGACCTTCTGAGG
>NZ_JABXKO010000087.1:0-43895 GCF_017114965.1 Nostoc sp. JL31
GTGCCCCTTGTCGAAAATATTATCTTCTTTTTTAACACGCCCTGCGGAATGTGGGTTTGAAAATAATGATAATCAAAAAGAGGCAGAGGAGTGTGACTGAAAATCACATCCTCTTCCTCTCCATCACACGATTATCATTTTCACTAAGCTTAATTTGAGTATTTTAACTCATTGAAAAAAAATGCTTTTATTAAAATCTTACGGATGCGCTTGTAGAGACGTTGTATTGCAACATCTCTACATACTACTAAATCCTACCAATAACCTTAACTAAGCGGTAAGGAATAAGAGTTACAGGGAGTTCTTGCCTAAGTGATAGCTTAGATAAGGGAATTTAGCGTGATTTTATTCAACAACTGTTACCGAAGCCCCTTCATTAGAAGATGGAGGTATACCGGGTAATTCAAGACAGTATCCAGCACCATAGACTGTCTTGATATAGCGGGGATGGCGAGGATCTGGTTCTAGCTTGGTTCTCAGGTGGCGAATATGCACTCGAATCGTTTCTATGTCATCATCAGGATCGTAGCCCCAAACTTCTCTGAGGATTTCGCTGGGAGAAACTGTTTGACCGTGGCGTTGCAGTAAGCAGTGAAGTAACTCAAATTCCAAGTGAGTCAATTTCACCGTCTCATTGAACCATATTGCCTCAAATCTTTCGGGAACGAGGGTCAATGAGCCATAGTTGAGAATCTCACTATGCTTTGCGGCTTGGGGAATCCGGTCAGTACGCCGCAAAAGTGCCCGCACCCGCGCCAGCAGTTCTTCAACTTCAAAAGGTTTGGTGAGGTAGTCATCTGCGCCAGCATTGAAGCCTTCCACCTTATCCTGAGTTTGGCTCAAAGCCGTCAACATTAACACGGGAATCTCAGAGGTGCGATCGTCGCGGCGCAGGCGTTGACAAACGGTAAACCCATCTACCCTGGGCAACATTAAATCGAGCATGATCAAGTCTGGTTGTAGCTGGAGAGCCAGTGCTTGACCTTTGATGCCGTCTTCAGCTTGACTAACATCGTAGCCAGCCATTTCCAAGTTGACGGCAACTAGTTCTGAAATCGCTGGGTCATCGTCTATGACAAGAATCCTCGGCATTCTTAAAAAATTATTACTACTTATTAAGGATAATTAACAACCTTTGATAGATACAAAGATTTTGGAATCGATTCTAAAAAAGTTTTTAAATCTTACATAAATATTAAGATTAAATGACTGTGAAATCAAGACTCAATTACATGAAATCTTATAGTCTATGATGTGTTATACTCCCCCCTACAATCCGTCTTGGTTTTTACAAAACGGTGTAATGATGACTGTATACACCGCTTTGTGGGGAAAACGTAACTGGCAAAGTACTACTAAAGACCCAGAACCGTCTTATCACGAAGAAATCTTTATTGGCGGCCAAGGTGTGCCAATTTTTGGCTTGGTTGCCATTCCGAAAAATGCTCACAGCACGATTATCGGGACTTATGGCATTACCGGAGAATTAAAAACAGAATGGTTTTTGAGAGTGCTAGGACGTAAAGCCTATGCTCAAGGATATGCTGTGGTGTTGTTTGATTGGCGGGCCCACGGGAAAACTGCCGAATTGTCGCCAACTCTCACTTCTGATGGTTTGTATGAGGGGGAAGATTTTGTTCGCATCGCTGCCGCTGCGAAGGCAATGGGATGTCCGGGGAAATTTTGGTTTACAGGGTTTTCTTTAGGGGGGCAATTGGCGCTATGGGCAGTGAAGGTGGCTGGTGAGGTGATTAGGGAGTATGGAGATTTAGGGCTAGAAGATAGCGATATTGGCGGTGGTATGGTGATTTGTCCAAGCTTGGATTCACAGCGATCGCTATCTTATCTGGTTACAAAGCCCTTTGGCAGATATTTGGAAGCAGGGATTGCCCAAAATTTAAAAAAACTGGCATGGCGGATTCATGATGCCCATCCTGGAAGCCTTGACCCAGAAGCGATTGAACGGGCGAATAGCATTTGGGGTTTTGACAATGAACTTGTAATTAAGCAACTAGGTTTTCCTTCTGTGGAAGCATATTACCAAGCTAGTAGTGCTTTACAAATATTGCCGCAAATCTCAAAACCGACTTTGATTTTATATGCTGCCGATGACCCACTTTTTGACCCAAGTATCATACCGGAATTAGAAGAAGCGTGCGATCGCAATTCCGCAATAGATTTGTTACTCACTCAATACGGCGGTCATGTTGGCTATTTGAGTAGTAAAGAGTGTCAGCGTCAAGTAAAGGATTCTGATCTTTGGTGGGCATGGAATCGGGTTTTACAATGGTTAGAGCAACAGCGAACAGAGTAATAAGCGAGACGATATTCTAGTTGTAGGATACTCAACGGATGGAGTCGTATTGCTTGGAAGCCCAAAATAGAGAGGATGGCATTGACCCAGACGCTACCACAATATCATTGGTAAACCAGCAAGAACAGAAGCAATACCTGTCCAGAGAGTAAAACGCGCAATATCTAACTCATCCAAAGCAACGCTCATTTGCCTAATTGCTAATAGCAGCGCTGCTAGTAGCAGTATAAAGAAGGCAAAGTACCCCAAATTAATAATCATTCATCCTCACTATGTTCTACAAAAAAGTAGTTGTAATAGGTTTTTAACAAGCATTGGCAAGGGTTTTTTGTTCCAGATTTAACACTTTCTGAAAAAAACTATTTACTACTAAAGAGATATCTACTTCAGAACACTTGCAGACATTGGTTGTAGTCCCTTTGAGTAATGCTGTAATAGCTAATGTTGTAAGCCAAAATAAAATTTGCGATTCTCTGTCAATAATTTTAAAGTATTCTCTCTCAGGGGATTTAACGTGTAGTTGAGGAGCATACATCTAGAGTAATAAATTATAATATTTAGCTGGCAAAAGCAATCGCGGCTACCTGTATTTATGTTTACAGCTAGAGTTAATATCTAACAATACCTATGGCAGATTCTAGGAAAAACACGCGCAGTTGTATATAGTAATGCTAAAGCGTTAAACCAGATCCAACCATAATAATCGTCGTAATTAAACAAACTATTAAAGTACAACTCCCTTGACTTTTTAACTCAATGACCGCTTCTAATGATATTTGGCTACCTGCACCGACAGATTTAACTTTGCTACCGGATGAGATTCATGTCTGGCGCATAGACCTTGACCAACCGGAAACAAAACTGCAAAGTTTAGCAGCAACTCTTTCCAGTGACGAAACGGCTCGTGCTGAACGGTTCTATTTTCAGGAACATCGGCAGCGTTTTATCGCTGGTCGTGGTATTCTGCGAACTATATTAGGTAGCTATTTGGGTATCCAGCCTTTACAAGTTCAGTTTAATTATCAGCAGCGTGGCAAACCAGTATTAGCAGATACATTTGCCGATAGTGGACTGGCGTTTAACTTGTCTCACTCCCAAGGTTTGGGTTTGTGTGCGGTGAATTGTACTCGCCCAATTGGTGTAGACCTAGAATATATTCGCCCGATGTCTGATATTGAAGCTCTTGCCAAACGGTTCTTTTTACCGAGAGAATATGAGATGTTGCGATCGCTATCTCCCAACCAACAGCAGGAGATATTTTTCCGTTATTGGACTTGTAAGGAAGCTTATTTAAAAGCAACTGGAGACGGACTATCCCAGTTAGAGCAAGTTGAAGTATCGCTGACTCCCACAGAACCAGCCAAGTTAGAGATAACTGAAGACTGGAGTCTTTTTGAACTAGTACCCGCTAACAATTATGTTGCTGCTGTTGCTGTAGAGAATTTTGGCTGGGATTTGAAGTGTTGGCAATACTGATGTTGACTAAGCTCATCTCCTGGGTGAAACAAGAGAGATATTGCGGACAAATGACCAATGACTAATGACAAATGACAACCAGCTTACTTATCCTCCTGCATATTTCGCACAATTTTTGTCACTAAGTTTCTAGGTACAAATCTGACGCTTTTTGCAAGTATTGCATTGAGTAAACCAGGAATGACAATGGTTTGACCCTTCATTAAGGCACGAAAACCAACTTCAGCTACTGTTCGTGCATCCATCATCCTCTTACCCTTGAGCAACTTAGAGTCAGCCATTCCCGTTCTTTCATGAAAGGCAGATGCGGTTGAGCCTGGGCAAAGAACTGTCACAGTGACACCAGTACCTTCTAATTCATTAGCGATCGCTTCCGAAAAAGATAAGATATAAGCTTTAGTAGCAAAATAAACCGCCATCAAAGGCCCAGGTTGAAAGGCAGCAGCCGAGGCGACGTTTAATATCTTACCTTCACCTTGCTTGACCATGTGCTTCACGAATAGCTTAGTTAAATGGGTGAGACACACCAAATTTACCTGTAGCATTTCCAATTCAGTAGCTAGGTCTGTTTCGTGAAATAATCCATAGATACCAAATCCAGCATTATTTACCAGCACATCAACATTAATATCGGCTTTTTGCAACTCCGTGAAAATTTCTTCAGGAGCAGTTGATATAGATAAATCCTTAACAATAGTTTTGACAAAAATTCCAAACTTTTTTTGGAATTGAACTGCAATTTCTACAAGCTTTGGCCCGTTCCTGTCTACTAATACCAAATTGTAATCATGAGCAGCAAAAATACATGCTAATTCGTAGCCAATTCCACCGGCTGCCCCGGTAATAAGAGCAGTTTGTTTGCTCTGTCTTTGATGTGTTGTGTTCATTTAAGAATATTGGTGAATTCAATTTGATGAAGTTGCGTTGCATTTACAGTGATTCTCGCTCTACAATTAAGTACGCGTAATATCTCAACCTACAAGAAATATCTTGAGTTATTACCCTTTCAAATGCTTATGTGATGCATTGGATACATATAGCAGTCCAAACGCAAATTTAGGACTTATGCATCGAAGAAGTTAGGACTTAAAGGAGTTCGGTTATTTCAGACTGCTAGCATTTGGCTTTTGATCACTCACAAAAGCCAGCGGGTAAAATCAAACTTTTATGCCCGACATTAACCATTCTATCCTCAATTGCTTCTGTCAAGGGGTGAATACTAAAAATTTACATGATTGAGCATAAAAAAACAGGGCAATTAGATTGCCGCTGTTAGTGTATGAGTTGTTGCTGGCATCTGAAATATTCGCTGTTCAGTAGTACTGAGTTTTAAAAAACATGGACTAAATAAAATTATTTTGTAGGCTGTGTTACGGCTTCCGTAACGTACCGAAAGTATCCGGTACGGTGCGTTACGCTCCTAACACATCCTACGCAAATTGTGAATTACTAAGCGATATTTAAGAAGCCGCTTTGAATCAAGTAGGCAGTATAAGTCATAAACAATTGAGAGTCAATGGGAGGACAAGCAATAGAACTACCTGCCAATGCATGAAGAGTATCTTGGCAGCTAATATGGGGTCTTCTAGCTTGTAAATACAAATCAGGAATAGTCAGTTGTTCATCAGACCAACGTTCCAGTAAAAATGGTCGCAGAGTGTATAAAGGATTGTCAGAAGAAGTGACATTATTGATTAACTCTGATTGCCATTTTTCATAGGGAATCATTTCAACTGAATAACCAAAAGAGCGTATCCACTCAACTAGCATTTTTAAAGCAGCAGGTTGGGGATGTTGTAAATTGAAAGCTTTACCTATGGATTCTTTTTGGCGTGATAGATAAACAATGGCTTTACTTACATAGTCTACAGGTGACATATCCAACATATAATCTACATCAGGGAAATATCCCATTTGTAGACAGCCCTTGGTCATCAAGTTGATAAAGTCATGTGTGTTACAAATGCCTGTTTTGCTATCACCTGAAATCAGTGGTGGTCTGTGAATAGTTACAGGAAGTCCACGGTCACGGGCAATTTTGACTAACTTTTCAGCTACCCATTTTGTTTGTGAGTAACCAAGATAAATGCCTTCCCAATGATTGAATTCATCCTGCTCTTTGACAACCTTGCCAGCATAAGCAGTGGATTCAAAAACAGCAACACTGGAAACGTAATGTACAGGCTTGACTTTAATTAGACAAGCTAATCTCAAAACTTCTTGAGTGCCTAAAACATTGGCTGCTTTCAGTGCTGAGTATGGAAAAACATAATTCAACAAAGCAGCACTATGATAGATGGTATCAATATTGGCAGCTAAGACTTGAAACTTTTCCGAACCAATACCTAACAATGGTTGCGATAAATCGCCGACAATCGGAATAATTCTAGAGGTAAATTCTTCCTGCCAAATTGCATACTGTTCCAGATTCTTTTGGAGTTTGCTTTTGCCTTCTTCAGCATTAGCAGCACGTACTAAGCAATAGATATCCGCATTAGTTTCTTGTAGCAATTCCCGGATGATAAAAGCTCCTAAAAAGCCTGTTCCTCCAGTTAAAAAGATGTTCTTGGGTTCACCTATAGCTACATTAGATGCAGCGCCAGGATGGATGGTGGGGTCAAGAACAGCCTCAGCACCTAAATCTAGAACAGAGGGTGCAGCGTTGGCATTAGAGGATGCTGCCCCTGTTTCTTGAATCGGTGAACCTTCTTGCACTTCTTCAGCTAAACGCTGTGAAAGAGCTTCAATATTTGGGTAATGCCACAGAAGCAATGGAGAGGGTTGAAATCCGAGCAACTTTTCTAAGTTACTTACTAGAATCATTGCTTGGGCTGAATCCAACCCATAGTTTTCTAAATGTTCTTTGACATCTATTTCATCAGTTGCTACTCCTAGCAACTTAGCTAAGTTAGATACCAAAAATATTTGAATATCTTCTGCTGTGAAAGACTGTTTTATAGTCATTTTTAAATCTCCAACAATGATGTAGAACGAACAGGGTGATACTGACTGTAATAATCGGAAGCTTGCAGCCCTTGAATTTTCAAATTTTGGACACGGTACAAAAAGGCTGCACCAGTCATAATTTGATTAGCAACATCAACTACACCACGATTATTTGGTTCAGACAGGTAAGAACCGCGTACCCAGTCATTGAAACCGCCCATTGCCGGGCCACACCAAATTTGATAATCGACTTCTCTACCTTTTTCACCAGAACTAGACCAGCGAGAAGATAATCCTAAATACCAGCGGAAAATCAACGCCATTTTCAGTTTAGGATTATTGACTGCTTTCCCAAGCTTCTCAGGATTCTTTTGGGACAAATAAGCCGCAGTTCCTTCCCATACTTCGGCAATAGTTTTGCGAAAAACTTGTTTTTCTAATTTCTCTCTTTCTGCAAGGGGGATGCTTTCAATGGAATCATAAGCGCGATAGAGTTCAAATAATTTCTGCGCTCGCATGGGGAACATCGTACCCCGTTTGAGAACTTGCAATTTGACTCCCATTTCAAACATATCTGCTGCTGGGGCCATAATCATATCAGCCATTTCTGCTTGGGCTAATAACTTTTTGGTATGTTCACAAGCCCCAGATTCAACACATGACTGATTAATTGAGCCAGTCATTATATAAGCAGCACCCATCATAAAGGCTGCTAATGCTGATTGTGGTGTGCCAATTCCCCCTGCTACTCCGATTCTAATCGGTGTTTGGTAATGATATTGTGCTTGAATTTCATCCCGCAAGGCAATAATAGAAGGTAACACACAAACCAGGGGACGATTATCTGTATGTCCTCCAGAATCAGCCTCGACGGTAATATCATCAGCCATTGGAACTTTGGCTGCAAGGGTTGCTTGTAACTCAGTAATTAACCCTTGTTCAAGAAGTTCTTTGACTATTCTGGCTGGTGCTGGTTGCAGAAATTTCGTAGCAACTTCTCGGCGAGAAATTTTGGCAATGATTTTATTTTTGATTTCAATTTGATTGGCGTTATTTAATGCCAATCCAGCAACACGGTAATAAACAATGTTGGGGGTCAAGTCGAGAAATGCAGAGGCTTCTACTGTTCTCACTTGATATTTGAGATATAAATCTACAGCCCGGCGTTCAGTCGCAGGTTCGTTGGGGCTGTGGATTAGATTAAATGCGTAGGGCCCTTGAGGTAAAGCTTGTTGAATGCGATTTATGGCTGCTTCCAAACGTTCTGGAGTTAAACCACCTGCACCAAAAGAACTTAAAATTTGCTCTTTTCCGAGTGCAATGACCATTTCTTCAGAAGCAATTCCGCCAGCCATTGCGCCGGTAACGTAGGCATATTTTACTCCATGAGAGGAGAGAAAATTGGGATCTCCAAATTGTTGAATGCGGATTGGTGCTGCAAATGTTAGCAGTTCTACTTGTGCTGTTGTGCCATTATCACCAGGGGATAAATAACCCTCATTAGTGACACCGATTTTTCCGGCAACTTTCACGATGTAGCAGGGTTTATTTAACACCATCAATTTATCTTTGATGGTTTGTTTTTCGAAAGATACTGTTTCTAAAGAACCTTTCCAAACTTGGTTTTTGTTATGAGACCAAGTGGAGAAGTTAAGACCATTATCGTGTTTACTTAGTACCGTATCTACGGTTGTCACGGTAGTTATCCCTCGGATTACAAACAATGGATGATTAAAGTTGAAGGGTGTAGATTCTTTATATAGCAATCCTAAATCGTATGTGAAAACTTCTCTCTTCCTTGGCGCTCTTAGCGTCTTGGCGGTTCGTTCATTTCCAAAACTTAGATAGAATTGCTATACAAATCTAAATTTTCATACCAATTCTCCATGAAGATGCACGTAATAATTTTTAAACGAACCGCCAAGACGCCAAGGACACCAAGGAAGAGAGGAGTTAAGAATTAATCGGTGCAAGTTGAGAGAGAATTGGTATGAGATATTAAGATTCTTCGTTAAGCAAGTTTTGGGCGCAAGCTAGTTGCAATTGAATGATTTCGCTCATTTGCTGACTGTAATCTTGTCTAGCTTGTAAGAAGGCAGTGTGTGCTTTAGTTATCTTTGAATTATTAGCATTGAGCTTTTGATACTGGGTCTTATTTAAATCGAACATGCTGATGATGCTACTAATTTTTCGAGTTATGACGGGTCGGGAAGAAAGAGAAATTGGCTGTCTAATTGCACTTGACTCAGAAGATTGTAATTGTTCTCTCGTTTCAAAAACGTTATCAATGATATTTTTCGGTTTTACTTCTTCTGGCTGAGGCAAGATGTTAGGGGAGTAATTTTCTTCTTGGGTTATTTGGTTGGAAGTGTTAAGATAATCTGTGATGTCAGATTGTTGGACATTAGGTATATCTGGATGCTGTATTTTAAAGCGATCGCTTCTAAGATCCCCAGCGAAATATTCAACAAGTTTGCGATTTTCTTCGCTCAAAATTGTAGCTGCGATCGCTTTCCCACCCAAGGTAACTGTTCTCAATGTTGCTTTATTTGAATTAGTAGTGTCTTGGGCTTTGCTATACAGTGGTGATAAATCTACCTTCACCTGATGACTGAGTAGTTTTGCTAATGCTTTGACCATCGAAGCATGGTCATCCATCCCTCTACGATTTAGAGAGACTGTGATATGTTCTTTGTTGCCGAGAATTTTGTCAATCCATCGTGAACAGACGCTACCAGCGCCCGCTTCTAAAAATATTCTGACTCCATCACCGTAGACACGATTAACTAATTGCGGAAAATCAAGTTCTTGGCACAATCCTTTGGCAATATTGTGGGCAATGGTATCACTATCAAGTGTAATTGGTTGATAATTGGCGGCAGAATAAAAAACAATACCGGGAAGATTTTGAGATGGTAAGGTGTTTACCTTCTTGATTTCCTCGTACTGCGATCGCATCGCCTCACAATGTATCACATGGTCGAAGGGAGCGGGGAAAAAATTGCAATTTAGAGTTTGAATCACTCGCTTACAGGCGGCATCTTCACCAGCAATTAATACTTCTTCTGGTGTGTTGATTTGAGTTAAGTAGACGCGATTCTCTTGTTTCAGGCATTCTCTAACTTGCGATGGAGTCGCCATGAGAACATAGGTATTCCAAAAATTGTTGTTTGGTGAATCGGTTAATCCCCAATATTCACGCACAGCATTTTTCGGCCCAGATAATTTATCACCAAATAGAGGCGATGAATTTAAGGTATTACTTCCACCCTCAAAATCACTCCAAACTCCTTGGGCAACCATCATGCTAGTTTCACCCAAGCTATACCCAAATACAGATTGCGGCTTGACTTTAAAATCATCTCGGAAAATTGCCGTCATGTATCTAGCAAAAGCGATTTCACTTTCAAACATTGCCAGTGAATCATCTAACAATTGCTTTTCGAGTGTTTCTAGTTGCCTGGTTGTCAATTTAGGTAAACTTCTGGGATAAACCAATTTTTCAACATCGGCAGCGCGGTTGTAGAGATTGTTACTTTTTAAGTCCTCGAAGACTTTCGGAAATAAACGAAAAACAGTCCGACCAATGCCAATATAAGAATTGACTGCTGCGGGATAAACATAAGCAACCGCTCCAGTTTTACCCAATGGTTTCGCTGTGAAATAACTGCCGAGTGGTGTTTGCCAATCTGTGCCGTTTTCAAAAGCATTATTTACACCTTTGCGGGCAGATTCAATTTCTTTGAGTAAATCTTTTGTGTTACGTCCTGTGATTGATAAGACGTATTTTGCATCAGATTGCTGCTCAAAGGTGGCAAATGTCTCGCTAGCGGTAGCTGATAAAGAAGAACTAGCTTCGATGGATTTCTGGAGATTGTTTAGGATATCGGGTATAGTGGAGCGATCGCTAACTGCGATGGGAAACAGATGAAAAGGCATTTGTTGCAAATATCTGTTGTCGCGCTCCTCTTGGCTGGGTTCCTCCGATAAGATTAAATGGGCGTAACTGCCATCTATACCCATGCTATTAATTGCTGCTATTCTGCGTGTGCCGCCTTTATCGACAAACCAAGGTCTTGATTCCATCGCCACATAGAAAGGGCTACCTTCCCATACTTGCGGTGTTTTGACACCAGACCATTTGGGGGTGGCGGGAATATACCTGTAATAAAGACAGAGAGCGGTTTTGATTAAGCTAGCAATTCCCGATGCTGTATAGGTGTGGCCGATATTGGATTTAACGCTACCTAATGCACAGTGCAAACCATTGCCCACTTTCGGATAAGCTTGGAGTAAACCTGTGATTTCGGCTTCATCCTCTTGAGGAATGCCACTACCGAAGACTTCCACATAGTTAACCTCTGTGGGTTGAATCTCCGCCATCTCGAAAGCTTGTTTGCAGACATTGCTGATAGCTGAAGCATCAGGTTTTACCAAAGCGTCACTCGAAGTAGAATTACCTTGTGCGAAACTCATGGCATCAATTACTGCATAGATGCGTTCATTATCTTCCTTAGCAGCTTCGTAACGCTTGAGGACAACTGCACCCGCACCTTCGCCAACTGTCCAGCCATTAGCTTGCTGGTCATAACCCAAGGTATTAACACCCGTATTAATCGGGGCAAATTGGCTGCGGAACAAGACATTTTCCACACCACCAGCTAAATCTACTGCACCCACAACCACCGCATCGACTTCTCCCGTAGCAAGTAGCATTTGGGCAACTTCCAAGGCTTTGAGGGCAGAATTTTCGCCAGCGCTGACAGTGAATGCAGGGCCAGTGAAATTCCACAAAGCCGAAATCCGACTCGCCATGATGTTGGCGATGTGACTTACATATTCGCCGATTTCTACTGGTTGGTGAATGCTATCTTTGACAATGGTTTCCAGTTGTGCAAGTTGTTCAGCAGGTAGGGAAATTCCTTGGTTGAGTAAGCCGTCCTTAACTTGCCAAGATAGATTCCATCTTTGCTGTAGCTGATGCACAGAGAATTCTGTCTCGGCAGCAACAATCACTGCGACATTACCACCCTCCTGTAGTTTCGCATCTTTGACGGCGCGATCGCTAACCTTCAGGAGCAACAATTGTTGTGGGTTTAACTTCTCGATTTCATTCGGTGGGATTTTGCAGGATAAAGTATCGATTTCAAAATCTTTGATATATGCCCCTATTGGTGCTTTTCCATCTGTTAAACCGTACTCTTTCAGGACATTTTCTTGATTTTCTATACCGTGCCATCTTTGAGGCGGTAGGGAAGTAAAATGCTGTGTTCCATCATAAATGCTGCGTTCAAAAGCATCTAAACCATTGCAGTTACCAAAAAAGGCATCCATGCCGACGATGGCGACTTTGGTAGGTGGAACAGGTGGAGTTGATTCAACTGATTCTGCTATAGTTCCTTGTTCTAAAATCAGATGAGAATTAGTGCCGCCAAAACCAAAAGCGCTAATAGCTGCCCGTTTAATTGATGCATTATTATTAGGCCATGCTGTAGCTGTTCTAACAATTTTATCGGCAGAAATTGTACCATTTTCTGAAATTAAAGGTTCCGAAACATTCATGGTTGCTGGAATTACACCATGAGACATACTCAAAATCACTTTAGTCAAGCCAACCATGCCGGCAGCAGTTAACAAGTGACCTGTATTTGCCTTAGCAGAACCCACCAGAGGCACAGCTTTATTTTGACCAAAGAATGTTTCTATGGAAGTGAATTCGGTTGTATCTCCTAGCAATGTGCCAGTGGCGTGACACTCTAAATAATCAATGGTTTTGGGACTAAACTTTGCCTCATTATAGGCTCGCTCAAAAGCTAAAACTTGCCCTTTAGGATTCGGACTCAATAAATGTTTACCTTTACCATCATTCGAGAGTCCGTTACCGCAGATAGTGGCAAGAATATTATCGCCATCTCTAACGGCATCAGAATATCTCTTCAGCATTACCATCCCAACACCATCGGCGGGAATTAGCCCTCTAGAGGATTTATCTAAGGGAAGGCTGATACCGTTTTCTGGATACCCTTGAACACCAGAAAATAACATCCGCACGAAGAGGGAATCTGCACAACTGATGGCTCCAGCTAACATGACATCAGCTTTGTGTGACCATAAGTAATGAGATGCTAGTTTAATCGCATAAAATGATGACGCACAAGCAGCATCCAGACATAAATTAATCTGGGATAAGGATAGAGCTTGAGCAATGATAGATGCTGGTAAGCCAGATATCAGGGCATTGTACAAAGACGCTTTAGTTGCAGTTGAGAGAGTAGCTAAATCAAAGTCTTCATCCTGCAAAAGTTCTCTGACAGCAGGATTAATAGCTTGCTGGTAAATTGGAGAGAATAATTGATTAGATAATTTCGTCGGAAGCGAAAGATTACCTAAAATTACACCACATTTTGAGAGAACAGTTTGATTACCCCAATAACCACTATGCACAATTGCTTGTTTAGCAGCATACAACGACCATTTAAAGGTATTATCTAAACCACCAACAATTTCTAATGGGAGATTGTATTCAGCAGGGTCAAACTGAAAGTTACGGATGTATCCGCCTTTGAGAGAATAGGTTTTATCTAGTGTACCTTTAACTGAATTGTGAAAAATTGTTGGGTCTACTCCGATTTCCTCGACAGTTGCAGACGATCTTGAATCTTTTTGAGCAACAATATTTTGCCAAAATTCTTCAGGGTTTTTCGCATCTGGAAATAGACATGATAATCCGATAATGGCTATTTTTTCCACTACTTGTATCCTCAATGTTTGGGTATTAGGCAAGAGATAATTAAAAGGCAGGATTTACGCTGTTCCCCAAACTTTAAAAGAGGCAATTTAGCTGTTGAGTGGTAAATAAAAAGCTCACGCCAAAACGCAAAATAGAAATGACAATTTCTGGAAAACTATTAGCTTCTGAGTAATTTCATCGACCAAATAATTGCGTGGGCACCGAGCATCCGCGAATATATTTGTCCTTGACGGTCATGTATGATAAAATCAGCAATTACACTAGTTGCTGTTTTCGCTTTCACTTCACACGAAACGTAAAAAGGTTTGTTATGTGGTGTAGCTACAAACTGTTCATATTTTTCTACCCTACCAGGTAAACAAGCTTCTTGATGAAAGTGCTGTGTCCAAATCCATAATGCGTGCATACTCAAGTCAATTGTATAAGGATTGATCCATTGCACTGGAAATTGTCCTTGTTGCTTGTCGCTAATTTCTTGCCAAAGACATTCTGTAGTGATTTTTTCAGGGCTGATGTTTAAGACTTTTGTGACTTCCTGAAAAGCAGGGCCATGAAATAATGTAGCTCCTCCATTTTGGTAAAAAGCTTTTCCTGTAGTGGTGATGATGTTATCTTCTTCAAGATTAATTGATTCATAAGGACAAGCAATGGGGATTTTTTGCTGGAGATTGAGTTGAGCGCTAAAATGATAATGAATTTTTCCTTCTGGGTTTTTACTCAAGATTGTTGCTTTAACTTCGACGTTTTCAAAGCTAATCTTGGAAATTTCTTCTATTTCTAAAATATGTTCCTTTGCTAAGGATTCATTGAAAGTAATCCCCTTCAAAATTTTAAAATTTTGGTGATGGAACAATTTGTAACCTGGATAAAGTTGTTCACAGGTATTGATCATCCATGTCATTGCACAAGTTGCTGGTAAAACTGGAGAACCAGCAATAGTATGATCGTGTAAAAAGGGATTAGCCTCCAATGTCATTTGGCGACGGATACGATAGGTTCGTAGTTCTGAATCTAACTCTGTAGCCTGTGGAACTAGTGGACTACCAATAACAACTTGTGCGGTTGCGTGATTGGTATTATCCATTTCTTTCACGAGCATTTGTGCCCCAACTGCAACGGGAATTATTTCGATTTTTCGCTCTTGAAACACTTTCTTTAATTCTGCTGTCACCATTCCACTATCCCAAGCGCCCCAGTTGATAGCGACTACATGACATGAAGGATAACTTTGCTTAAATATATGGGCCGATTTGTTCAGAATTTCATTTGCGATCGCATAATCAGATTGTCCGGGATTTCCGTAAAAGCCTGTTACGGAAGAAAACAAAACTAAATGCTGAAGTTGATTAGGGTTAACGCAATTTAGAAGGTTTTCTAAGCCTTGAACTTTGGCGGTGTAAACTTTTTCAAAATCTTGTTCTGTTTTCTTTTCAATTAACTTATCAGCTAAGTTTCCAGCGCCGTGGATGATTCCGGTAATTGGGCCAAGATGTTGCACAGCAGTGGCAAGTTTTTCTTGTAAAGCTGGCGTATCTGTGACATCAACGCTGATATATTCGGCTTTAGCTCCGGTTTTTTCAATTGCTGCTAGTGTCTTTTTAATCTCGCGGCTGGAGGTAATTTTGTTATATATTTTTTGCACGTTCATGGGTGTAGGCTTCTCTCCTTGAGAAAGAAGATTTTCCATGATGCATTTTTTCAATGCGGATTCATCAGAATTTTGAGCATAATCTGGCTCAGTTTCTAACAGTTCGGAGCGACCGAGGAGGATGAATTTGCAGGGTTGCTGTTGGGCTAATCTGATAGTACACTCAGCTGTAATCCCTTTTGCACCGCCGCTCACAACAAATACAGATGATGGACTAAGCTGGGATGTTTGTGTCATAAATCCTCTGATATTAATTCGTAATTCGTAATTCGTAATTAAGAGATGTTGTTTCTTATCTCTTTCTCTGTATCCTCTGCGCCTCTGCGGTTTTTTTTAAACGAACCACAGAGACGCAGAGAACGCAGAGAGAGGAGATTAATCGGCGATAATGGTGACTCGTCCTTGTGAGCCGTAGCCAACTTCACTTATATAAAGGTTGGGGTCGTGAAGTTCGGCGATGATGTTTTGTACTGACTGTTTAGCATCAAGTCTGGGACTTAAGTCGATCGCACGAGTAAATACTTTTGGCCATTCCCATCTCAGAGTTTTGGTTAATCCGAACAAACCAGCGCCGATCACACCGAAGTTGACTTTGTACTCTAAACCGAAGGCTCCATCAAGGTGAGCAACAGTGCAGAAGCAACTACGTCCATGTTTTGCGGCTTCGTTGAGGGAGGGTTTGAGGTGTTTCGCCATCAAAAATACGTGCTTGACGATCGCCTTTTCTGATTCGTTATAAGAAATACTCCCGGTGTGATTTCCTACAAACATTGGATGGAGATGGATGAAGGCCCCAATCGTTCCGCAGTGAGATGCGATCGCTTGCAATTGTTGTTGGAGATGTTCTTCACTCAAGTTTGCTAAGGTGACGCGGGTTACTCCTGTGGGTAAGGGCGCTTGTTGGGCGATAAGCGATTGGGGAAAGCTGATAACTACTACTTTCCAGCCTTTCTCGATTAGGGATTCAGTTAATTTGTAAGTGGTGAGGGAACCATCATCGGTGATTAAACCGATGTGTCCCTCTGGTAACGTGAAATCCAAGTAATCGGGCTGTGGTAGACTTCTGAGTTTGACGAGATGGCGCTGGATATTATGCTCTAATTCCGGTGGCTGCTGTTGGACAAACTCAGGTTCAGACTTTTTTTTTTCACCTCCAGCCAACTGCTGTAGGTAATCAACTATTTGACCGATGGTGCGGAGATCGCCGAGTTCTTCGATATTTGGTTTGGGTAAGTTGGGGTACATTTCTTGCATCGCCCCTAAGATTTCTACCCGTTTGATGGAGTCAATCCCTAAGTCGGCTTCCATGTCCATTTCCAGTTCCAGCATCTCTACTGGATAGCCGGTTTTATCGCTGGTGATGGCTAACAGGGTTTCACCTAAGTTTGCAAATTCATCACTTGTAGCGGGAGCAACTTCTGGTTCTGGAGTGAATGCGACAACTAAGGTTGGTTCAGGTGAAGTTACTACCTCAACTACTGGTGCAACCTCTACTGAAATCTCAGTTCCCTGTTGTACTTCGTGAACTGCAATTTCTACAGTAATACTTTTGGAAGCGTGAGATTGCAGATACTCTACAACTTGACCGATGGTGCGTTTTTCTGACAGTTCTTCTAAATTTGGCTTGGGTAGGTTGGGGTACATCTCTTGTAGCGCCCCTAAGATTTCCACCCGTTTGATGGAGTCAATTCCTAAATCCGCCTCCATGTCCATGTCCATTTCCAGCATTTCGACTGGGTAGCCGGTCTTGTCGCTGGTGATGGCTAACAGGTTTTTATCCAAGTCAACAATATCGATGGTTGCGCCAGATACAGGTGCAGCAGTTGTGGGTGCTGGTTCTGCAACAACGTCGTTGACTGGAGGTGAGCTAATTTTGACTACAACCTCAGCTTGGGGTTCTTCTACTACTGGGACAGGTGGCGCGACTACAGGCTCTACTGTCTCGACAGTGGCGAAATGGGGTGTGGGTAGTAGAGACGCGATCGCTCGTGTCTCTGAGGATACAGGAGTTTCAACTACAGGCTCTACAGCAGCCGGCAGAGGTGCTTGGATAACATTTAAGCCATTTTTAGCTACAGGCTCAGTTACAGGCAAAGGCTGGCTTTCTACTATCTTGGTAGTGACGGGTACGGGTGCATCAGTAAGCGTTGTTTCTGTGGTGAAGGGAGTGAAATTGCTGAGTTTCTCTGTTAGTTGAGTTGCTCCGTCACCAGAGATGATTTGAGAATATTCTTGCTGGATGAGTTGGAAAAAGCTCTTAGTATATTCCAACTGCTCTTGAAGATATTGCTCATGGATGCGTAGAGTTTCACCTTGTTGGGAATGAAACTGCATCATGCTACGCTCTAAGCTTTCCATGACAACTAGCTTCATTTTGGCAGTTTCGGCTGTTGATTTACTTTCACTCAACAAGGAATTCTGCTGCTGCATCAGTTGGAAAAACGCTTTAGCGTATTCCATTTGATGGTTGAGATAAGTACCGTGAACTTGTAAATTCTCGGCTTGATTTTCCTGGAACTGTGTCAGAAGATATTCTAAACTTGCTAAAAGTTGTTCGTAATTTGTAAGTTTTTCTGGCGTTGGTTGCATCTTAGATTCCTGGACTGGTTGTGACAGGGTAACAGGATTCATCTGTTGCTCTGGCTGGGCGATGATATTAGCAGTCACACCGTTCATTGCTGGGGTAAGTTTTTTATGTCCGTTAGTCTCTATCACTGCTACAGGTGGAGTCACACCTGGGCTGCTAAATAAAGGAGCCGCAGTTTCAGAATATTCGGGGGCGGGTAATGTGACTTTATGCCCATCCTGCAAAGCAAGAGCGAAGGCATTTTTCGTTTTTTCGGATCTGTAGTTGATGCCGTTTAAACGGACATTTAATGTCTTCTTCGTCTCAATTGGGGGGATAGTTTGGGGAAGTTGGTAAGGATCAAGGTTATTCAAAGCCAAACCAATTACTCGCAATTGCACAACTGCTTCTCGCAAAGAGCGATCGCTATTCTTTTGAGTGCTGGGGTTCAAAGATACGGTAATATGTGGGCGATCGCCAAGAATCTCTTTCACCAAGTTGCTAAGAATTCTCCTCGGTCCAAATTCCACAAAGCAAGTACCACCCGCCGCATAGATATTTTCAATTTCCTGCTTAAACAGCACTGAATTAGAAAGGTGCGTTTCCAGAATCTTTTGAATACCTTGGGCTTCCTTGGGATACTGCTTACTGGTAACGTTGCTGTAAACAGGGATTTTCGGACTTTGGAATTTGACAGACTTGGTGGCGATCGCAAAGGATTTCTGAGCAAAGGCGATTAGCGGTGTATGGAACGCTGCTGAAACAGGTAGCAATACAGCTGTATATCCTTTCTCGTGTAAAATCTCTCTGACTTTCGCTATTTCTGCGGTCGGCCCAGCCAAGACAAATTGCGTCGGGGAATTTTGATTAGCGATCGCAACTTGCGGAAAATGTCTGATTACTGCTTCGACTTTGCTGATGTCTTCTTTGACAGCCAACATACTACCCGCATCATGATCTGGGTCTTCGGGTGCAGCCATTGCTTGACCCCTAGCTTTCACCAAAAACAGGTAATCTTCGGTACTCAAAACCCCCGCAGCCCATAGCGCGGTCAGTTCACCAAAGCTATGTCCCGCCACAAAATCTGACTTGAATCCAGCTTGTTGCAATATACTGTACATCCCTGCACTCAACACCCCGATGGCTGGTTGAGCATATTCTGTGCGTTGCAAGGCAGCAATTTGGACATTTTTTTCTGCCTCTCCAAACACAGGATGAGGGAAAACGATTTCTGAAAGCGGCTGCAAATTATCTTTGAGCAACAGGCTATCCATATAACCATGAAGACGGCGCATCAAAGGAAAATTCATCACCAGTTCGCGTCCCATCTCCAAGTATTGCGAGCCTTGACCAGAAAATAGAGAGACAACTTTTCCGCCCAACTCCATACCAGAGGAACGGTAATAAATCCCTTGGGGATGTTCCCAAGATGCGGCTGTTCCTTTGAGTTTCAGCCAGTCAATGCTAGTTTGCAGAAACTTGCAAGCTTCTTCGAGATTTTCAGCTACAAACCCAAATCTGGGAGCAGAAAGGGGAATTTGTTGTGATTTGCACTCGTTGACTAATTGTGCATAATGTGTATGTGCTTCAGGCGATACTCCTGCGGAGTCACTTCGTGAACGCAACTTGCCTAAAATCTCTTCCGATTTACTCAACAATTGCTCTACCGTAGGAGCAAACAACAGCACTTCACTAGCACCACTATGTAAGCGGTAAGCGGCGTTTTGGTCAGCTTCGTATTCTTCCAAAACAACGTGATAATTTGTTCCACCAAATCCAAAGGAACTTACACCTGCGCGTCTTGGTGCTTCACCTTCAGCCCGAATCCAAGGTCTGGTTTCGGTATTGAGATAGAATGACGAATTTTTAATATTGAGCTTGGGATTTGGCTCAGTAATGTTAATTGTCGGCGGTAATACTTTGTGATGTAAAGCCAAAGCAGTTTTAATCAAACTCGCCGCACCCGCAGCCGCTTTTGTGTGTCCGATTTGCGATTTCACACTACCCAAAGCGATGTGCTGCTTTTTGTCATCATGTACATCAAAGAAGTCTTTTAAAGAACCGAATTCTGTCGGATCTCCAGCCATTGTACCTGTGCCATGTGCTTCCATTAAACCAACAGTTGCAGGAGAGAAGCCGGCATCTTCATAAGCACGTTCTAAGGCTTTAACTTGACCTTCTTTGCGCGGAGCATAAATGCTCTTGTAACGCCCATCGCTGGAAGTACCAATACCTTTAATTACGGCATATATTTTATCGTTGTCCCGTTCAGCATCTTCTAACCGTTTGAGGACAATCATCCCGATACCTTCACCCAGCATCATCCCATCAGATTTAGCATCGAAAGGTTTGACATTTTCGCTAGGAGAAACCGCCGGTGTTTTGCTGAACGAGATGTAAGCCATGATGGTGTTATCGGTATCAACACCACCAGTTAGCATCATGTCAGAACGATGCTCAACTAGTTCGCTGATTGCCATTTTCAAAGCACCAAAGGAACTAGCACAAGCCGCATCAACTACACAATTCATTCCGCCAAAATTCAGGCGATTGGCAATTCTACCCGCGACTACGTTAGCTAACATTCCAGGGAAAGCATTCTCATCCCATTTCACGTAAGCGCTTTTGATTTTATCAACAATTTTTTGCGTATCTTCGTCAGATAAACCACTGCTTTTGAGCGCTTTTTCCCAAATCGGATATTCCAACCTGGCAGAAAGTGGCATTCCTAATTGCTTGGCCATAGCCACGCCTAAGATTACGCCAACAGTCTCGCGGCTAAACTCACGTTTTTCGCCATAACCTGCATCTTCCATCGCCTCTTTCGCAACCACTAAACTTAATAGTTGCGATACATCTGTAACTTCTAAAATGCTGGGTGGTATGCCGAATTCCATCGGGTTAAAATCTACCTCTGGAAGAAACCCGCCTCTTTTGCAGTAGGTTTTATCTTCTGTAGTTCTGGGATTCGGATCGTAATAATCTTCGACGCTCCAGTGAGTGGAAGGAACATCAGTAATACAGTCAATTTTGTTTACAATATTTTGCCAGTATTCCCGCAAATTTCTAGCTTGAGGCAATAGAGAAGCCATCCCAACAATGGCGATAGGATTGTGTTGTAATTGTCTGTTAATTTTGTTGATTGACACTGATTTATCTGATTTATCTGACTTCATGTTTTTTTCCTCTATAGACCTCATTACAGCCTTTTCACAATTATTGATAAGGCTCTCTAACTCCGCTAAGGCAGTATCAATTGAATAAGCAGACATAGGGCATAGTTAGTACTGTGGATTGTGTAGCTACAGTAATTTCTGTTGCCTACTAAATAATGAAAATCTCTCGTCTTGTAAAGCAGCTAGCTATCCTATCTGTGCTAAATGCTTTTCTCCAAATTGACACCACACGACACATACTGCCCTCATAAAGCCTTAGATTTATAGGCGAATTTGGCACACTGCGTAGGCGTAGCCCGTCGTAGACATCGCGAAAAATGTTATCCAACGCTAGACTCTTGATATTGTGGCAATAGTTCAACCAATTTTGGATTTTAGATTTGCGTTAGTGAGTAATCCTTCGCGCAGCATCTCGTAGAGAGCGTAGTTACGAGCGTCTTTTAGATTTGTTTCACCCACAATCAGTGGAGGAAGAACCAAAAAAATCTAAAATCTAAAATCTAAAATCTAAAATCTAAAATTGGTATGGTCGATGACGTTGTTAAAACTGGTAAAATACTCTTGGAGTGTAATAGCTGCTTGACCAGTGAATTCAATTCATTTGTAATAGTAGAGATTTTGAGCAATGGTATCCTACTGGAGCGAGGAAAACTGAGGAGTAGCTAAGGAAACAGAAATGTTTTTTTCATCCGAAACCGTTTGATTATCTAGCCTAAACACAGCAACATAGCTGGTGTTAATAACAACGTTCTGTATCTCAATCAATGTCATAGCTAGTTTCAACGTCCGGGATAATATATTTTATGGTATTTGACCCAGTAAAGTTGACAAATTCGTTACAGAAAAGACACCACCTTTAATCCGAGTTTATGCAAGTTGAAAAAGTAATTAAATGATCGCTAGGTAATGACAACGTAGTTATCTTTAGTTATTTTTAATTTAAAAATATCAATTAAATAACTAGTTTGTATAACCACTTTAAAGCATTGAATTACTAAAAACACTAACATACTTTACAGAAACTAAATCATTCCTTTAAAGTTATTTTATAAATAGCCATATACTCTTACTGATATAAATTTTGAATAAAATTTAGCACAAAAGTATAATTTATAACTACAAAAACATGTTAGAAATTTTGTTATCTACGGGTTAAACATAAATATTCTCTTGATTAAGTTAATACTAAAAATTTGTTGTCTAGTAAGTAACAATTCAATGAATACATAGATAAAACCAATAACTATAAGTATTGTTTTTCCAAAAAAATCATAACTGAGTCAAAGTTGTTGGTTATTTTTTAATATAAGTCAAGTTAAGAAGCAAATTGGTTATTTATAAAGCAAATATTAATTTTAAGTATGTTGCTTGATAAACATAATATGGGTTAAATGAATCTTAAGTAAAAAATAAACCGAAGCAAAGTTCAGATTTGGTATCTCATCTACCAACTGACCCGATCGCAATCAATTACAGGGCTAATAGCTTAAGTAAACGTGAGTTCGACAAGTCTTATTTGACCTCTCCCCCAACCCCTCTCCGTGTCGGAGAGGGGAGTAAAAAGCTGAATTTTTCGTTGCTCCTCCCTTTCCGTTTCCCAGAGGCAGGCTGGGAGGGAGAGGTTCATCGAACTCACGTTAAGTAAGGGCAATTCATGAATTGCCACTACTAGAAATCGCTAGAATAATGTCTTATATTACACAACCTTGATAATAATAATCTGTTAGAAATATCAAATCTGCTTAATAACGAACTATTTGTAGGTATTCAATTGCTAGACAAGAGATTAGTGGTCGGTACATTTTTCAGCACATCATCTTACTGTGATGAAATATTTTAGTGAGAGAATCAGGACTTATGTCAATTCAAATAGTTGACAATAGTCAACTTTTAGTCCATACTTAATAACAAGTTTATCCAGGTTTTGATTCCATTTTTTTAGCGCTTCGTTGTTCTTGAAAGTTAAGTTTTCTGACTAGCGCTATTGTATTTTACGCTACTGGATTAGATATCAAATTAGGATATAACTTAGGAAGCTTTGAAGTAACACGCCATTAATTTTCACGCCACAATAGTAAGTTTGGGCGGTAAAAGCGTACAACAATTCATATAAAACCAATTTAGACACATCCACTTAATTAAGGTAGAAAACCTAGAGGAAAAGTCCTTTTGGTAATTTGCGGATGAGTCATTGTAATCGACTAAATATAACCAGGTTATCCCCTAAAAAAGCAGAATTGGAATGAAAATATGGCAGTAAATAAAGAAAGTCGATTATTCACAAAACCCGTAGGTCGATCGCAAGTAATTTTAGCAGCTTCTCTAACTTTAGCGGCTGGATTAATCGCTTTCTATAGTTTGACACCCTATTGGTCTAAACCGAAAGTTGTGACAGCGCCAGCCAACCCTCCAAAAGCTGCCACGCCTGCAAAAGTTGCTGTGACAGCCTTGGGACGTTTGGAGCCAGAAGGTGAAATTACTACTTTGACGGCTCCGGCTTCTAATAATGGGGTGCGAGTAGACAAACTGTTGGTGAAAGAAGGAGATACGGTTAAAGCAGGGCAATTATTAGCCTATCTCGAAAATTATGGTCGTTCTAGAACCGCATTACAACAGACTTTAGACCAACTGCAAGTTGCCAAAGCCAAATTAGCGCAGGTTAAATCTGGAGGTAAAACCGGAGATGTCGATGCTCAAAAGGCTGTAATTGCCCGTTTAGAGCCACAATATAAAGGGGATGTTGCTACCCAACAGGCGACAATCGACCGCATCCAGGCAGAAGTAGACAACGCTCAAGCCGAGAATAATCGCTATCAGCAATTATATAAACAAGGTGCGATCGCGGCTTCTGTAGCAGATACCAAAGCTTTGCAACTAAAGACTACACAACAGCAGCTAACGGAAGCCCAAGCCACCCTCAAGCGCACTCAAGATACATACCAAGAACAACGCAAACAAGCACAAGCGCAACTCACCAGTATTAGCGAAGTGCGTAGCGTAGATGTTCAAGTTGCACAAACCGAAGTCAATAGTGCCACAACTTCTGTTCAACAAGCAAAAGCCGACTTGGATTTAAGTTACATCAAATCTCCCATAAATGGCAAAATTTTGAAAATTCACGCCAAAACCGGAGAAGTTATCAGCACCAGCAGAGGATTTGCTGAGATAGGTAAGACATCTCAAATGTATGTGATTGCAGAGGTGTATCAAACCGATGTTCAAAAAGTGCGTGTAGGACAAAAAGCCACAATTACCAGCACTGCATTTACTGGAACAATAAAAGGAACTGTAAAAGAGATTGGTTGGCAAGTTGACAAACAAAGCATCTTTAGCCTCAACCCTGGTTCAGATACAGACCGCAGAATAGTGGAAGTAAAAATCTCCATCGATAATCCCGCCGATAGTGAAAAGGTCGCTCGTTTAACTAACTTACAAGTCGATGTCGCCATTCATATTTAGTCATAGGGCATAGGTCATTCACAAATGACCAATGACAAATGACAAATGATAAATAATAAATAAATCTATGATTTTCAAAATTCCTTTAGCATGGCTACAGCTAGCCCAGCAAAAAGTTCGTTTATTAGTAGCTGTAGCCGGGATTGGTTTTATTGTGTTGCTAATGTTTGTGCAACTTGGTTTTCAAGATGCCCTCTATTCCAGTGCAACCGCAGTCCATCAGAATCTCAAAGGAGATTTATTTTTAGTTAGTTCGCAATATAAATCTTTGACCTCAAATCAAAGCTTTTCGCGGACTCGTTTATATCAATCTTTGGGGTTTGATGGCGTAGAGTCAGTTAGCCCCATGTATTTGCAATTTGCCAAACTGAAAAATCCGGCGACTGGTGAGAAATATTCAATATATGTTATTGGTTTTGATCCAGGTAGACCTGTGATGAACATCCCAGAAGTTGAGAAAAATTTAGATAAACTCAAAACTCCTGATGTCATGCTTTTTGACCGGGGTTCTCGCCCAGAGTTTGGCCCAATAGCTGAAAAATTTAATGCGGGAGAAACTGCACAGACAATTGAAATATTTCCCTTCAATTCATTAATTGGTTATCGAGTGAGAATTGGTGGCTTATTCACATTAGGCCCTTCCTTTGGTGTAGACGGAAATTTACTTGTTAGTGACTCCACTTTCTTGAGGATAAATCCCAATACTCGTCCGGCAGATATGATCGATATTGGTTTGATTTCCCTCAAACCTGGTACTAATCCAGAAACAGTACTGAAAAATTTGCAAGCAAGTTTGCCTAATGATGTCCAAGTTTTTACCCGCCAAGGCTTCATTGATTTTGAAAAAAAATATTGGGCTGTTAGAACACCCATTGGTTTTATTCTTAACTTGATGTTGACAATGGCTGCGGTGGTTGGCGTGGTTATTGTTTATCAAATTCTTTACAGCAATATTGCTACACAGTTCGTTGCTTACGCCACTTTAAAAGCCATAGGTTATGCCAATAGCTATTTACTAAATGTAGTATTTCAGCAAGCTTTGATTTTGGCAATCTTAGGTTATATTCCAGGATTTATTACTTCTGTTTTGTTATATAGTTTTGCGGCAGAAGCAACTAAACTGCCAATAGTTATGACCACTAATAATGCAGTGATTGTCTTAACTTCAACAGTTTTAATGTGTATAACATCAGGAGCACTTGCTATCAATAAACTTCGCTCCGCAGATCCAGGAGATATTTTCTAGCTGATGCCTAGCAGCAAAATTACTCGATTGTTTTGCCGCGAGATAGACTGATAGCTAAGTATTAGTGCAGCCTCTCCACAGAATTTTTTTCTTATATCAATTTTAGATTTTAGATTAAAAGTATTTACCAATATTCAAACTTGGTATTACTTAAGGTCTTTTATCTAACAACTCAAATTCACTTATTTAACAATAATTACGATTTTATGAACATCAAAGACAAAACTCTCCTAATTACTGGGATTAATGAATTTGTCGGTTTGCGTACAGCCGAGTTAGCCATAGCGCAAGGGATGAAGGTTCGTGGACTACAAAGTTCTACAGAACAGAACAAACAATTACAGAATTTAGGTGTAGAGGTAATTATTGGTAGTATTACCGATTCTACTATTGCTCAAAAGGCTTGTCAGGGAGTAGATATCGTTTTACATACAGAGCAAATTGCCGAAGAAGCTGGTGCAATTAAGCATTTTCGTGATATCAATGTTGGCGGTACTGTCAACATGGCTAAAGCCGCTAAACAAGCTGGTGTCAAAACATTTGTGCATCTCTCCAGTGTAATGGTTTATGGTTTCAATTATCCTGATGGTGTTACAGAATCCGGCCCACTTTCTGGCGAAAATAATCCCTACTGTCAGACGAAAATAGAAGCTGAAACAGCAGTCTTAGAACTGAATAATCCTCCAAATTTTGGCATCATCATTATTCGAGCCGGAGATGTTTACGGCCCAGGAAGTATTCCCTGGATAGTCAGACCAATTCTGATGATGCGCCAAAAATTATTTGCTTGTGCCAATGATGCTAAAGGAGTAATCAATCATGTATATATAGATAACCTAATTGATGGCATCTTTCTCGCGATAGAAAAAGAAATTTACGGTGAAATATTTAATCTCACCGACGGACAAGAAACTTCGTGGAAAGAGTATTTTATGCGTTTAGCAGCAATGGAAGATTTGCAAGCACCCCTTTCATTATCGAAAGATGAAATCAAGTTGTTTCTAAAACTACGTGTTCAAGGACAAAAACTTTTTCGGAAAAAAGTAGATATTTTACCAGAGTCCATAGATTTTATGACTCGTCCTTATGCTTGTTCCATTGCCAAAGCCCAAAATCTGTTAAATTACAAACCAGCAGTTGACCTAGAATTAGGAATGCAGCAAACACATGAATGGCTGCGAAAAACAGATATTCAAAGCTTGATGAAATAATTCACAGATTTTTGAGAATTCAGGAGTCAGGAGTCAGAATGGGCTAAACCTTAGCTATCCGCTAACAGAATGATTGGAAAATGAAAAATCTAGGAGACTCTTGATTTACTTGAAATAATTCAGCTTAGTATCAAAGTATCCTTAATTCTGACTCCTGGATTCTGACTCCTGAATTCTGAATTCTTACGTTGCATCTACCTAACTACGATTAAGCGTAAACTAATCCACAGATTTTCCGAATACTTGTTTTCTATGAGTAGCAATCAGCCACGATTGAGCATCGGATTACCTGTATACAATGGTGAAAAATTTCTCAAAGAAGCCATAGATTCACTGTTGGCACAAACCTTTGAAGATTTTGAGCTAATTATTTCAGATAATGCATCTACAGATAAAACTGAAGAAATCTGTAGAGCTTATGTCGAGCAAGACCAACGTATTTGCTACTACCGCAATGACAAGAATATCGGTTGTGCTGGTAACTTTAATCGCGTCTTGCAACTGTCATCGGGTGAGTATTTTAAATGGGCAGCCCATGACGATCTACATTCTCCAGATTTTATCAAGAAGTGTGTTGAGGTACTTGACCAAGATCCTACTATAATCTTGTGTCATTCCCAGGCATATTTCATTGATGAACAGGGGAATTTTATCCAAAATTACGATATCAAAGTCAAGGCCGATGCACTAAAGCCACAGGAGCGTTTTCACGAATTGCTAACCAAGCATTTATGTTATCAATGTTACGGGGTAATTCGCGCTAGTGTTTTGAAAAAGATACCACCTATGGGTGGTTACGGTAATGCAGATGGAATTCTCTTGTTAAGACTTGGTATTCTCGGTAGGTTTTATGAAATTCCTGAATCCCTGTTTTTCATCAGAAGTCATCCGCAACAATCAATGAGTCTGTTCTTTCCAAATTACTTGCTGTTTGCTGACAAAACCAAAAAACCATTATTGAGTATGCTCCCCGATTTTTATGGGTATGCAGTATGGTTTGATTCAGCAAAGAAAGGACGAATTTTATTGCCTCATTGGAGAATAACCTGGGAGTACATACTCTCTATATGGCGTAGTCCCCTGAGTTTGAATGAGCGGCTGTGCTGTCATATAAGTCTACATCAGCAGTTAAAAGGGACAGAATATCTGTTGCTGAAAGATTTGCTAATAGTGCTGCCAAGACTTTGGAAAGGTTGGCTAAAAGCATCAATAAAAAAACAACAAGCCACACTTGTAACGAATCAAAATCATCTATTCTGACTATAAAATTATGCTGAAACTATCTCAATTATCTCATGTTTTGCTTGCTACTTTAGTAAGCATCAGCTTTGCTAAAACAGTGAACGCAGAGCCAACTGCAACACTTAATGTTGTAGTAAATGGAATACATCACCAAAAAGGTGAGATTTGCTTCCGAGTTTATGCAAATGAAAAAGGATTTCCAATGAGTAGTACTAGTGAAGCTCAAAGTGGCTGCGCTAAGATTAATGGCACTTCTGTAAAAAAAGAATTCTCAGGTTTGAAACCTGGAACTTATGCTGTCGCTGTGGTTGACGATCAAAATGGCGATCGCAAACTCAATAAAGACTTTTTCGGTATTCCCAAAGAAGGTTTTGGGATTTCCAAAAATCCAACTGTGTCTATACAAACAGGTACACCAAAGTTTCGTGATGCCAGTTTTGTTGTAAACAAAAATACAACAGTGACCATCATCATGAAATATTCACTGGATTCGTAAAGGGAATGAGGAGTGGGGAAGAAGCAGGGGAGCAGGGGGCAGGGGGCAGGAGGAGAATAAAAATTACCTCTTTCCCCTCTGCTCCCCGCTCCCTGCCCCTTGTCCTCTTTCCAATGCCCAATCCCCAATGCCCAATCCCTCATTCTGTCGGAGACTAAAAATTTAATGGAAGATTTGGCAATATTTCTGTCTAAGTCTTTGATGGGTTGGCTGGTTATTCAGGTGTGTTTTACGCTTGTCTTTATATGGTATCTGCGCTCTTCTAAAAAAAACTTATTACCAGATGACCAGCTACCCAAAACAGCAGTAATTCTTTGCTTACGCGGAGCCGATCCGTTTTTGCCTAGATGTTTGCGATCGCTCCTAAATCAAAACTATCCACAGTATGATTTAAAGTTGATCGTTGATAGTCACGAAGATCCCGCTTGGAAAATCGCTAGTGAAACCATCACTGAGCAAGAAGCGACTAATGTTCAAATCAGCGCTTTAAGAATAGTACGCAACAATTGTAGTCTCAAATGCAGTTCTTTAATCCAAGCTATCCGTGAGTTGGACAATTCTTATAAGGTGGTTGCTTTAGTAGATGCTGATACTATAGTCCATGTGAATTGGCTGCGAGAATTAGTCAGCCCTCTAGGCG
Source organism: Nostoc sp. JL31 (assembly GCF_017114965.1). Taxonomy (NCBI): domain Bacteria; kingdom Bacillati; phylum Cyanobacteriota; class Cyanophyceae; order Nostocales; family Nostocaceae; genus Nostoc; species Nostoc sp. JL31. The sequence continues at coordinate 29,172 of NZ_JABXKO010000087.1, forward strand.
ATGCGAAAGTCGGCGCAACAACCGGCAATCGGTGGTACGTACCAACAGGCAGGTATTGGGGTTCTTTAGTGCGGTACGTCGGCAATGTGTCCACAGTAGTGCAAATGTTTATCTTCCAGATTCCTTGGGGTGGAACTTTGGCTGTGAAAACAGAAGTACTTCGCCAAACAGAACTGCTAGATAAGTGGGGACAAGCTTTAGGCGAAGATTTTATGATGCACGACATCTTGAAAAAACATGGTTTTCAGGTAAAGTTTGTGCCTTCGCTGCTAATAGTCAATCGTGAAGAGACTGATTTATTCAACTTAATAGACTATCTCAAGCGCCTTATCCTTTTTTCTCGACTGTATCATCCCCGTTGGTTAGCTCTTGTTAGTGAAGCTGTTTCTAGCATTTTGTTTCCGACTCTACTGAGCGTGTTAGTTCTAGAGTCGCTGTTAGAGGCAAAATGGGAAGCTGCGGCTCTGTTGTTAGTCTGCTATGGAGTTTACACTGTCGGATTACTCTTGATAATGCTGGTGTTGGAATTAGAGATACAGCGAGTGGTTCGCTCTAATGAACAAGCGATCGCCAAATTATCAGCTGCTACAATCATTAAAATGTTGATTGGAATTCCGCTGACACAGTGGGTTTATGGGTTAGCGATGCTATCATCCCTGTGGACATCAACAGTTACCTGGCGCGGTGTCAGTTATCGTGTTCAAGGGCCTTGGAATGTCCGCTTAGTGGAATATCGCCCTTATCAATGGTTGGATCAGCCTATTAATAGCAAGGTTTCTCTTTGAATTAAATTGCTAAATATCAACTAGGGCATGAAAGTTATTACACTAAACATTCCCTAGTCTTCAAATTATATTATCTTATATTTAGTAGAAATATATTAGCTATAACTCTTGAGAAAATACGTTTTTACTTGTTGATTACCAAAACGCATTTACATTTTTTGCAAGGGTTATAGACAAATATATTAAGGGGAATTTTGACTTAGCATTTTGGATGTTTTTAGAACTTAAAATCCAGTTTTATATAAGGGTTTGCAATTGAGTCTACCTAATCTCCAACTTTTCCTCTACCTCTCTCTAACCATCTGTTATTAAGAGAGAAAAATGGAAAAACTTTTGTTACTGTCAGGGAACTAAACCTCAAAGCATTTCTTCTATAAGGAGAGAGCAGACTCTATTACACACAAACTAGAAGCACTATAAACATCCACTTCAAAATCGAAAACTTCAGCTATTTGACAATGCGTAAATCCTTAGTCTAACTGTATTAGTGGGAATTTCTGAGCCAGATAATCAGGATGTTCATGAAACATAAGCTGCGTAAATCCTAAGTTAAAAACCAGCAATTTTGTGAAATATTCCCCTTTATTATGACTAAGCAAAAACTTCGCATTGCACTGTTTACAGGATTGTATGCTCCTTTCTTAACTGGTGTTTCCGTTGCAGTTCACCAACGAGTTCGTTGGTTGCTAGAGCAGGGACATGAGGTTTTTCTAATCCATCCGCAAATTAACGATCGCTACCCCAAAAATGTCGGCGATCGCCCCATGCCAGGTTTAGAGGAAATTCAGTCTTTCCCCAACTTCTCTGCTTACGCATTCCCCACAGAACCGCTGCTATTCTACAAGTCTCTTCCTCAACCATTGAACTATCGACATTGGAGCGATACCAAGTTGCTGGAGAAATTCAAACCCGATATTATCGTGGTTGAAGAAGCAGCGCAAATGAGAGGTTTGTACTCATTTTTCTTGCAAGGTTATGGTCGTCCAATCGGTACTCAATACGCAAAACGAACAGGCACGCCAATAATATCACTCTTCCATACAGATATCGTTGCGTATATCAAATATTACTTTGGAGACCGATTCTTCAATTTGGTTCGTCCCATCGTTCCCGTTTTAGTTAAGCAATTTAGTGAGTCTTATGACTTCAATTACTTCTCTTCTAAAGAGCAACTGACTAAATACGAAGAACTGAAATGCCAACGCGCTGAATACGTCGCTTATCAAGGTATCGATTGCGAAAAATTTCACCCGCGAAACATTTGTTACGACCCAATTCCCAATGATAACCGACCAACTCTGTTGTTTGTCGGACGCATCACACCCGAAAAGAATGTCAACCAACTGCTTGATATCTTTCCAGTCATAGCAGCCAAAATTCCTGATGTTCATCTAGTGATTGTTGGTAGTGGCCCCTTGGATGAAGAGATTCGCGAGCGTGCTAAAAAGTTTGGATCGGGTATTACCGTATGGGGTGAGTCTCACGGTACAGAACTTCTAGGTTGGTTTGCCAGAGCGGATATTTTTGTTAACCCCTCCGTTACCGAGAACTTCTGCACGACAAATAACGAAGCATTAGCGTCTGGAACCCCTCTGGTTGCTGTTGTTGCACCGTCAACCTCAGAACAAGTATCTTCTGGTCGTAACGGCTTCCTTGCCCAACCTAACAACCCTACAGACTTCGCTCAAAAGGTAATTGCGATTCTGGAAAATCCTGATTTGAAAGCAGATATGACTAGACACGCTCGCCCCTCTATACTCGAATTTGATTGGTCGGCATGTATGCAGAAATTGGAAGACAAACTTTACCAGATTGTTGAAGGAGCGCAGAAGGTTGAGGTAGGTACAACCAGTATAAGACGATAACAATTAGCGATCGCTAGTATTTACATTATTAGCGATCGCTAATTAGTGACTTTGACTCAGGCTGTTAGTTAAAGAATGCGATTGCATATCCTCAGTAGTACAATATTTGTTAAAAATTATGTAAACTCATCATAAATTTTCAGTGAAATTACTGTGATAAATTTTAGCTAATATGTTATTTACTGTATTATCTTAATGTCATACTAAGGTTAAAAAGTAATTTTTATGACATACGCACAAAAGTTACCAATGTCTCTCCTTGGAGCAGCTTTAATAGCTTTAGGCACAGGGCAAATAGCGCAAGCAGCACTATTCGTTGAATCAGAGTCAGCATTAGTAAATCTTGATGCCAAAGAAGTGTTATTTACTATAAATTTTAATAAAGCGCCGGACTTTTTCACAGTTGATGAATTTGATAGACAAGCCGACTCTTTTCAATACTTTATCGATCCAAGTGGGGAATTACCTATTTTTAGACCCCCCTCTGCCTATAGTAACCTTTCTTCAATTATTCGCGGAGAAGAAATTCACGTTTCAGGTGACGTTCGGATACGTGATGTTTTCTCCGTTGATCCATCGGAACCAAATTCAGGAGGTTGGGGTAAGATTCGGGGTTCAGCACCATACAGCCTCGATGGCACTGTGCTGAAATTTTCAGCACCTCTGCAATTTATTGGTGATTCAGACGGTTTGTTTAGCTATCGGTTAGAGTTGTACGAGTTTGGCGGCTGGAATGGTCTTACAAACGAAAATAAATCTACTATTGCCAGTGTTCCCGAACCTAATTTTGCATTGGGTGCATTAACTTTTGGAGCCTTAAGTGTGGGTTTACGACAAAAACGTAAACATAAATCAGCTCGCAGTTTGGTAAATCAATGCCCTTGGTTTAAGGCTTAATCCCTCGTAACCTATTAAAAAAGGAGGGAACTATACTAATAATCTTCAGAGACGTTGCAATGCAACGTCTCTACAATTAACTGAAGCTACTTTTAGCACTATGCCACTTATGCAAAATAGGCATGGTAAACAATCCCCATGCTAAACCCGTAATCAACCCAAAAGGCGTAACCAGATAGTTATTAAAACTCCACAAACCAAAAACTTGTGCTGCCAATTCCAAAGGATAAGCCATCATTAGCACACTAGCTAGCGTTGCACCACTCCAGCCATACTGAGTTAACCAGTAAAATCCCTTACCACCAGTTACCCCATACAACAGACGAGTAATTAGCAAACCCGTGACAGTGCCGTAACAGCGCATACACACAGCCATAATAAACGGTGGTGCTAAATCTAACCCCATATCTGGTTGCGGACAGACATGATTACCCATGAAATAAATGATGTCCGCAATTCCAGGAAGCAAAGACACTCCAGACGCAGCCAAAAAGGGAGCGATAGGCGGGCCAAAAACCATCCCTACCAACAAGAAATCAGCAATCAAACTGACCCAATTAACCTGCAAATCTTCACTGAAAGCTACTCTTGTCATCTCCCTTTCTCTGCGCCCTCTGCGCCTCTGCGGTTCGTTCTCTTAACCTACCTTATTCACATAAGGACTTGTCAACTTATCCAACTGCTGAATCAACAGACTAAGGAATAATCCCACATCTGTCACCACACCCACCGATTCTACAGAACCGCGATCGCTTAACTTAGTCACCACAGCTGGATTAATATCCACACACACCATTTTCACACCAGCCGGAGTCATATTCCCCACGCCAATCGAGTGCAGCATCGATGACAGCATTAAAATCATCTCTGCACCTTCTAGGTGTTTAGCATATTCCTCCTGTGCTTGAATCAAATCCATTACGGTATCAGGTAAAGGCCCGTCATCCCGAATCGATCCCGCAAGCACAAAAGGTACATTATTGTGGACGCACTCATACATCACGCCACTTTTAATTGCCCCCGCCTCCACAGCTTTCGGAATGCTGCCATAACGGCGGATACTATTAATTACCTTCAGGTGATGGCGGTGTCCACCACGGACGGCGACACCCCGCTTCATGTCCACACCTAAGGAAGTGCCCATGATATTCTGCTCAATGTCGTGAACTGCGATCGCATTACCACCCAGCAACGCCTGTACATATCCTTCCCGAACCAGTTGCGCCAAGTGTTCGCCGCCACCAGTGTGAATCACCACCGGGCCAGCCGTGACAACTACTTTACCACCAGCATCGCGGATTTTACGCAATTCCCAAGCCACTTGCTCAACGACCAATTCCACGCGCCGTTCGCTGGAAACACCCGCCGACATAAAGCTGAATTCTTGGGTGCTGCGGAGTTCCCGCGATTCAGTTTTGCGGATGGTGCGGATACCTAAAACGTCTACAATTACCTGTTCGCCAACTTTTAAATCGCGGAGTATTTTACACCGAGCAACTAAACCTGTAGGAGTTTGAGTAATAGCGATCGCACCATCCATCCGTTGATTTTCTACCTTCACCCACTGACCACTAATCCGCACCTCGGTGGGATAAATTGTACTGACGTAGAAATCATCAGGTGCAACACCATCTTGGATTACCGGCTCCAAGATAGCATCTCGCTCATCATGGGGTAAATCTACAGCACCCAAATCAATCAACATTGAGATGATTTCTTCCATCACCTCATGGGATGGTGCTGATACCTTCACCTCTGCGGCTGAGGTACTTTGGCGCTGTTCTCCCAAGTTGAAATTCAGGACTTGGAAACTTCCCCCGGCATCTATAATCAAATCCAAAGCGCGGTTAATTAACCCAGCATCGAGCAAATGCCCTTCCATGCGAATGACGCGGCTTTCTACCGAGACATTGGCATGAATTTCATCTCTAACTGGTTCTGTAACCCGCAGAGTTAAGCATTTAGCCGCGCCACCAGCTTTGAGAAATTCTGTCAGCGGTGTTTCCAGCACTCGGAAACCTACATCTGCAAGGCGGGTTTTCAAAGCATCACTCGCCTTGTTCATGATGACGATGCTATCAACATTCACCGTATTACAAGCGAAGTTGACTGCATCGGCTTCTTCAATTGCGATTAGCTTTTCTGGTGCGACTCGCATTTCAATTAAGCGGTTGGAGTAAGAATCAAAAGCACCGGGATAGTACAGCAAATAGCCATTTGTTAGGGGACAAAAGCAGGTATCCAGGTGATAGAAACGTTCGTCAATGAGTCGTAGGGATAGCACCTCAATATCTAGCCATTTAGCTAGATAAGGGTGAGAATCTAATTCCGAGCGGAAACCGTATCCTGCCCATAACCAGCGTCCTTCCCGATCTAGCAGTGCGTCTCCTGCTCCCTCAAAGGGTAAATCTTTGGGAAGTTCATTGACTGTATAACCATTTGCCTCAAACCATTGCTTGAAGAAAGGTTCCTCTCCCTGACGTTCTTTGTGCAAAAAGCGACTGAGGACGACATTATCGCCTAGAACTAAGCCAGCGTTGGCGGTAAAAACCAAATCAGGCCAGCCTTTTTCAGGTGGTACTAAATCTACAATGGCGTGTTGTTTGAGGATTTGATGTAGTCCCTGCCACTGTTCCACGGCGCGATCGCGCGATGACTTGTGAATATTCCCTTCCATCCAAGGATTAATCACATAGTCCACGTCATAGTGGTCAGGAGGACACATTAAAAAGCGAATCCGGGAAGTCATAAAAATCTTACAAGCGTTTTATATGCTACAAGCTTACTTTGAATACAGATTTTCGATTTTCTACAATTCGTAAAATCTGCTACTAAAGCTTCTATCTTTTGATAGTTGAAGACTTTACCAAGCCTTCGTTATCAATTCTATTACTGGAACATGGTAATAATACCAATTCAAAATTCAAAATTAAGAAAGCCTGATTTAATCTGGTTTCCAGGAAAGTGGGGCAGGTGAAAACACTGTTAAAAGCAGTCAGTAGTAAATATTGGTAGCGATCGCTAAATACACTTGCATTAAAGCTTAACTTTTTATCAAAGTCAATTTTTTTAACGTAGACGCAAAACTACCGTAGGCTAACGCAAAGAATGCATACCCCGCATTTCTCACAAGCTTGAGGTCAGAGGTGCAGAGGGGAAAGAACTTGGTATTTGAACTCTCTCCTGCTCCCCTGCTCCCTGCCTCCCTCAAGCAGTCACAATATAAGATGAGTTGATCGCTGCTACACGCCCAGCATCTACCAATGCTTGATACACGATCGCCGCTACCTCACCGCGTGTAGCATCGCGGGTAGGATTGAGTTGTTTCAGGTTTGGGTAATTGACGATAATTTCTTTGTTTATAGCTTTTACTACCTCATCCTTGGCATATTCAGGAATCTTGGCTTGGTCATCGAAAACTTTGATAGTTGCCGTACCATCGCTAGATAGCCCCAATCCATTCACCAGGGAGACAATCACTTGCACGCGCTGGATATTTTTGTTGGGACTAAAGGTATTGTCGGGAAAACCAGAGAGAAATAAACCCTGATATGCCTGCTGAATTACCTTGGATGCCCAGAAGTCTGCTGGTACATCTTTGAATTTGATCGCTGCACGGCTTGGTGGCGGGTTGAAAGCTTTTACCAGTATTGCCGCGAATTGTGCCCGTGTCATTGTCGCATCGGGTTTAAATGTGCGATCGGGAAAACCATTAACTATCCCCAATTTGACTAATTCCCGAATAAACTCACTTGCCCAATGATTCGCAATATCGGTTAATTCGATTGTTGGAGTTGGAGTTGGAGTTGGAGTTGGGGTTGGTGTTGGTGTTGGGGTTGGTGTTGGAGTTGGGGTTGGTGTTGGTGTTGGTGTGGGAGTTGGTGTGGGTGTTGGTGTTGGTGTGGGAGTTGGTGTTGGTGTGGGAGTTGGTGTTGGCGTTGGAACCGAACTATCTGCAAACTCTATGTTTCCGGCGACTTTAGACGCATCTATTTTATTTCCTAGAGAAATCAGCTTGTTGGAACTGACATTTTGCAAATCAAATTTACCGTTATTGCGTAGAGTATTGCCTCCTGGATTATTGGTACTGCCGATATCCGGTAGAGCAGTTCCAATTACTGTAAGCCCATCATCAGTATTATTTTCGCTGACATTATTACGTAATACGGGACGGGCACTACCAGAGATGACAATGCCAGAACGGTTTTCATAGATTCTGTTATCTCGAAGAATGGGTGATGCAGTATCACTAATGGCAATACCAAAACCTGTTTTGAAGTAGGTATTATTTTCAATTTGACCTTTAGAATTTTTAGCGATCGCAATTCCATTAGCTGCATTCTCACTGAACACATTACCTAGAATCACTGGATTAGCATCGCCTGTAGCAAATATTCCCTCCCGCTTATTGTTGATGAAGGTGCTATTGGCAACAGTAGGGGCAGTTGATTCAATCCAGACACCACTACCACGGCTAGCCAAATTTGTCACAGTCACGCCCCTGAGTTGCGCTTTATCCAGCAGCACAAAAGTGACATTCTGACCAGCAAAAGTACGGCTCAGGTAACTACCACTTCCTTCAATTAAAATACCATTGCCTTTATTGGCTTCATTACCCACCACTGTTACGCCAGATGGAATCGTTAACGGAAAGACTTCACCACTAGCAGCATTGTAATTACCATCTGCCAGTTGAATCTTAGTATCAACAGTAGCTACCTTGAGAGCTTGCGTAATAGTTTTGAAGGGGGCTTGTTGGCTACCAGGATTGGTATTGCTGCCGGATACTGGATTTACGTAAAAAGTTTGAGCCATATTTATACTTTCATAAAATACATAGCTATCCTAGCGCTAACCGTAAAAGTGGGTAGCGTTTGATGCATTAAGTAACTTTAAGTACTTCTCACTACAAAGTTAAAAACTTATGCAAAAGCATTTGCATATCTATGAATGCATTCCCAGCCTCCGACTGGGAACAAAGAAAAACCAGGAAAGTCTTATCAAGCTAGGTTTTTAGGACTTGTGTGTATACCGTAGCCGATGCTTTGGGGTGGGAACTGGATTTCTTGTTTCCTACCAATGCATCGGGTGGATTAAGGGGGTAATTTGACTTGTGTATATCACGGTAGCTCCTAAAAGGAGAGAGGCTTTGAATCTTGCTCCCCTTCCCTTGTAGGGAAGGGGCTGGGGGTTAGGTCTGTATTAGACTCAAGCGAGACCCGCCATAGCAGTAGTCAAATTAACTTTGATAATCAGATCATTGAAATCCTTGTCGCCACCACCAGACAAATCCTCAAAGCCAAAAGTATTACTAGCTAACAAGCTAATGTGATCCGTATGATCAGAATTAGCACCCAAGAACGGGAAATAAACCGCCGGATCGTTACTAGAATTGTCATCTAAAATCGCATCAGGAGTAGCATTCACAATAATGAAGGGAGCAAAAATCGCACCAGGTTGGAACACACCATTGTAAGTAGCAGAACCTTGGTTACTCACAGACAAATCAATACCTGCAATTTTGCCACGGACAGCAGCTTGAGTATAACCAGCCTGTCCCGTGAGAACATCGGCTATGCCATCGCCATTGGTATCAATTCCCCCATTTTCATCAGTCACCTGATAAAAGCCGACATAATTGTTATAAGACGCCTCTCTGTAAACATTAAATTCCGCTTGAACTGATTGTTGGACATCTCGCAAATCAATCAATTCACCTTGAAATTGACCTTGGAGATTTGTACCCAAAGGTAAAGCTTGATCAGTCTGGTTAATTTTCACCACCAGATCATTAAAATCTGTAGAACTATTACCAGAAGCATCCTTCCAGCCTAAAGAGAAACTATTATCACCCAAGTCGGTAATTTTTTGGGTTGAGACACTAGAAAACAGTAACTTGCCAATGGAATTAGGATCATTGCGTACAGCATCAAGCGTACCGTCTTGAACTAACAAAAATCTAAAATTCTGACCAGAATTCAATTGCAGCAGCCTGGTGAGATTATTAGTATCAAACCCATTGGGAGTATTAGCGATCGCAGATAAAATTACTTCTGAGCGAAGTATTGCAGCTTGGGCATAACCTTCAGCACTAGGAGCAATACCGTTAATTGTACCTTGAGGATCATCAACAGTAAATAAACCCAGTTCATTCACCTGTTGAGAATTGTGTCCAGTCAGTTGGACTTCCAGTGTGGCTTTGGCATCCTGACCTGTAATGTTGAAGACATCATCATCGGGGTTAGTTAGACGGCTGGGTATTTCGTCATTAACATTAATAGTCAACACCTTCTCAAAGTTGAGATTACCGTTATCAGTAGTGCGGACGCGGATTTTGTAAGTAGGCTTAGTTTGAAAGTCTGGAGAATTGTTGATTTTGAGGGTATTGCCATCAATGGTGAAGGCATTATTATCAGTATCGTCAATTTCCGAAACTAAGCTGTAGGTGAAATTATCGTTTTGATCTGGGTCGGTGCTGTTGAATGTACCGATGACGGTGTTGGCTGCGGCTTCATCATTGACGGTGTTGGCACTCAACTCCAAATCTGTGGGTGCATCATTAACGGCAGTGAGATTAATGTCGCGGGTAACAGGGTTGCTATTTAAGCTGCCATCATTGACGACAAAGCTGATGGTGCGGGGAGTGGTGCTGGGGTTATCGCTACTGTTTTGATAGGTAACAGAACGCAGGGCAGTTTGATATTGGGCGACGGTGGCAGTGCCAGTTAAGGTTAAAACACCGTTGGTATAAGTGCCAGTAATGCCGTTTTGGTTGGTGAAAGCGAGGGTGTCTTCTGTGGCGACGAAACCGCTGGTAAATTTGACGGTGGCGCTGCTGAGGTTGGTGGAGTCGACATCGCTGACGGTGATACCAGGGTCGATGGCTGTGGCGGGGTTGTTTTCGGTGTAGGTGAGGGCGGTGTTGGTGGCGGTGGTGACTGGGGCATCATTAATGGCAGTCAGATTAATGTCGCGGGTAGTAGGACTGCTATCTAAGCTGCCATCATTGACAACAAAGCTGATGGTGCGGGAAATGGCGCTGGGGTTGTCACTGCTGTTTTGATAGGTAACAGAACGCAGGGCAGTTTGATATTGGGCGACGGTGGCAGTGCCACTTAAGGTTAAGACACCGTTGGTATAAGTGCCAGTAATGCCGTTTTGGTTGGTGAAGGACAGGGAGTCTTCTGTGGCGGCGAAACCGTTGGTAATGCTGACGGTGGCGCTGCTGAGGTTGGTGGAGTCGACATCGCTGACGGTGATGCCAGGGTCGATGCCTGTGGCGGGGTTGTTTTCGGTGTAGGGGAGGGCGGTGTTGGTGGCGGTGGTGACTGGGGCATCGTTGACAGCAGTGAGATTAATGTTGCGGGTTTTAGCGGTACTATTTAAGCTGCCATCATTGACAACAAAGCTGATGGTGCGGGGAGTGGTGCTGGGGTTGTCGCTGCTGTTTTGATAGGTAATAGAACGCAGGGCAGTTTGATATTGGGCGACGGTGGCAGTGCCAGTTAAGGTTAAGACACCGTTGGTATAACTGCCAGTAATGGGGTTTTGGTTGGTGAAGGACAGGGTGTCTTCTGTGGCGGCGAAACCGCTGGTAATGCTGACGGTGGCACTGCTGAGGTTGGTGGAGTCGGCATCGGTGACGGTGATGCCAGGGTCGATGATTGTGGCGGCGGCGTTTTCGGTGTAGGTGAGGGCGGTGTAGGTGGGGGTGGTGACTGGGGCAACAGTTTCGGTAATTGTTAAAGTGGCACTGACATTTAGCAGTACAGAGATGGTGTTGCTGGTGGTGTTACCGGCAGCCAAGTCCAGCTTGCCGTCGCCGTTGAAGTCTGCCACTGTGACTGACCTGGGACCAGTCCCGACGGAGAAGTTGGTGGCAGTGGCAAAGCCGCCTGTGCCTAACCCTAGCAGCACGGAGACGTTGTTGCTTGTAACGTTAGCAGTAGCCAAATCCAGCTTGCCGTCGCCGTTGAAGTCTCCCACTATTACTGATTGGGGATTAGTCCCGACGGAGAAGTTGGTGGCAGTGTCAAAAGTGGCAAACACTTCAGGGTAGGCTTCCCTAATTTCTGGTTGCAAGGCCAGGGTGGAGGTGATTTGCCCGATGTTCACCTCTAGTTCCCAGGTTCCCCCTTGTTGAATGTTGCCGATTTTTTGGGTTGAGGCGGCGATGTTTGCCCCGGTGAGTTGGTGTAGCTGTTCTATGAAGGTTTTTCCGGTTTCTGTGGCGGCGACTTCACACCCATAAATCAGGATTTCCCTGACTTGCCATTGTTGTAGTTGCTGGCGATAGGTGTGGAGGTTGGCTAAGTTTAGTTGGCTATTACCTAGTTGCAAGTTGCCGGGGCTACCGTGGGCAATTATCTGGATGCCGACTGCGGGATGGTTTTTGCAGAGGGCGCTGATTTGGGCGATGCCGTCTTGGTGTTTGTTGAGGACAATTACTTCGGCTGTGGGTAAAATCCCTTGAGCAAGTATTTGATGGTCATCTATTGCTGAATCGATGATGACTAGGGGTTTATCTATGCCCCACGCCCCACGATTTTATCAGGGTAAGTTGTGGTTGCTGAATGCTGGCACGGGGGAATTTGGCTATATCGATGCTGATGGAGTATTTCAGCCTGTGGCTTTTTGTCCCGGTTTTCTACGTGGTTTGGCATTTAGTGGCGATTATGCCATTGTCGGCTTATCTAAGCCCCGCGACAAAACTTTTTCTGGTTTAAAGCTGGATGAGAATTTAGCCAGTAAAAATACTGAACCCCGCTGTGGATTGATGGTCATTGATTTGAAAACTGGCCAAGTTGTCCACTGGTTGCGTCTAGAAGGAGAAGTGACGGAACTTTATGATGTGCAGGTGTTATCAGGAGTCTCTCGCCCGCAGGCGCTGGGATTCCATACTGAAGAGATTCAGCAGCTGATTACCCTTGATCCACGTTCGCCGCTAATTGGGGGAAATGTGCTATCGCCTATACAAGAATTTACTAACAACGCAGATCAGGACAACATCTCTGCAATCACACCTCAAAGTCGAGACTGGTCTAATTCTGATTGGTTATGGTCAACCCAATCGCAGCAATTTCCAGTTGTAGAACAGCTTTATCAACAAGCATTAGCCTTACAAACACAACTACAATTGACAGAGGCGATCGCTTTATACGAACAAATAATTAGCCAATATCCCCAATATGCTCCCGCTTGGTATCAATTGGGGGTAATTATGGACAGTCAAGGACAAACTGACCAAGCTGTTTTGGCTTACCAACAGGCATTGACAATTAGCCCTAAATATGCAGAGGCAGACAATAATTTGGGTATTATCTGCGTAGCCCAGAAAAATTTAGAAAAAGCGATCGCTTATTTTCAATCTGCAATTCTCAGTAACCCGAACTATGCTTTTGCTCACAATAACCTGGGTCTAGCTTGGCAAATGCAAGGTAAGCTATCAGCAGCAGCAGCTAAGTTTCAGGAGGCTTTACAAAAAAATCCCGGTTATGCCGAAGCCTATCTGAATTTGGGGATTGTATTAGAGGCGCAAGAGAATTTAGCAGGGGCGATCGCTTGTTATCGTGCGGCTGTTGACCACAAACCAGATTATATTAAAGCTTACAACCGTTTGGGGTCAGCGCTGATATCTTTGGCGATGACTACTCAAGGTGAAGTAGATGAAGCTAGGGTAATATTTGAAAAGGTTTTAGAACTGCAACCAGACTCGGCTGAAGCCTTCAATTACCTGTTTTACCTCAAAGAAATGAGTTGCGATTGGCGTAGTCGTCAATCTGATTTAACCCGCATTTGGGAACAAACTCTCTCTGAGGTTGAGAAAGCAAAACCGACAACAATCGGCCCTTTTGACACCATATACAAGCCTTGGGACAGGAATTTTTTGCTAAAAATAGCTCGGACTCATGGAGAAAATATCCAGAAACAATGGGTACAAAAATCTCTCAATTTTACTCATTGTCATTCCTTGACTGGGCGGCTACGCATTGGCTATTTATCCAATGATTTTCGCAACCATGCTACCAGTCATTTGATAAAAAGCTTATTTAACCTGCACGATCAAGCTAATTTTGAGATATTTGCTTACTCTTTCAGTGCAGACGATAACAGCGAATACCGCCAACACATCGCTGCTAACTGCGAACACTTCCGAGATATTACTACTTTATCTATAGAAGAAAGCGCCCGCCAGATTTATGATGATGGCATTCATATATTAATCGATCTCAAAGGTTACACTGCTGGTTCTCGCAGCGCTATTTTAGCTTTACGACCTGCTCCGATTCAGGTCAGCTATTTGGGCTATCCTGGAACGATGGGCGCTGAATTTATCGACTATATAATTAGCGATCCAGTAGTCACACCACCAGAATTTGCTGATGCTTTCAGCGAGAAGTTAGTCACCTTACCCCACAGCTATCAAGTTAACGATCATCAACAGGCGATCGCTTCTACCTCTATGACTCGTTCTGAGTATGGTTTACCAGAGTCGGGTTTTGTCTTTTGCTGCTTCAATAACAACTATAAAATTGAACCGCAGATTTTCGATGTTTGGATGAGGATTCTCGCCGCAGTTCCAGGAAGTGTGCTGTGGTTACTTGTCAGATTTCCGGCTGCTGAGGATAACCTCAAACGAGAAGCCCAAGCATGGGGAATTAATGGCGATCGCTTAATTTTTGCCCAATATCACCCCAAAGCAGAACATTTAGCAAGACATCAATTAGCAGACTTATTTCTAGATACCTTTTATTACAATGCTCACACTACTGCTAGTGATGCTTTATGGACAGGTTTACCAGTCGTCACTTGTATAGGAAAAACCTTTGCTTCTCGTGTTGGGGCTAGTTTGCTGACAGCAGTTGGTTTACCAGAGTTAATCACTAATAACTTAGAGCAATATGAGCAATTAGCCATACATTTAGCACATTCCCCTACAGCATTGCAGGAAATCAAAGAGAAATTAGCACAAAATCGTACCACTTACCCACTGTTTGATACACCACGTTTCACTCGCAATCTTGAACTTGCCTACCGTGTTATGTGGGATATCTACGCTGTTGGGAAATCACCGCAAGCCATAGAGGTGAGCGATATAAAAGAACGGCGTTGCTGAGTGCGGTATGAATTAATTGAACACCAGGATAAAACGATACTTCAAGTAGTGAAGTAATAAT
>NZ_JABXKO010000081.1:0-43805 GCF_017114965.1 Nostoc sp. JL31
CGCACGGATCTAACTGAGAGGTGCGGGGAATAATATCCCCCATCGACTCAACCATCAAGATAGCGAAAATGGAAACTGGGGCGATCGCAGCTAAAATACTCAAAATTAATTTTCAGACTAAACCGTTTAGTTTAAAATAGTGATTAGTAAATTTTTGACTTACTTATAACTAATAATTTCTTGAGAAGTTACGATGAAATCACAATCGAACTTTAGTTAAGATATTTCCTTCCCAGGCAAATAAAAACATCAAACAGCAATGCCTCTTCCGTCGAATTTTACCAATTTATAGTAAATCTCACTTAGCAAATCCCATGCCACATCGTCATTATCCTCCCGCTTACTTACGCTATCTCAAAGCCAGGTTATGGAATCTAGGGCGGCCTGGTTTTTGGGGAACGGCGATTTTTTTATCTGTAGTTGGGCTAGCAACCTGGGAATACTGGTCAAACCCAGATATTTTCGTTTATAAGCAAAAAAAACCAGTCGTTTTACAAAAGTCTGCTGATTCTTCCCTGTCAGAAGAAAACAAAGCTATTGCAGCAGATATTGATAACCTACCAGTTTTATTTAATGACTTTGAGCAAGGAACTCTCTCATCAACGGCAAATGCGCCTGAACAACAGACTGAGGCAAAAAAGAGCAAAGACTCATTAGATGATGTAATTAACAAACAAAAGTCTGCTAATAATACCAAATTAAATCCTGGTTTAGTTGTTAACGGCGACACCTCCCCAGCCGCGAAAAATCCCTTTGTCCAACAAACAGACAATTTATTGCGTACTGGAACAGTTGATAGTAATAACCCGTTTCTAGGTCTTAAAACCTTAAATACGGCATCTGAACCAACAGGGGGAGACCAAACATCTTCTAGCTTGGGTGTTGGATTCACTAATCAAACCAATAAGAATCAAAATTCTCTCTCTATCAACCCTCTGCAAGCAGCGCTTAATCAATCGACAAACCAGAAATTGTCTAGCTTCAGTAGTAACACTGCAACTCAGACAAATGCTGTAGGGCAAGTCTCCGCTCCAGGAACAACCTTAATGCCACCCATCAATAGCTCAACCAGTCAGAATTCTCTACCAAACACTCGGTTAACTACTGGGACAGGTAACACATCAACGGGTACGAACTTACCACAAAATCCCTACAGTAATTTAAATAACGGTCAAGTAGTGCCTAATAATGGGTTAACTACGGGTACAAACTTACCACAAAATCCCTACAATCCCTACACTAATTTAAATAACGGTCAAGTAGTGCCTAATGTAGCACCAAGTAGTACTGTACCTTACTCTAGCCAAAGTCCGAGTCAAAGTGTTGTCACACCCACAAACCCTGTAGGGTATGGGAATTATGGCTTGCAGCAGCCGATGCAATCACCACAATCTACCTATGGGAATTATGGCTTGCAGCAACCGACGCAACCACCGCAATCTAATTATGGGAATTATGGCTTGCAACAACCGACACAACCACCACAATCTAATTATGGGAATTATGTGTTGCAACAACCAACACAGTCTAATTCCTTATATCTTCTTCGCCAACTTCGAGACAAGTATAAAAATCCGGGTCAAAACTGATTTTAAGTACGTTGGTTAGAAAAAGTCTAGCTAAGGTGATTGTGGGCTATTTGGAATCATCGGAACTTCTGGTGTTTCGGGTTGTTGCTGTTGTCGTTGCAAATATTTACTCAATACATAAGCCATATCCCCACGGGTTACGGGTTTTAATGGGGAAATATTGCCTTGAGCATCTGTATTCAGAAATCCCTCAGTAGCTACTGTAGCGATCGCTTTTCTAGCCCAAGTTGGGATAGACTTTTCATCTGGATGTGAAGCTAGAATCTCATTCACAGCGGCATCAGGAAACTGAAATACACCATAAGCCTGGGCAAAAATAGCCAAAGCTTCTGCCCTTGTCACCTTTTGGTTAGGGAAGAATTCATTGCCCCGATAGCCTTTCATGATGTCAGTTTTTAAGACTGTCTGTATATCATTAAATGCCCAATAAGAACGAGGAACATCTGGAATAGTTAAATTTTCTTTGGTAACAGCTTCTCTTTTATCTAGGCGAAATGCTTTTACCATAATCGAGGCTAATTCTGCCCGACTCAGTAACCTTTCTGGATAAAATTTGCCATCGGGAAAGTTTGTCATCCATTTGACAGCAGTTACTTGTTGAATGGAATCAGCTGGGATTCCAGAAGTAGATTCTGATACTTGAGCAATTGCTGGCAAGCTTTGTAGTACTGCCATTAAAGAGAGAGTAATTGAAAGCTGACGCATCATAATAACCACTTTTAGCTGCTAACGTGAATTTAAAAAACTACGTTACTGAGGTTAACGCAAAATTTAATCTCATTTAATTAATGACGAATTTTGGCTAGGCGATGTTGCATAGCTACGTAATGCGTTAGCTGGTTTTCATCATCAAGGGAGTAGAAATCAGTAAAAACTTGTTTTTTACCTTTGATGTTTTGACGTTATCCGCCCACTACTATGGACTATAGTCAGTTTTTCAGGAGTTTTGGGAATGACAACAACAGATCCCGTAAAGTTAATGAAGCAAGAAGTTGGCAAAGCCGCCGCCGCCCTAGTCAAATCGGGTTCCATTGTGGGGTTGGGTACGGGGTCAACTACAGCATATACGATTCAGTTTTTAGGCGATCGCCTCAAGTCGGGCGAACTCAAAGATATCATTGGTATACCTACCTCGTTTCAGTCAGAAGTGCTGGCGAAGCAGTATGGTGTCCCTCTCGCCACCTTAGATGCTATTGACCACATCGATATTGCCATTGATGGCGCAGATGAAGTCGATCCGCAGAAGAATTTGATTAAAGGCGGTGGTGCAGCACATACCCGCGAAAAAGTCGTAGACTACCTAGCAGAACAGTTCATCGTCGTGGTAGACAGTGGCAAGTTAGTAGAACGCTTAGGTTCTAGTTTCGCTGTACCCGTGGAAGTGATTCCAATGGCGATTACCCCTGTCACCAATGCCATCAAAAAACTTGGTGGCAAACCAGAACTCCGTATGGGTGTAAAAAAAGCTGGGCCAGTAATCACTGACCAAGGCAACTTTGTCTTAGATGTCAGATTTGACTCTATTGAAGATCCAGCCGGACTAGAAAAGACGTTGAATAACATTCCCGGCGTTCTGGAAAATGGTATCTTCGTTAACTGTGTCGATTTAGTTTTAATTGGTGAAGTCAAAGATGGTCAGCCATTAGTGCGGCAACTGTAAGAATTTTGGATTTTAGATTTTGGATTTTAGATTTCAGAGACTTCTAAAATCCAAAACTAAGCAAGATTCCAGTGAGTTTAAACAGAAATTTCCCAAAATTCGCCAGTTGTATTAATTCATTCTGAATTCTGACTCCTGAATTCTGTTTTGACAGTGAACTACCTACAGTGACGCTTCGCGTACACAGTAGGCTTCCTGCCCAACAGAAAGCGCAGTAGTGGATTTCTTGCGTCCTCCCTTACTGTGACTTACATCTGGGCGACAGGCTTTATCCCCCGTTCCAGAGGTCAAAACTTGTACTGAGCTTGTCCTGAGCGTAGTCGTTGGCGCAGCCTCTTGTAGAGAAGGGCGCAGTTGAAGTATTCGTAGACCCTTATCTCTGAGGTTAATACTTGCGTTCACATCTAAGTTATATAGAATAATTCATTGTAAACAACAACAACAACAAGACTAGCATGGTGTTTACATCGTGTACAGTGTTCTCATGGTAGAAATAAAATGGGAACGATATCCGCTTGTGGCTGAATCTACACAAGCTCGACTTTGGTTACAGATTCAATCAGATTTAGGTTTAGCAGCTAACACAGTAGAAGCGTATGGCAGAGGTCTAGAAGACTACATTTTATTTTGCAAGATTTCAAGACTCGTACCAGAAACAGCAACGAAAGAACACATTGCCGCTTATGTACGCTATTTGACTAAACGTCCTAATTCTCGTGGAGTCAATGTGATTTCTATGGATTCTGGAGTGGGTTTAGCAAACGCTACTATGCAATTACGAATAACAGTTTTGCGATTGTTTTATGACCATTTAATTGAAGAAGGTGTTCGGGAGAATAATCCAGTTGGCAGAGGTCGATACACCCCAGGTAAAGGGTTTGGTGGTCATCGTGACCGTAGCCTAATTCCTAGATACAAAAAGCTTCCTTGGATTCCCACTAATGAACAGTGGCAAGCAATTATTGAAGCAGCAAAAGAAGAACTACTTAGAAATAAATTGATGTTAGCAATGTCTTATGATGCTGCTTTAAGAAGAGAGGAATTATGTGCATTAACAACAAGTGACATAGATCCAGCTTTTAGGTTGATAAGCATTAGGGCAGAAACAACTAAAAACCGACAAGAAAGAATTATTCCTTACTCGGTAGCTACAGGAGGTTTATATAGCAATTATTTAGGATATCGTCGTCAGTTAAGTAAAGAACGAGGTGGATTATTCCTTTCCGAGTCAAAACGAAATCAAGGTCAACCTATCTCTATCTCCACTTGGTCAAAAGTAGTAGAACGAATAGCTAAACAAGCGTGTGTGCATCAATTTACTACCCATACATTTAGGCATTTATGTTTAACAGATTTAGCTCGTGCTGGATGGGATTTGCATGAAATAGCTAAATTTGCGGGACATCGCAGCATGGAAACCACTCAAATCTATATCCATTTAAGTGGACGTGACTTAGCTCAAAAACTTGAAACTACCATGAGTAGTGTTCATGCTTGGCGTATTGCAATGATGACAGAAATACTAAAATGAAAGCTCAAAAGAAAGTAACAGTAAGGCAAACACAAAGTAATAAATGGGAACTTCCTATAAACCCTAGTTATTATGACAAAACTCATGAACTAACTCAATCTGAAAAAGATGAGATTGCTTTTGTTGTAGAGAATAATTCAACATGGTATTCCAAAAGCTATGAAACCTTAAAAATATTATTAGATCCTCTTTATAATGCTTTAGATATAACAGGGGCTAATAAAACTACTCGTTCAAGCGTAATTAAAGTAATTATTCATGAAGCTCATAACCGCAAAATAAATTTCTGGGCTTGGAGCGAAGAAGATTGGAGAGAAATATTTTGCTATAGTGGTACTTGTTTTTTCAAAAAATATAAAGTTCCTAAAGATACGAGGAATCATTTAATAAGCATTGTTTAGCTTTTGGGAATTTTCCATAACCATCGTCCTTCAGGTAGTAGGATTTGTGCATATTCAGTAGCAACTAAAGTTTTTGGGGAAGAATTGGTTAACCAAGCTTGTGACAGAATTTTAGAAGCATACCTAGAACTTGGATATGGTAAAGATAGAGCTAAAGTTAGAATGCTTGGTTGTATTTGTGACCTATTATTAAAAAATCGAAGTCCATATATTGAAGACTTAACAATTGAAATTTTTAAGTCTTTGAGGAATGATGATAATTTACCAGTTTATATTAGAAGGGATTTATTACCAACATCTTGTGCTTTAACAAGTTTAGGAATTATTACTGAACCATTAACATCTAGAGTTAAAGAAGGAGAGCGTTTTGGCAATCATGACGCTACAGAGAATGTTCCACAAATTTGGCTTGAATATTGTCGGCGTTGGTACGATACATCTACTTTATCACCACGAACTCGACAAACTGATTATTATCAATTGCTAAAGATCGGACGCTGGTTATTTAAGAAGCATCCTGATATTATTAGTCCTGAGAAATGGACTCGTGATTTAGCCATAGAATTTATTGCAGATGTAGTCAAAATGAAAGTAGGGGAATGGGCAGATGCAACTAAAATGTACGAAAAAAATCTTGGTAAACCTCTTTCTCCTAGATCAAAAAACGCGCTCATTGGAACTGCAAGAAGATTTTTTATAGATTGTCAAGAATGGGGATGGATTAAAAGACATTTTAGCCCAGAGAGAGCTTTTGCGACTCCTCGTTCAATTAAAGGTTTAATTAGTCCAAATCCCAGGGTAATTTCTGATGATATTTGGGCGAAGCTCTTGTGGGCTGGGCTAAATTTTACTGAAGAAGATTTACCTCACTCCCAGTATCAAGATTTAAGTAATCGTGTTCCTTGGTATCCATTAGAAATGGTAAAAGCCATAGTAATTGTATGGCTATTTGCAGGGTTAAGATCCGATGAAATTTACCGCTTACGAGTAGGTTGTGTACGTTGGCAGAAAAATGATGTAATTATACCAGGGACTAATCAATTAGTTTCTAAAGATGCTGTTTGTTATTTAGATATACCTGTTCATAAAACTGGCACTGCATACACTAAACCTGTAGACAGATTAGTAGGCGAAGCAATTGAAGAGTGGGAGAAATTTCGCCCAAACCAACCTCCAATTATAGACCATAAAGACGGTAGTATTGCCCACTATCTTTTTTTTTACCGTGGAAGAAAAGTTGGGAAAGCTTACATAAACCATTCTGTTATTCCCATGCTTTGTAAAAAAGCAAATGCACCTGAAACAGATGCGAGAGGTAATATTACTAGCCACCGTGCTAGGTCTACAATTGCATCTCAGCTAGCTAATGCTAAAGATCCTATGACATTGCTTGAATTGAAAGAGTGGCTGGGACATAGGGATGTTGGGTCTACAATAAATTACACAAAAGTATCCCCTACTAAATTAGCTAAGTCATATCAAGACGCTGAATATTTTAAGCGTAATCTCCGCACTATTGAGGTATTAATTGACCAAGATGCTGTAAAAAATGGAGCATCGTCCAATGGTGAAGCGTGGAAGTTTTATGACTTAGGACATGGATACTGTAGTTATGATTTTTTTGACCAATGTAAGCATAGAATGGCTTGCGCTAAGTGCAGTTTTTATATACCAAAAGATTCTAGTAAGGCACAAATTTTAGAATCTAAAACCAATCTTCAGAGAATGCTACAAGAAATTCCCTTAACTGAAGAAGAACGTGCTGCTGTTGAAGAAGGTATAGAAGCTATGTCAATGCTAAGTGCCAAATTAACTGATGAACCAACGCCATCTGGTCAAACACCAAGGGAATTGGGTAACGTATAACTTACTGAACCACTATGTTAAAACGAAACACATCAGGATTACAGTCACACGCTAGGCAGAAACGAGATTCTGCTCTGATACGTACAGAGCAAGCAATTCAAAAGTTACATAAGGAAAACAAGAGTATTAACTTTGGTGTTGTGGCGCAAGAAGCGGGAGTATCAAGAACCTGGCTGTACAACCAAATAGAAATTCGAGAGAGAATTGAAGAATTAAGAGATAAACAATTAGTAAAAAAAACTAATATTCAGAAATCCACGCCAGATAATCAAATAGAATCAAGTGTCTCTAAAACAAATATAATCATTGAACTGCAACAACGTATCAATAAATTAGAAACTGAAAATTTGGTACTCAGACAACATTTAGAAGTGGTATATGGAATGTCTAATTCGGAGTTAGTCAGAACTGTCGAAGTGTTACAAATAGAAAAGGCTGAACTGAAAAGGCAACTTCAAGAACTTAGCAATAATAACGACGCTACTGCTGTATCCGAATTAATAAATCGTCAACTACATGAACGAATCTATACTCTAGAATCTGAGAAAGCAGAGATGTTACTTCAACATAAACAAGTAATTCAACAACTAGATAAATTGAATAGTGATTTGAATAACCAGGAGAATCTTAAGCTAACTAATCAAAAACAGACTGAAGATATTAAAAAACTTCAAACAGCGTTGGAGTCTACCAAAAAAGAATTAACAGAAGATCGACAAGGTTTAAACACCACTCATGCTAAACTAACTTCCATTGAGGAGGCTAAGAAAACTTTAAAATCTAATAATGTTCTCGACAGCAAGGTACAAGATAAATGTTCTGAATTAGGGATTAAACTAAATAAAAGCCTCATTGATTTGATTAAGTCTAAGCCTTATGAACAAGTTATTAACGCTTTATCAGTAGTCGAAGAAAGACTAGCTGTAGGTAGTAAAAAAGTTCGTTCCAAGTCTTCCCTATTCAGAACTGCTTTAGAAAATGGCTGGGAACCTAACGAATCTGACGTAGAACGAGAGGCTTACACGATTAAAACTAATTTTTTTGAGTGGTATGATCTAGCACGAAATTATGGGATTGTCCAACAGTTTAAAGAAGAAGAAGAAATGATTATAGTACAAGATAATACTGGTCAATGGATAAAATTTGAAATTATGTCTGCAAAATGGACGTTAGATTATCTCCGTCGGGTAGCACAGCCAAAATAAATATAATGTTTTTATTTTACTCATCTTGTATATCTTCTAAACATATTTCACAGAATCCATGCTCATACCAATCGTCTGAATTTTGGATTGTGAATTTTTCTCCAGGCTTAAGTGTTTGAAGGGAATAGCTTATTGATTCGCAACGCAAACAGCTTTCTTGAAAGAAGGAGTAACTAGTATGGCAAAGAAAACAATGAACTGAATCATCTTGAGTGGTAGGGTCAGGAATAACAACAGTTTCCTCTTCACAGTTTGGACAAATAACAAAGTCTGTACCGTCTAATCCTTTATATCTAGGATGTAATTCTATACCATTTTCAAGCATCCTTTTAATATAAAATAGATAGGCTCTCGATAAAGTTTCGTAAACTCCTTCCTCCACTGCATCTAGTTCTTTTTTAAGACTAATTTCTAATTCTGTTTTAAGAAATGATTCTAAAAAGTACATTGCTTGACCAACATAATTTATTATATCTTCACGATTACCGGAAAAACGGTAGTGTTCAATTTGATTTCTAACTACCTGTAAAGCATCTAAATTATTTTTATTAACTGTTGAAAAAATGATACCTTCTTTTTCCAAACATTCTCTTGCTTTGCTAACTGAGATAGTAAACCGAGATCCATCCTTCCTTTGCTTTTCAAAAATTAGTTCTGGATCTATCTTTGCTAACCTTGCTTTCAAAAATAGCTCAACAGCATGAAAAACATGAAGGATAGCATACTTGAGATAAGTTGGTCTTTCTTCGTCTAGAAAATGTTCAACAGCATGAACTAGGGAATCTATAGCATTACCCTCAAGTGTTAAAACAAAGTTATTTTCTTGGGAATAACTGTTCATAGCAAACCTAAATCTGTAATGCTATTATCCTTTAGTCAGTTTCGATTGAGTGTGATTGAAAACACAAGTATCCTTAAATTGAGCATACGGTAGTAGTATCCGTAGCCACAATAGTAATTTGGATTATATGTTAGCTATGTAAAAGGCTATACTGATAAGATTCTTAGTATATTAACTTAGTTTACAGGCTTCTTATCATAAATCTTTGTTTAACGTTATTAACATATAAACAATGTCAAATAGTGACTATACAAAAATTTATGCTGTTGTTGTTGACAAAAGTTTTAATTCCATATAATCCCTATCATGTTTAGTTTGGCATTTTTCACAAGCCCAGAATCTTACATCCAGTGGTAAACTACCAACTTGATTAAGACATACATGACAGGTCTTTGAACTAGGGAAAAATCTATCAACTTCTAGATAAATTTTCCCTGACATTTCTGCCTTGTACTTCAACATGGTGCAAAACATTCCCCATCCAACTTGATGGATGGCTTTAGAAAGTTTTCTATTTTGCATCATGCCTTTAACGTTGAGATTTTCAAGCACTATGACTTGATTTTCGTTAACTATCCTACGAGATAGCTTGTGCAGAAAATCTTCTCGGCAGTTAGTAATTTTTCTGTGAACTCTAGCAACTTTATTTCTAGACTTAATGCGGTTATTAGAGCCTTTTTGTTTTCTAGATAGTTGTTGCTGTTTAAGCTTTAAATTTTTCTCGTGTTTGTTGAGAATTCTGGGATTGTCAAATTTAGATCCATCACTAGTAACAGCAAAGTGAGTCAACCCCAAATCGATACCTATCGCTTTACCATCTGCTTTTGGCTCTGGTTTATCCTTGCCATCATCAAACAGAATAGCTGCAAAGTATTGATTAGAGCAGTTTTTAGATACAGTCACAGTTTTGATTTTACCCTCAATCGGTCTATGAATAATTGCTGAAACATCTCCTATTTTTGGAAGTGTTATAAACTTCTAGCCTACTTTTCTATAAAACCTCAAAAATAGCCTTAGAGGGTGTTTGAAAAGTCTAAATTATTACTAGCCTTGGCGACTAGAAGTCACGGCTACACAGACAAAACCCACCTACGTGGGTTAAAGAGTTTGATTTTGTGTTAGTCCGCGCAGGTGGTCACTGAGCCGGTCGTTGTGCGGACTTTGCTTGTGTAGCCGCGATTTCCAATCGCCCAAAACTTTTCAAACATCCTCTTAGCCCGTCTTCTGCTTTAAGCTTGCCGCACTCCCGCGTTATCATCTGAGAAAGATAAAACTGTTGTGATCGTGGGGAGGTCTTTCTCACTTCAGGAATTCCAATAACTAAATCATCCCGTAAAATAGACAGGCAAGAACCCTGCCCGATAAAAATATGGGAAAATTTTTGGGAAATCCCTCAAGACTCAGGACTCGCTACTTATCTGCTCACTCAGGACTCAGGACTCTTTATGTTAGCAGGCACAATTTTGCAGGATGGAAAATATACCCTAATTCAAGAAATAGGGCGGGGTGGCTTTGGCATTACCTTTAAAGCTACGCATCACTACTTGGGTCAGGAGGTGGTGATGAAAACCATCAATGAACGGCTGCGACAACATCCTGATTTTGCCAAATTCGAGCGCCAATTCCAAGATGAAGCCAGACGATTAGCTACGTGTATTCACCCAAATATAGTCCGAGTTAGTGACTTTTTTGTAGAAGCTGGACTGCCTTACATGGTGATGGAATACATTCCTGGCGAAACCTTGGGAGACGCATTTGTATTGCCAGGGATAACTCTGCCAGAAGCCACAGCAATTCATTACATCCGCCAAATTGGTGCAGCATTGCAGGTAGTACACAACAACGGCTTGTTACACCGCGATGTCAAACCGGATAATATTATTCTTCGTCAAGGAACACAGGAAGTAATACTAATTGATTTTGGCATTGCCAGGGAATTTAATGGCGGTGTCAGACAGACTCACACAGGTTTGGTTTCTGAGGGTTATTCTCCCATTGAGCAGTATATGACGCAAGCGGCGCGTACACCCGCCACTGATGTTTATGGTTTAGCAGCGACTTTGTATGCACTGTTGACAGCCCAAGTTCCCATGCCAGCATTATTGCGCGATCGCGAACAAATGCCTTCCCCCCGCGAACTGCAACCACATTTGAGTGCTGCTGTCAACCAAGCGGTAATGCGCGGTATGGCGGTAGAGTCTCGTTTTCGGCCAGCGACAGTTGCTGACTGGCTGCAATTGCTACCTGGAAATGGGGTGAATGGAACACCGCAAGTTTTACCCACTTACGCAGTGCCAACTGTCAATTTATCTGCGCAGCAAGCAGCAACTATAATTGGGAAAACTGCCCAAAATTCTATTTATAGACCATCTGTGCTGGCGCAACCCAACCCAGGCATCGCTAAGGAAAGTGTACTGGCTAAAAAGCTGGGATCATCTCAGGTACTTATTGGTATAGGTGTAGCCTTAGTTGCTGCTACAGCAGGTTTTGGGATCACAAGCATATTACCCAAATCTCAGCAGCAGCCGACTGCCAAGCCACTGGTTGAAAAGCCAACTCAAGAATCAGGCGCGAAAGCACCTAATTTTGATAGTACATCTTCACCCAGAGGTGAAGAGACTAACACTACCTCAAGAACCGAAACAGCACCTGGCTCTAATTCCAAGCAGCGTCGCCGCAATCGTCGTTCTTCTCAAGAAGAATCTACCAGCAGCCCTACAAGAGAATCACAAAGCGGTGATTCCGAACAATCCACACCTTCACCTAGCGTTTCCCCCACGCCTTCCTTAGTGGAGAAACTACGGGCAATCCGCTCATCTCGAAAAGCTTCCCCCGCACCATTGCCATTCCCACAAAATAACTTACCCGCTTCTAGTCAAAATCCTGCCTCCCCTCAACCCGTAAGTCCATCAAAACCTCTACTTATACCACCAGCAGCATCAACAGAATCCAAACAATCAGATCCTTCTGCTGTGGTAGTACCAACACTGGAAAAGCAAAATTCACCGACTAATAGTCAACCCCAGAATGTTCAGAAGTTCGAGGAAAAGCCACAAGATGACAATAACTAGTACCGCAAGGTGGAATTCAAAAGCTGTGATTGCCCAAGCCGGATAATGACTCCTATACTAATACCCAAATATAAACTAATGCTGATAAAACTAAATGAAAATACTCGCCCCAAGCTGCGATCTACCATCGTTCACTCCTCACACGATTGGCATTAGTTTATCCCAAAAATCTGTGTTGGCGGTGTATATTTTAGTGTTTTTTGATAAATATCGGACTACGTAAATATTGAGCGATAATCCTATCTCACTTGCAAATAAACACACAAGTTGCTCAATACCCTTTCTAAAGTTAGGCAAATTTCAGCCACATTGTAGTAAATTTTTAGTAATCTTTTGAACGGAGAGGGGGGGATTCGAACCCCCGTTGGGTTTCCCCAAAACGCATTTCGAGTGCGTCACCATGAACCGCTCGGACACCTCTCCAACTATTTATTCAGACATTTGAGTATCTATTGTACATTCAAATGCTGTAAAGTTAGGGAAATTTTGCTCCATTCCCTATACTACTATAGCATTATCGCTTTTTTTGCGTAATGCAATCTTCCAAGAACACCAATGGCAAATTAAGGTCTGTAGACATCGAAAAAGACATCACAAGATTCATGTTACTTACATTAGCATGGCTTAAAAATAACAGTACTCATATTATTCTGTGAAATATTTTTTCATCAGCATCCTCTTATCTCAACTACTCCAATAAAAGCGATCGCACTCCCGTTAATCCTTGCCTTCTATCGCTTAAACTACTGCTGTATCTACTTTCTACACTTTAACTCTTTTGTTAAGAAAGATGAAACTAATGCATATATCTTGAAACTAAAAATCCCACCAATCAAAAGGTGGGATGAGTTAAGTATTGAATTGGGTACAGGGACAGGCAGAGTAAAAATCTTAAATCTTTACTGTACTTAAATATTTAGCACTTTGTTTTTTCAGTAGCCGTACAGACAACAAAAATCCTACTAATTAGAATGATTGAAGTGCTTCTGTTTCACTGTCATAAGTCTCAAAAACTGTTATGAGTTGGGTTATCATCAGAATATCATTAACTTTCGGGGGAAGATTTGTTAATTTAAGTTTCCCACCCTGGTAATTTATTGTGGTATAACTTGATACTAACTCACCTATTCCAGAAGAGTCTATTGTAGTCACTCCACTTAAATTGAGCAAAATCTTTTTAGCACCATCTGCAAGTGCGCCTCTGATAGATTCGCGAAGGGTTACATCACCTTCGCCAATTGTCACTTTGCCTTTTACATCTAAAATAGTCACGTCTTTCACAGTTCTTGTTTCTATTGACATAGTTATGCTTCGTTAATAGTGTTGTTTTGCAAGAACTTATCACGGCTGAAAAATCGTTACAAGGACAGTTAAGACAGATAAGACACTTAAGGAAAAAAGATAAATAAGTTTAGAAAAGTTAGATTCTCGCAATCTATTTTCGTTTGGCGTTGTCGATGCTTTCACCTGTTGGGCGAATGTCGAATTTACTTTACTTGGTAGGCATAGAGACTTCCCAAATTCCTTGATTTCCACCATATTCGATAACATAAATCTTATTGGCAATAATCTCAGCATCAATGGGATTACTAAAACCTGTTACCAGGCGCGTAGCATTAAGTTTATAGTTGGTATTTCCTACTTTAGTTAATTTTAAATGCAGTAGGTCTTGGCTGGCATCTTTAAAAGGGCCTGTTAGTGTTTCGCCAGTGGGATCGCCTGCTGTCCAACTCAGCATAAATCCATCTCTGTTGAATTCTGGAATCATTACTCCTTGTGTATCAAAAACTAATCCTAAAGGAGAACGGTGTGTTGTAAAAGTGCTAAAAGTTTGTCCAAGAACACTACCATCTTTGATTTTTCCATCTACAGGGTCGCGGTAATTATCTGCATCCGGCCCAAGATTAGGAATTGGTTCAATCAAATTTCTAGTAGGCCGAATAGGAAAGGTTGGATCGTTACGATAGTAGCCTCTTTGGATCGCGTTAAATTGAGGGCTTAACAATCGGTCAGTGGCAGGATTATAATTGGGAAATTGTTGTGGATTGTCTGTCCCACCAATACGCCAAGGAAAGCCGTAATTACCACCTAAACGTAGCCAATTTAATTCTTCTGACATGTCGCGATCGGGGCCATTTTCTGTACCAAATAAATCCCCATTGGGTGCAAATGCCATATCAAAAGTATTGCGTGTTCCTTCTGCAAAAATATAGCCTGCTGTCTTTAAAGTTGCTCGATTGTTTGCCAGAAAGAGATTGTTACCATTGCTAGGAAGACGGAGTATACAGGCGGTTAATCCGACTTCGCGAGTATTGGGATATAGGCCATCAACAGATTGAACCTCACCATGATCGGTACGAGAACCGCTATTCACATAGATAAAATTACCATCCAGGCTAACAACTACGCCGTTAAAGCGATGGTCATAAGCTGTTTTGCTTTTGGGATAGGCTGCACTCTTAGCTAAGATAGACCAGATACGCTGTCCTGTACTCGAATTAACTACACCTTTAACAATAATTGCTTTAGTTTGGTTATTCACAAGGTCTGCATTACCAACTAAATAAATTGTGCCGTTAGGGCCAATGGCTATACCTTGAGTTTCACTTATATTATGATTACTAGAGTCGTACACAAGTGTTTTAGTAGAGGAGCCTAAATTGACTCGATAAATCTCACCATTTCGTTTGAGGTAATAGAGAGTATTGTTTCGTGGATCTTTTACAATCCGCACAGAAGGAGAGACTGATAACGTATTAGTAATATTGCGAACCTTAATATCAGGACGCAGGGCTTGAGGTACAACAGTTACTCCGATAGTGCTATGATTTAATAAAACTATCGTAAATAATAGTGTTATTGTAAATAACAACGTTTTAACAGCAAGCTTGCCGAAAAATCTGCCTTTGATTTGGTTAAATAATTTAGTGTTATTCATGATTTTCTTGAGAGAGTAGTCAATTAATTTTGTTGCTAAATCCTCTTGATGAGGGAAAAAATTTTAGAGATTACGGGGTGAAATAAATAATGGGTATTATTCTTATGCCAAACTGACTTCTAGGGTATAAGGAGCAGAGTTGCTGTCACTAGTGCCAGAAAAAGTTCCGCCATCTTGAGGAAAGAAAGCATATTTACTCACTGAAATGGAGTATCTACCTGCACCTAGTGAAGCAGTGATTAACGATCCAAAGTCGGGGCCACTGTCGTCGTCACTTTGCAGTAAAGTCCCAGCATTGTTAAACAGTCCAATAACTGTATCATCGGTTGTCATCGCACTGATGGTGACAGTTTTTGGATTTGCTAGAGAAAATGTAAAAAAGTCGAAATCGGGATTGTCCCCTGGTTGAACTGTTACTAACTCACCGGAAAGATTAACGTTTGAGCCAGATGATAAAGAACCCAATGCTTCAGCCCTAGCTAGGGTATTGTTTGTAGCTTGTCGAGCATTTTCCCGCTCGTAGAAGAAGAAGTCGTCACTATCAAGTCTGAGGTTTACTATGCCCTGGACAATACCTATAATTTCATCTGGCTCTGCTCCAGGTTTGTCTAAGAATATTTGTGTGTTGGCTCCAACAATTTGTAGGCGGTAGTCTTTTGGGGAGCCTTTGAGTTCTATTCTGTCTTCGCTACGGTTGAAGTCAGTAATCGTAGCCAAGTCTCCCAAACCAGCATTCGCAGTGTTTTTATCGTCGTAGTAGATATTTCTAGCGTCTCCAAGAGCAAATCTATCTAGCCCAACGCCGCCAGTTAAGGTATCAGTCTCTCCTAATCCCAGTGAAAGTAGACTACCGGGCCAAACACCAATGAGGATATCGTTTCCAGACCCACCATTGAGTATGTCATTGCCAGGCCCGCCCTGTAGGCGATCATTGTCATCCTCACCGTTGAGGATATCATTGCCTACATTACCGTCTAGTGTGTCATTGCCTGCTTTTCCATTTAGAGTGTTATTAAAAGTATTACCAAAGAGAAAGTTGTTCAGACTGTTACCTGTCCCGTTAATGGCGCTAGCTTCCCTCAATGTCAGGTTCTCCAGATTAGCGCCTAGTGTGTAGGTGACAGAAGACCGGACGGTATCTTTGCTTGAATTTACAGCTTCCGTAATGATATCAATAGCGCTGTCAATAATGTAAGTGTCGTCGCCTACTCCCCCATTTAAGCTGTCAGTACCCAACCCACCATCAAGTGTGTCATTACCAAGACCACCGATTAAACTGTCGTTTGCTGTTCCACCAAATAGATTATCGTTACCAGCCGCACCATTCAGGCTGTCGTTACCAGAAAGACTATTGGCGTTACCATCCTTAGCCCAACCATATATCGTGTCATCTCCCGAAGTCCCATTGATTATGTCAGGAGATGTAGTACCGTAAATAACTGCCATATTTATGATTTTTCCTGAATTCTAACTAATGCCTAAGTTTGGCCTCAGTCAAAGAACTTTTTATAAGTTCAATATTGATTAATTAAAACTGTAAGTTTAAATACAGATATCTTTACTAACCTAATTAATACCAATACACTGAGAAAATATTAGTTATTGATTTGGTTAATTGATTATATAGATGGTAAGTAATTGGGTCAAAATTAATCTAACTAATCTATTTTAATTATTTATTTTTTCCATTATTTTTGATTTTAACCCCTTCTATAATTATTTATTATCATAAGTTAAAGGTTACGTCAAATTATTTACCAAATCTTAAAAATGCAAATTATATGATTTTTAGTACTGTTAGAAAAATTCGTAAACTTTAATTAAGTATTTTTGAAAAAATACTGTTTTTTTAGTAGAAGTTACAAGCTTTTTTAGCTGAATGCGATATTCTCGTTAAGTTAGGTTTCAATATCAATTTTTCTTTGGGAAAAAAATACTTTTTATATTAGAGAAATATATCTGAAAATACATAAGTTAAATTGATAGATTATCCAAAAAATTTTGAGCTTAATAACAGTTAAGCTTTACATAAATTTTATATACTTATTGTGGGAAGAGATGCCCAAAAAATGAATCTAAACGTCAATTCCTTGTTGTTGTAAACTAATGGTGTCTTGAAGCGTTAGGCATAATTGTTTCTTGAAGATTTACGCCACTGAGGTTAGCTCCCCGAATATCGGCTCCTCTAAGGTTAGTTCCTCTGAGATTTGCTCCTGCCAAATTCGCGTCTCTAAGGTTAGTCCAACTCAAGTCAGCTTGACTCAAATCAGCTTCACTTAGATTAGCCCGTAATAGGTATGCACCACTGAGGTGAGCCTTGGTCAGATTAGCTTTGTACAGGTCAGCTTTGTAAAGATAAGCCCCTAAAACTTCTGCTTCGTATAAACTCGCCTCGCTGAGATCAGCCGCAATCAAGTTAGCTTCAACGAGGTTGGCAAAAGAGAGGTTAGCCCGCATCAACTTCGCTGCACCTAAATCGGCATCTCTCAAGTTAGCGCCTTTTAAGTCAGTACCAATTAGATTAGCAGATGCGATCGCAGCTCCTCTAAGATCCACCTCACTCAAGTCAGCTCCAATCAGATTAGTATAACTTAAATCTGCGCATCTAAGTATAGCACCACTCAAGTTAGCAACACTGAAGTTAGCTGCGCTCAGGTTAGCTTCATTCAGAAAGGCTTTGTAGAGGTTGGCACTACTGAGGTCAGAACCGCTGAGATTTGCTCGCACGAGTAAAGCATTACCCAAATCTACCCTCCTCAAGTTTACCCCCTGGAGGTTGGCACCTCTGAGATTATCGCCTTGCAGATTCGCGGCGCTGAGGTCTGGTTCAATGTGGGGATTTTTCTTTCTCCACTCAATCCATTTCACTGCACCTGCTTTGAGTAAAGTTAGATGCTCTCGATTTGCCATTTTTTCTCCTTTACTCCTGACGCCCACCCAGAGAATTTACCCGACCAGCGACACTTTCAATGGCCGTTAATGCTCCCGCTGCTCCTGCTAGAATATCCTGTTCTTGTCCACCTAAGTAAAGCCGTCCAAAACTACCTACAGCTTGAACTTCAAGAATATTAATCCTCGCTGCTTTCTCCGCTTCATTGGCAGCCAGTGCAGCGTAAGCAGCAGGCTCCACTTCTAATACATACAGCGTTTGACCTGCTAATAGTAGCTGTCCTCGGCGTGTGCGATTAATCAGTTGTGTTTGATAAGCATCGATGTTGCGGATAATCTGACTAGAAATAACACGCGGTTTCAGACATTCCTCTTTTTTGACTCCCAGTGCCGCCAAAATAGCTTGACCAGCAGCTCGCGTTTCGCCTTGGGAGCTAGAATGAACTTCCAATAGTCCGTATAGTCGTTCAACTACCTGCACTCCCGGACGGACAGAGGCAGATTTCAGGGCTATATCCGTAATCTTATTAATTTCGATACCAGGAGAGATTTCAATCCACAGTGATGTATCTCCTGGTAATGGTAAGAAGCCTTGGGCTACTGTTCCCATATATGCTGCATGTTGAGGTTGCAGGTTGTCGAGAAATACGAAACTGCGTAATTCTATGCCCAAGATTTTGCTCTCCAGTCGTGAGGGTAAAAGTTATCTATATACTGCAAGATATAAGCGCCTAACTTGACAATATAGGGTATAAAGGAGCGGAAAATCCGTCTAACGGATCTACACCCGTGTGTCAAATGGGAATTATAGAAGCCAATGCTTATTTAGAAGACCATCGTCGCCTTGGGATAATATCTACTTTGATCGGACGACATACTTTTTGTTTAACACAGCTGCTTTGTAAACATCTTGACCCTTTTACATTACCCCAGTTTTACCCCAAATATTTATTTCCCCAACATCTCCCAGGTGGAATCGCAAGGATTAGATCCCAATGAATATGGCTCTTTCTAGCTCAAGTTGTTTTTCCCAAAGTATTTTCATCCCGATCCCCAAATCAGGTAAATAAGCAGATATAAAGCACTTAAACACCTTGCCGTGGTTTGGGATTTCGGCGCGATCGCTAGGGATTGAGATTCACTCAGCAGTGACGACAACACGCTTTCCTCTGTTAAAAAAACTTCCGGTTCCTAGCGTCACTATCGGTGATTTGGAGGACTTTGAGCAATTGGCGGTTGAGTCTGATTTGCTAATTACTAACTCTCATGAAGTAGCGATCGCTCAAAGCTTCAAAATTCCTCTCTACCGTCAAGGAATTCCCATTTTTGATCGCTTAGATTATGGTCAGTTCTGCAAAGTTGGCTATCGAGGTACTATGCAACTTTTATTTGATATCGGCAATCTATTTTTAGAGCAGGAAACAAAGGTTAAGCATTAATATTAGTTATCATACCGATGTTTCCTTCAGTAATACAGACATTTTAAATAATGATGAAAAGGTTTGTAAAGTGGTGTGTTGAGTTTCCTTCTTGGTGGAATCTTCGCCAAAGTAGAAAGTCTCTTGTGTTTGTCGTTATGCTGACCTTAAGCATGGTGGCTACGATGATGTTGTCGTTCCCATTGAACGCTCAAACTAATCTGCCGTCAACGCAAAAATCTGAGTTAAGGGGGGTGTGGTTAACAAATATTGATAGTGATGTGTTATTTGAGCGCGATCGCCTCAAGGGATCTTTGCAGCGCCTTGATGAACTCAATTTTAACACGATATATCCCGCGGTTTGGAATTGGGGATATACATTGTATCCTAGCAAAGTTGCACTAAAAGTTATCGGGCGATCGCTCGATCCCACACCCGGACTCAAAGGGCGAGATATCCTCAAAGAAATTGTCGATGTAGGACATCAAAAAGGGTTAACAGTGATTCCCTGGTTTGAATTTGGCTTCATGGCACCAGCAGATTCTCTATTAGCTAAAAATCGTCCCCAATGGCTCACTAGTCGCAGCG
The DNA here is from genome assembly GCF_017114965.1 of Nostoc sp. JL31. Taxonomy (NCBI): domain Bacteria; kingdom Bacillati; phylum Cyanobacteriota; class Cyanophyceae; order Nostocales; family Nostocaceae; genus Nostoc; species Nostoc sp. JL31. Next base: position 19,998 of record NZ_JABXKO010000081.1, read on the forward strand.
ATGGGACTCGGATTGTCAAAGAAGGGACACATAATCGCGTTTGGCTAAATCCTTTTCGCCCAGAAGTACAACAATTTATTCAAGATTTAATCGTTGAAATTGTTAGAAACTACAATATCGATGGGATTCAATTTGATGACCATTTTGGCTTACCATCAGAATTAGGTTACGATGCTTATACAGTAGCACTTTACAAAAAAGAACACCGAGGAAAAGCTCCTTCCAAAGACTCTAAAGATCCAGAATGGGTGCGTTGGAGAGCTAACAAAATTACCGAGTTTATGAAACGGGTATTTACAGCTATTAAAGCTACTAAAAAAAATTGCTTGGTTTCTGTTGCTCCTAATCCTCAACGTTTTTCTTATGACTTCTTTTTAGCAGACTGGCAGAAGTGGGAACGGCTGGGAATTATTGAAGACTTAGTTTTGCAGATATATCGGGATGACTTGAATGTTTTTGTGAGCGAATTAGAGTATCCAGAAGTGAAAGCGGCCAAAAGCCATATTCCAGTGAGTGTGGGCATTTTGGCTGGGTTGAAAAACCGATCCATATCGATGCAGCAGATTCAGACACAAGTCCAAAAAGCACGCGATCGCAATTTTGCTGGAGTCTCTTTCTTTTTCTATGAAACCCTCTGGAATATGAGCAAAGAAAAGCCTCAAGAGCGTCAAACTGGCTTCCAGAAAATTTTTCCTACACCAACGGCTTACCCGAATTTGCTAGCAGGCTGGAAACCGTAGAAATGTTGGGAGTGGTGAGTGGGGAGATAGGCAGAATTCTTCAAACTCCTAACTCCTAACTCCTAACTCAGCACTCTCTATCCTATTCCCAAACGCCCAGCCAAACCGGGAGTTAGGGGTAGAAGCGTTGTAATCATCAAGAATAGAGCCAAAAGCCCCAAAGCGGCTCTAGCGTCATCGGGTTCAGTGATTTCATTCAAGCTGGGGCGTTCTTGATCTCGTTGCAAAAAGAAAATCACGATCGCCCAGTACATGGCAATCATATTACCGAGAGACACTAACGCCAATAAAATTAAAGTTGCGATCGTTGCTCGTCCTGCGGTTTTGCGTCCATAAATCGCCTGAACAATCCGCCCACCATCTAGTTGTCCTGCGGGCATTAAGTTCAAAGCGGTAATTACTAACCCCAGCCAACCAATCACCACTAGGGGATGAACACTTACCAAGGGTGACTGCAACGCCGAACCAAGAACAACTCGCGCCAAACTTCCCACTAAAATCGACCCTTGGAAAAACTGATTGGGCAATTGAAATAAACTACCTGGGTGAGAAAGCAGCAAGCCTGTCACCAACATTAACAAAGAGACAATACCACCTGCGGCTGGCCCTGCCAAGGCGATATCAAATAATACCTTGCGGTTGGGCAACAGAGACTCAAAGCGGGTAATTGCACCAAAAGAACCAATTTGCACTGCGGGTAGAAAAAAGGGCCAGCTAAGGCGAATTTGGTGACGCTGTGCAAGTAACCAATGACCAATTTCGTGAGCTACTAAAATCGAAAATATTCCAGCGCCTATAGGCAAAGCTTCTTGAAACCGTCCTGGATTGCCAAAAAAATCAAAATTCAGCAGTAATCCCGCAGCTTCTAAATTAGTAGCAATGGTTGCTATCAACAGAATACCTGCAAAAGCTTTTTGCGATAACAACATCGGCCGAGGATCGTTGCGGCTGGGTAGGACAATCACCACAGGCCTACCATCTGTATTTTCCACCAAAAATAGGCGATATCGATCGCCAAGGCGTTGCCGTAAACTTGCAGTTAGACGGTTGTGAGTCTCTTCTGCTTCTCCCCGCAAATTGCCTTTGAAAATGGCTCCATCTTGGTAGGCGATGGTTTCTGTGGCAAAAAACGTATCGATACCGAAAATACCTTTAATTGCATTCAAGTCATCTTCCGGTATTGGCGGAATCTCCGCTTTGAGTTCTGCTGCTGTTGGTTGTGGGGAATTTGCTTCAATTAAGGAAGCAGCAGCAAGCCTTTCTGTTGCGCGTTGCTTGAGGATGTCATCTTGCCCAGCTGCGCGTAATTGTTTGCCCAAGTAGATGTACAATCCAGCGGAAGTCACTATTAAGAACAATATACCCGCTATATTGACGTAAATCCCTGCGGCAAACAATCCAAAAAACAGGAGCCAGGGAGTCATCAACACCACCGACTGTAACCAGGCTAAGATTCCCAGCTTACCAAAAGGTCTGGCGCGATAAAAGCCCCAGCCTAAAATGCCTAAAGCTACCAGTAGGATTGCCGCCAGGATAGAAGTTTCTGATAAAGTAAACATCTCCAAACCTTTGCTATTGAGACTAAGCCAGAACAAGTCCGGTATTGCAGATACACTTATTAATTTATAACGCCGCCTGTCGTCTGCCAAAATTATCTCGCTTTGAATGGGCGTAGCCAAACTCAGGTAGGTGTAAGTCGAACTTGTAAGTAGTCAGACATAATTAATTACACAATGTCATTGCGAACGCTCGCAATGACTGTAAATATTTTTGTCCGATTACTTAATAGCTCTATTTACAGCAGATTTCATCTTGGTGCAGTAGACAAACTATGTTTTAAAGGAAAGAAACCATTTATATGTGTTACGGCTTTAACCTGAAAAGAGAGCGATCGCATAATATATCAATCGCTCTCTTAACCAAATAATTAATTTGCTCAAACTCTATATGAGCGAAGTAGCCTTCTAAGTCCAATAAAGAATTTCAGCATTTGGAAAGCGCCTACTAATCTCAGTCTCAAAAAAGCTACGCAACGCCTTCATTGTGTCTTTCTCGTAAACGTACTTCGTGCCACCAAACTTATTACGCTTGACACTGCGTTTTGCCTCATCCATCTCTAATTTGGATTGCGGATACCAAGTTTGTAACACTTCTTTTGACCCTGGTGTGAACCGATGCGAGATTAACTCAAAGGTAAGGTTACAGTCAAAATCCAGTGCCTCGTTTATCTGGTCAAACAAACGACTATAGTGCATTTGCCAATCGTCTATCGGCATAATTGGCGCGATAACTAAGCCTATTGGATAACCGCCACCGCCACGCTCTTGTGGTAGCGCCAACCGTCGCAATGCATTCAGCCTAGATGCTACAGATGCTGTCCCACCTTCAAACTTACCAGAAATCGGTGCGGCATTAACGCTCATCCGACAGCGAGTATGCCCATTGTGTGGTAAATCGAGTAATCCATCCACAGCATCAAACTTCGATACCCAACGTAAATGTGCATTGGTACGAGTGCCAAAGTAACGGATACATTCAGCAAGACTTCCAGTTAAATGCTCAATACCCAAGGGGTCTGTGTAACAGCTAACTTCAAAACTTGTGGTTTTTCCCTGTTGCTCGTAGTTAGCTAAGTTCTCTAATATCTGCGGTAAATTGGCAAAAGCACGAATTACAGGTGGCCCCGACAAGCTACCAGCTAGGTAGCAGTATTGACAATGAGCCGGACAACCTTCGGCAATGTGAAACTGCCAATCCGCAGAAGGTGGGATGGGACTCAGTTTAAAAGAACTGGGTGGTGCAGTAACCACCGCTAAGGTACGCTTGGCGATGTTGTAAGTATCCCGCTCAGATTCACCGCGCAGACCCTTCAGGCGGTTCTGTGATAATTCTTCTATTGGTAAGTTGAGTGACTGCACACGTGCAAGAATCTGCTGCCCCCATACTTCATCTAAGGCAGCAGGTGTAAACAGTACCCGTTCAGGTATCCACAACTTTGGCAATTTTGTTTGTGTATCTGATACTGAAACTTGGTCTGTAATTGTATTCAGCAATATCTTTCTCCGTTATTTAGTTTGCTGATTTCTGCAATTAATTTTCCAGGACTTGCTTAATTCGTCGTTCTAACAAATCAAGATCCAAACTGCCTTCATCACGGTTAATTCGACGCACAGTGGAATTAACATTAGCCAAATTAACCAATAAATCTTGAAGAATTTCCTGCTGCTGACGGGCTTGAGTAACTTCGCGTGGTTCCTGTACTAAATCACGCACGATGGTATCTTCAGCGCGAGAGGCGATAATTGGATCGTTTTGCCCTTGAACGTGAACAAAGGTTCGTCGCCCTGGGCCTCGCTCCTCTTCTATTGGTATAACTGCTGTTACTTGGTCAGAACGCACATATTTGCCAAATCCCAAATGGACTAGCTCTGATGAGAGTATTTTCATATAATTGAAGCGTTATTTTTATGTCTTACTTATATTATAAAATCTAGAAAAGTGACTTAAAGCTATAGACTATACGGGTTGTACCCAATTAAAAGTAGTAGTTTCCTTTCCCAATTGCTAGTTGATATTTCTGTGTAAGTTACACTATTTTTACCAGCTTTCGGGTTTGTTCTAGGGTTTCACCAAACTCAATAAACTGGAGTTTTAGGTTAAAGTCCTAAGCTCGACTGTATCCATTTTTGATTTAATTACGCAGCGTAAACAGCAATATCTCTCAAACGCTCAAAGTAGGGGTACGATCGGCTACGCCTACGCAGACTAACTCTAATATTAATTAGTATTTTTTTACAAAATAATTTAGTAGTAATTTTGTTTTTGATTTGAATAAGTATAAATACACTAAAATCTACAGCTTTCATAAAATTTTCAATAACTTGCACTAGTCACTACACACAAACCAACAATGTTCAGTTAAGCTGTAAGCGCTATGATTGAGCTTTATTGAACGTTTTATGCATTGGTTGTTATCTGGGCCGTTGAGTACAGAAGCATTGACGGTTAACATTGCAGGGTTGCCTGCATCGTTACAAGGTAAAAAGCTGGTGCAGTTGTCAGATTTTCACTACGATGGTTTGCGGCTGTCGGAAGAAATGTTAGAAAAAGCGATCGCAGTGACTAACGAAGCTAAACCAGATTTAATTTTATTAACTGGTGACTACGTAACTGACGATCCGACACCAATTCAACAACTGATACTTCGACTCAAGCATCTGCAAAGTCGCTGTGGTGTCTATGCTATTCTTGGCAATCACGATATACATTACAGACAGGCAAAAGCAGAAGTTACAGAAGCCCTTACTAGCGTTGGAATTCACGTCCTTTGGAACGAAATTGCCTATCCACTAGGAAAAGAATTACCACTCGTTGGACTGGCTGATTATTGGTCACGGGAATTTCACCCTGCACCAGTTATGAACCAGCTAAACCCTGACACACCCTGCATCGTTTTATCCCACAACCCAGATACTGCGGAGATATTACGAACATGGCGAGTTGATTTACAATTATCTGGTCATACTCACGGTGGTCAAATCGTGATTCCCGGAATTGGCCCTGCGGCGTTGTTTTACGAAAAGCTTGTAAAAAAAATACCCAGAAAAGTGCGGCGTCGATTCCCATTTTTAGAGGTAAATGTTTCTGTAGTCAACCATTGGGAATGGGCGCAAGGTTTGCATCGGGTAGGTAAAAATCAGCTATATGTCAATCGTGGTTTGGGAACTTACCTCCCAGGACGCTTATTTTGCCCTCCAGAAGTTACTATAATCACCCTACAAGGTGAGTAGGTAATTCCAAATTCAAAAAAAAGAACGCAATTTCAGCAGGTACTCTGGCTAATGAGTGCCTGCAAACTCAGGCATAATCTGCTTACTTTCATCACAAAATTTAAATCCATGAATTAATTGTATCTGAAGTAGATGACAGAAATTATTGCATTTTATCAAGTTACATTTTTATTTTTGATAAGCTATAAGCGCTGGTATGAGGAGTATCGGTTAACTTATGCATTGGTTGTTTACGGGACATTTAAGAGTAGATAAAATAACGGTTAAGATTGCGAAACTTCCTGCATCTTTACAAGGTACAACGTTAGTACAGTTGTCAGATTTTCACTATGATGGTTTGCGACTGTCGGAAGAGATGTTAGAAAAAGCGATCGCACTTACTAACGAAGCTGAACCAGATTTAATTCTATTAACTGGTGACTACGTAACTGACGATCCCGCACCAATTCACCAATTGGTGCTTCGACTCAAGCATCTGCAAAGTCGCTGTGGTATCTACGCCGTACTTGGGAACCACGATATCTATTACAGCCACTCCAAAGTAGAAGTTACACAGGCGTTAACTAGCATTGGGGTTCACGTACTTTGGAATGAAATCGCCTATCCACTAGGAAAAGAATTACCACTGGTAGGACTAGCTGATTATTGGTCACGAGAATTCTACCCCGCGCCAGTCATGAATCAACTAGACTCGATGACACCGCGCATTGTTTTATCCCATAACCCAGATACAGCCAAGATATTGCAACAATGGCGCGTAGATCTGCAACTATCTGGTCATACCCACGGTGGTCACATCGTAATTCCCGGCATTGGTCCTGTAGTACTCTATTATAAAAAGCTACTCAAACAAATTCCCAAAAAATTGCGAAGTTGGCTAACATTTTGCTTAGGAGACTGCTCGAAAGTAGTCCGATATTGGGAGTGGGCGCAAGGGTTTCACAAGGTGGGAAAAAATCAACTATATGTCAATCGTGGTTTAGGAACTTATAAACCAGGACGCTTATTTTGTCCGCCTGAAGTGACTGTAATTACTTTAATTGGTCATTAGTCATTAGTCTAAATAAAGGACAAAGGAGAAATGACAAAGGACAGCCCTAACCGATCGGAGTGCAATTTCAAATGCATAACACTCAAAGCAGAAACCGCCTGAAGCTACGATGGATAAATCTCAATAGCTTGGGGCGGTTCCTTGAAGATTGGAGAATTCAGAAATGACTAACTTAAAATTTGGTGGACAGTATTCGCGATCGCTTTACTCAGAATTGCACATCCTTACATTCCAACTAGGCAGGCATTTTTTGGCTGTGCGTTCTAAAACCTCCAAAACAACTCATTGAACTTAAGGCAAAAACACATTCAACGGATGCCACAACCAATCATAGCGATCGCGAGAAGATTAGAGCAGGAGGCACAGGCTCTAACTTGAAAGTTTTTGTTTAACTTTTAACCTGTTTGTACCTTGGTCTTAATCTAGCATTGTGTTTGTTTAGCTACAAGACACCTTTACTAAACTTGAATCCCATTAATTTATCGCAACAATTCAGAAATATTGCTTAAAAATTGTCCCACTTGCTAATGTTGGCATTCACGCCAATATTATCAAGTGGGCTGAAAGTTCAGAAGCCTTTACTGACCAGAACCGCTATTAGATTTACTGTTTGACTGGTCTACTCCTTGAGGTGTAGTACTTTTAGAAGTGTCACTTTTCGTAGCAGGAGCGACAGTATTAGTAGAACTATCGTTCTGCGAAGCTGGAGTATTAGTAGTTGGACTCGTCGCCGGACTTTGTGCCGATGGAGGGGCCGGCTGCGTTACAGAAGGTGCTTTTTCTGCCGCAGGCTGCTGGGGTGGAATAGTAATGTTAATATCCGGTTGACGAGGTGCAGACGAAGGTGTAACTTGCTGTTGGGGAACAGGAACGGGAACAGGAACAGCGACTTCCCTAGTTCTTTCGATTATCGTTGTTTGTGGTTGAGGAGATGCACTGGGAGTTGGACTACTCTTACTCGGTACAGGAACCACGACCGGCACAGCATTGTTAACCGCTGCGTTATTCTGCTGGTTGAAGTACCAAACCCCACCTATAACCAAACCAAGCAGAGAAGTAATGATAATACCCAACAGCAAACCACCACTAGCATTGTTTTCATCACGCTGGGCTAAATCTGCTTGATTGCTACGCTCAGTATTTTGACCTTGTACGTAACCGTTTCGGTACGAGTTAGGATTAGCTGCGTTGTTCTTTACTGTTTCAGTGGTTTGCGTGAAGTCAGTGTGAGTATTGCCATTGATATCAGTGTAAGATTCTTGCTTAACTTCACTATTTTTACTTTCGGATTCATTGGGAATAGACATAGCTGTTGATTTCACTCCTCGATATGATGTTGACAAACTAAAAACTTTGTAAAAACAAGAGGTTTTACTGAGTTGAAAAATATATGTTGCTGTTAACTGTTGAGTTTTATTTGCTACGCGACTGTTGGTGATTCTCAGGATAACCTCTGAGATCGGAAAGTGGCTCTATCTGTAGGAAGTTAATACTTAATCAAGAGAAAGAGTGTCCCAAAGATGGATGTTATTATACTGGTAGATGATGAATTGATAAAAAATCTAGTAATTTACTGAAATCATCTAAATTTTTAATTTGTCGTTAGATATCGCATCGCCAAAGCTTAATGGTTATATCTCGACTACCGCTAACCAAAGTTTTGCCATCAGGACTGAAAGCGACAGAGTTAACTCAATCTGAATGGCTATCCAAAGATATAAAGTTCTTGTCCTGTGTTAAGATCCCATAGCTTCACAGTACCATCTGCACTACCACTAGCAAGATGCTGACCATCGGGACTAAAAGCGATTGCACAAACATGGCTGCGATGTCCGGCAAGGGTGTTAATTAGCTTACCTGTATTGATGTTCCATAGCTTGAGACTGTGATTCAGGTGGTGGTGTTGGCGTTGGTGGCATTGGCGGTGGTACATAATTTATATCAAGGCGATCGCTCATACTAAGAAATCAGTAGCAAATCTTACTAAATTTAGTATTCCCAGATATAAGCATTATCTAACTCTAGGTCTGGTGTCACCGCCTGAAGTGTCTTAAACTATATTCGCTACTTATCTCCAACGCCGATTTAGCCGCAGTAAACTTTTTATCCTCTGACAAAATCTTTCTAACAGAGGTCTAGGTTTTGATACATATCTAGGTGAGCGCGATCTACGTGCAGCACCCGGATTGCTTAACTCTTCTTCTATTTGCGCAGCTTTATTTAAATCTGAAGCGGCTCTATATTCGTATCCCAATTGTGAGCAAACTAGCCCACGATATTTATACGCATCAATATAGTGAGGATTGAGACGAATTGCGTGGGTAAAATCTGCGATCGCATCCTCATATCTTCCTTGAGTAGCATTTTCTACTCCTAAAGTATAGAAAGTTTCTGCATCCCAACGATTGACAGATATTTTTGGGGGATTTTTAGGCGAAGATGAAGATGGATTTTCAGGAATAGGAGGCTCAGATGGAATTTCAGATTTGAGCCTGTTGTAAGCTGCGTTGATTAATTTAATTTTTTCCTCAGCTTCCTGTTTTTGCCTTTGATCGACAAAGCGATCGGGATGCCAAATTTTCACCAGTTTACGGTAAGTTCGCTTCACCTGTGCTTGAGAGGCACCGGGTTTCAGCCCAAGAATTTCATAAGCATCATTGATATCAAAGACATCGCGCATACTGAAAAAATCGGCAACTATCTAAACCTATGTTAACTATTCCCATAAGTTCTCTCCAAACGCCCCATTCTGGTTATCACTGGGATGGCAGTAGCCGTCGCTTCTTTGAAGGCTGGTATTACCGCGTCACGTTGCCGGAAATTGGGCAAACATTCGCCTTTATGTACTCCATTGAAGATCCCATCGGCGGTAAACCTTACAGTGGCGGTGCAGCCCAAATCCTCGGCCCGGATGATGAGTACCTCTGCCGTACTTTTCCTGATGTCAACAAATTTTGGGGTAATCGGGATGTTTTGGGTTTAGGTCATTGGGGTAAAAATAATTTGCAAGTTTCTCCCCTATACCTCCTGCCAGCAGAGTTTGAATATCATGTCCAAGAAGGATATCAAGCTACAGCTACCTTGAATCAGGGAATAATTCGCGATCGCGCCACCAATAATTATTGCCGTTGGCAGTATGAAATTCAGCCAGTCTACGGTTGGGGCAATCAAAATGGCATTCAGCAATCAACCGCAGGCTGGCTGTCATTCTTGCAGATTTTTGAACCTGGATGGCAAATTTTGATGGCTCACGGTTTAGCCAGTGGGAAAATTGACTGGAATGGCAAAATCTACGAATTCACTAATGCCCCAGCCTACGGCGAGAAAAATTGGGGTGGTGCTTTTCCTCAAAAATGGTTTTGGCTAAATTGTAATTGCTTCGAGGGCGAACCCGACTTAGCATTAACTGCTGGCGGTGGACGGCGGGGTGTGCTGTGGTGGATGGAATCTGTAGCGATGATTGGACTGCACTATCAAGGCAAGTTTTATGAATTTGTTCCCTGGAATTCACAAGTTGAGTGGGAAATTCAGCCTTGGGGTAGATGGCAAATGAAAGCTAGTCACTCTAGTTATGAAATTGAATTAACAGGAACCACAGATTTATCTGGTACACCTCTACGTGCGCCGACAGCAGAAGGTTTAAGATACTGTTGCCGAGACACGATGCAAGGAAAACTAAATTTAGAGTTACGAGAACTAAATGGCAGAAAATCTAAAATAATTCTAAAAGCCGAAAGTTTTCTTTGTGGTTTAGAAGTAGGCGGTGGCTCTTGGGATAATTTTTGGCAGTCTCCCTAAAACTACTGCTATAATTATATATGCTTCGCAGTTGGGGTTGTAGCTCAGTTGGATAGAGCGGACGCCTCCTAAGCGTCAGGTCGTGCGTTCAAGTCGCACCAGTCCCGTTATCTTCAGACAATTCATATATACAGCAATTAATATGGTAAGAGCATTGCTGTGCCCCTAACAGTGGTACGCCAGTTCGCCAAAGTCGGGATATCCGCCCACGCGACTGGCTGCTGATTCCGTGCAATTGAGAACTACTATATAAAGTGGTTAGAACCCTTTGATGAATCGTCCGATATCGGTTAGGATAATCCATCAATTAGAGGAAGAACTCCAGGCACGCTTAATCGCGCTGCTACACGAAAACCAACCAAATTTATATTTGGGCAGAATTTGGGCAGATTCTTGGGAAGTTTGCTACTCTACTATCAATTGTTTTTTCTTATATCCAGAGAAAATTGTGAACTAAGTAAATTAAGTTATTGAGCCTTGAATAAGCTACTCTTTACAAATAAATCTTTTCGTTTTATGGCTTTTGTCCTACCAATATTTATGTGGTGGGGATACAAAGAAGTACAAAACCAATTTGTGCAGCCGCAAGCAGTTGTAGTGTTAGGTGGTTCAACGAGACATTTAGAGCGAGAAAAATTTACAGCAAAATTCGTTCGCGAGCATCCAAATATACCGATTTGGATTACAGGCGGCAGTCCACGTACATTCACCCAAAGAGTCTTTACCAAAGCTGGTGTTGATCCTCAACGTTTACACTTGGATTATGAAGCAGTAGATACAGTTACTAATTTTACTACTTTGGTAGATGATTTGCAAGCTCGCGGCATTAAGAGCGTTTATTTGATTACTTCCGACTTCCACATGCGCCGGGCTTGTGTCATTGGCGAAATTATTTTAGGTAGTCGGGGCATTTATTTAAAACCAGTGCCAGTTCCTTCCGAAAAACCCCCTGAATCTATCGAGAAATCTATTCGTGATGGAGCTAGAGCGGTAATTTGGTTAGCAACTGGTTACACTGGTGTGGATGCCGCTAAAAATAAACGGTAAATCCAACTAATTTTGGATTTTTAATCAGTCAAAATCCAAATGACTAATGACAACCGTCACTAGTCACTTATATGGTTCGGGAAAAAAAACACCCCAAATTTCCCCACAATTTGATACCCTAGCTTAAACAGATTTGAGTAAAGTTAAAGCGTGGAAATTCAACTTGGGCGGGGAAAAACAGCTCGCAGAGCTTACGGAATAGATGAAATTGCTCTAGCCCCTGGTAATAGAACACTAGACCCCAGTTTGGCAGATACTAAGTGGCGTATTGGCAATATTGAGCGAGAAATCCCGATAATTGCTAGTGCTATGGATGGCGTAGTAGATGTTCGTATGGCTGTACGTTTGTCACAGTTAGGAGCATTAGGTGTCCTCAATTTAGAGGGGATTCAAACTCGCTATGCCGACCCAGAGCCAATATTAGATCGGATTACCTCTGTGGGGAAAGATGAATTTGTTGCCCTCATGCAAGAACTCTATGCCGAACCAATAAAACCGGAATTAATTGAACAACGTATTCAGGAAATAAAACAACAAGGTGGCATTGCAGCAGTGAGTGCGACTCCAGCCGGTGCAAGTAAATACGGTGAGGCAGTGGCAAAAGCTGGAGCAGATTTATTTTTTGTCCAAGCTACGGTAGTTTCTACTGCACATCTGTCACCAGAGTCTTTAGTACCACTCGATTTAGCAGAATTTTGTCGTTCCATGCCCATTCCCGTGGTGTTGGGGAATTGTGTAACTTACGAAGTCACGTTGAATTTATTGAAAGCTGGGGCAGCTGGGGTATTGGTGGGAATTGGACCTGGTGCGGCTTGTACTTCTCGTGGGGTATTGGGTGTGGGTGTGCCACAGGCGACTGCAATCGCAGATTGTGCCGCAGCACGAGATGATTACTATAACGAAACTGGCAACTATATCCCCATTATTGCTGATGGCGGTTTAATCACCGGTGGCGACATTTGCAAATGCATCGCCTGTGGTGCTGATGGTGTGATGATTGGCTCCCCCTTTGCCAGAGCCGCAGAAGCCCCAGGACGAGGTTATCATTGGGGTATGGCGACTCCTAGCCCAGTCTTGCCCCGTGGCACCCGGATTCGCGTTGCCACCACTGGTAGCCTAGAGCAAATACTCATTGGCCCAGCAGGACTAGATGATGGCACTCACAATCTTTTAGGAGCCTTAAAGACCAGCATGGGTACTTTGGGAGTGAAAAATATTAAAGAAATGCAGCAGGTAGAAGTTGTGATTGCACCTTCTTTATTAACCGAGGGCAAAGTTTACCAAAAAGCTCAACAATTAGGTATGGGGAAATAGAATTTGCGACTGGGGACTGGGGACTGGGTACTGGAAAAGAGTTATTTTAATCCTAATTCCTAATCTCTAATCTCCAATAATCCTTCAATAAATTTTTCTGGCCCCTAAACAATTGCTGGAAAAATCCGATATGTCGCTTACAATAGAGATAGCGGAGACGCATGTTTCCGTTCACTCCTCACACCACACTCCGCCCGGACTACTGTTCGGGCGGTTCCTTATGTTTGTAAATAAATTCTAGAGCTTCTTTGCAAATGTACATCCTCGCACTCCCAAGCTGAGGTTTTTGCTATGGTAGAATTTTCACCAAGTTCAGATATTATTGGCGAAGGTTTTAGGCATGTCAACAGCCGCACAAGTTACCGATTCTAGTTTCAAGCAAGAAGTACTCGACAGCGATGTACCAGTTTTAGTTGACTTTTGGGCACCCTGGTGCGGACCATGCCGTATGGTAGCTCCTGTTGTCGATGAAATCTCCGAACAGTACAAAGGTCAAATAAAGGTCGTAAAAGTCAACACAGATGAAAATCCTAATGTTGCTAGTCAGTATGGCATCCGCAGCATTCCCACATTAATGATTTTTAAGGGTGGACAAAAAGTCGATATGGTGGTTGGCGCCGTGCCTAAAACTACATTAGCTTCCACTCTCGAAAAGCATCTTTGAAACTCAACCGGCAATAAAATCCTCTTGAGTTATCCATTTTGTTCTAACTTTAAGTTAATTTTCATAAACAAGTTTGAGAGGCACGAATTTTCTATCTCTCAAGCTTGTTTACATTTGTATACAGTTCCAGAATATTTTTAGGAGTTTTCTAGCTCAAAAACAACTCCCTAATTCCCGTACTACCAATTTCCACTGCTAGCGCCGCTAACAGAAAACCCAAAAGTTGAGTCACAATTACTCCACCTTCTGCGCCAATCCACTGGTCAATCAAATTTGCTAAACGCAAAATCAACCAAGTGATAAACATTGCCCCTAAGATACCCACCGCCACAGCAATATGCGGACTCTGGGATTTCGACATCAGCAACATCACCGTCGTCAAAGTCCCCGGCCCTGCTAGCAGGGGTAAAGCTAGTGGAGTAATTGCGACATCGTGTCCTTCTTCAAGAATTGGTTGATCTAATTCTCCCCGCAGCATTTGCAAAGCAATTAACAGCAACAATATTCCTCCTGCTACTCGCAAAGAGCCGATACTGATTTCCAAGTAATTTAAAATTATTTGCCCTGCAAAGGCAAATAGCAAAAGAACTGCGATCGCAATGATAATTGCTTTATCTATGACTTTGTTTCTTTGGTCTGGCATCATGCCCTTAGTCAAAACTAAAACAATCGGTATATTGCCTACAGCATCCGCCAAGACAAACACAGCGATAAATGTTTGAATGAGAATAGAAATATCCACAGGAGGTAGCCTTTATCAGGGTTTGATCGCAAACCTAATCTTTATCTTGCTCAGTTTGCTAGAACCCAGAGGAAGATTAAAAGCAGCAATAAAACAAGTCTGTTAAAGAAAAGGAACCCTGATGGATTTCTAATTAAGTTCCACAGATTTTGAAGTAGCGATATATTTTGATAATCTATCTTCCATAAATCAACTGTTTGTTGTTGAATCTATGAAGTCTTATTTAACCGCCGCTATTCAATTGACCAGTGTGCCCGATTTACATAAAAATTTGGCACAGGCAGAAGAATTAATAGAGCTTGCCGTGCGTCAAGGAGCTGAATTGGTAGGTTTGCCAGAAAACTTTTCCTATATGGGAGAAGAAAAAGATAAACTCGCACAAGGTGATGCGATCGCTCTTGAAAGTGAAAAATTTCTCAAAAAAATGGCCCAACGCTTTCAAGTTACGATCTTGGGCGGCAGCTTTCCCCTTCCTGTAGACAATACAGGCAAAGTTTATAACACTACTCTACTTATCGACCCCAGCGGTCAAGAGCTTGCCCGCTACTACAAAGTCCACCTATTTGATGTTGATGTCCCTGACGGCAACACCTATCGGGAATCAAGCACTGTTGTGGCTGGTACTGAACTACCCCCGGTGTATTTCTCAGAAAAACTCGGTAATCTAGGGCTTTCTATTTGTTATGATGTCCGCTTCCCGGAACTTTATCGTCATCTGGCAGATAAAGGAGCCGATGTTATCTTTATTCCCGCCGCTTTTACCGCCTTTACAGGTAAAGACCACTGGCAAGTACTACTACAAGCCAGAGCCATCGAAAATACCGCCTACGTCATTGCTCCCGCCCAAACGGGGAATAACTACGCCCGTCGTCTAACCCACGGTCACGCGGTCATTATCGACCCTTGGGGTGTAATTTTAGCCGATGCTGGAGAGAAACCGGGAATTGCGATCGCAGAAATCAAACCTACTAGGCTAGAACAAGTCCGGCGTCAAATGCCCTCTTTACAACATCGGGTGTTCTAGGGACTAGAAAGTAGAGAGCACGGGGAGCTGGGGAAGCAGGAGAGGCAGGGGGAGAGAAGTATTGCCCAATGCCCAATGCCCCATTCCCCATTCCCAGCCCTTATGAATACAACAAAAAACCGGGTATTTACCCGGTTTCTGACAACATTAAAACCCTCAGTTTTTGAGGAGCATAGCAATAATGCGCCCCAATTTATTTGTTGTCAAAGTTAAACTTTAGCAGCTGCTTTGGTAACAACGTTAAGTTCACCTTTAGCATACTTAGCAGCAAAATCTTCCAAAGAAATTTGCTTAATCTTGCTGGCGTTACCAGCTGTGCCAAATTGCTGATAGCGTTCAGCACAAACCTTCTGCATGTATGTAATAGAAGGCTTGAGGAAGTGACGGGGGTCAAACTCCTCTGGTTTTTTAGCCAAAGCTTCACGTACAGCAGCAGTAATAGCCAAACGGTTGTCGGTGTCGATGTTTACTTTACGTACACCACTCTTGATGCCTTTTTGGATTTCTTCTACAGGTACACCATAGGTTTCAGGAATTGCACCACCATATTGGTTAATCAGTGCAAGCAAATCTTCAGGTACAGAAGAAGAACCGTGCATTACCAAGTGGGTGTTAGGCAGACGGCGGTGAATTTCTTCAATGCGGCTGATGGCCAAAATTTCGCCAGTCGGCTTGCGGGTAAACTTGTAAGCACCGTGGCTAGTACCAATGGCAACAGCCAAAGCATCTACTTGGGTTGCTTCTACGAAGTCAACAGCTTCATCGGGGTCAGTTAACAGTTGAGAATGGTCGAGTGTACCTTCAAACCCGTGACCATCTTCAGCTTCACCAGCACCAGTTTCTAGAGAACCCAAACAACCGAGTTCACCTTCAACGCTGACACCCAAAGCATGAGCTACGTTTACAACTTCGCGGGTAACATTAACGTTGTACTCGAAGCTAGCGGGAGTTTTCGCATCAGCTTCTAAAGAACCATCCATCATCACGCTGGTGAAGTTGTTCTTAATTGCTGAGTAGCAAGTAGCAGGTGCATTACCATGATCTTGGTGCATGACAATGGGAATGTGAGGATAGGTTTCTACCGCTGCTAAAATCAGGTGGCGGAGGAAGTTTTCTCCTGCATAAGCACGAGCGCCGCGTGAAGCTTGTAAAATTACGGGGCTATCTGTCTCGACAGCAGCTTTCAGGATCGCCTGAATCTGCTCCAAATTGTTAACGTTGAAAGCTGGGATGCCGTAACCGTTTTCAGCTGCGTGATCCAACAGCAGCCGCAGTGGTACAAGCGCCATAGATAGTCCTCCTAATGTGGTTGTCAGCTAGTCGGTCTGAGAGAAGCGTAATCATTACGCTAAATCTTAAGAGTTTTTTCAACTTATAGGAAATTATAACTAGTGTGGTGTATCTATGTTGAAAAAGTTTACGCCTTAGTTACTATAAATATGTTCTATACTTGCTCTCTACTGTTGTACTATGTCCCAGAGTTGCTCTGTATTGCTGTACATTTAGCTACCCTACAACTAGTAGCTTTGGTAGCCTAGTATCCCAAATGCTTTTTACTAAAATTACAAAGAGGAGCGATCGCTTCTTTACATCATTTAATAAACTTCCGTATGGGTCGCCCGGGATTCGAACCCGGAACTAATCGGTTAAAAGCCGAGTACTCTACCGTTGAGTTAGCGACCCTTTCGCTGCATTTCGCAACTTTGCAATCATAGCATATACATCTGTAGATTTGTAAAGGGGTTTAGAAAAAATTGGCAGTCAATCTTACAGATGCTGTGTGGCTAGCTCTTGGCGCTAACACAGTCAGGTTATTACCAGTATTGAGAGAGTTACGAGTTGCACTCCAAGGTTCTAGACAGTAAAATTCTTTGCCTTTGACTGTCCAAAATACCAGATAGGTAGAGAAATCATCATAATCCAAGATGAGTTTTAACTTCCGGCTGCGGTCTATCGCGGTGGCCGATTGACTCGTTAGCTGTCCAAAGGCAAAATCAATTTCATCACGGCTAAAGTCAAAATTGCCGTCAAAAGAGTGAATTTCCTTAGTTTGATTGTCTTGATACTGCTTAGAGGGAATTTCAACCTCTAGCTGAGTTTTATCACCACACAAAAAGTAAGGATGGAAACCAGCCGAAAAGGGCATTGGTGTGGATGACAAGTTTTTATACTGCTGGCGGACTTCTAGGGTATTACCTTGAAGTTCGTAGGTGAAAGCTAGTTGAAAATCAAAAGGATAAACAGCCTTAGTTTGCTCATTGCTATCAAGGACAACAGTGAGACTAGCTTTATCTCCAGTTTCTTGTTCTGTTACTTTCCACGGCAATTCACGGGCAAAACCGTGTTGCTTGAGAGTATATTTTTGACCGTTATGAGTGTAAGTATTATCTGGTAGATTGCCACAAATAGGAAACAAAATTGGATTTCCACCTCTGACACTCAACTCAGGATGAGTAAAGCGTTCAGTATCCAGGTAGAAAATTTCTTGCCCTTGAATGCGCCAACGGGTGATGATTCCACCGCGTTCGGGTACGACTTCCAATTGAGAACCAGCGGCTTCATCAGAAAGAATATAAGTCTTGTATTGTTGCTTTTGAACTGCAATGCTAAACACAAATTTTAGTCCTGGGTATAGGGATAGTTAGGAGTTGTGAATTAGGAGTTAACAATTCATAACTTCTAACTCCTAACTCCTAACTTTGTTATTCGTCTTCTGCAAACACGAAACGATATAACTCGCTGGGGTCTGGTTCAGGACTGCTTTCGGCAAACTTAACGGCCTCGTCGATTACGTCCTGAATTTTAAGGTCAATGGCTTTGATTTCTCCTGCATCTGCGAGATTTTGCTCTAGCAAATAAGCTGCCAACTTTTTAATTGGGTCACGGGCGAACCAAAATTCTTTTTCAGCTTTGCTTCGCATTTCATCTGGGTCAGCTAAGGAGTGACCCCGGAAGCGGTAGGTAAGCGCCTCAATTAATGTTGGACCTTCACCTGCACGGGCACGAGCGACGGCTTCTTGAGCGACGGCTCGGACTGCTAGAACATCCATACCATCTACTTCCACGCCCACCATGTTAAACACACTGGCTTTTTTATAAATCTCTGGCTGGGAAGTCGCCCGTTCGTGAGACATCCCAATGGCCCACTTATTATTTTCGACCACAAACAGAATTGGCAGTTTCCATAGGGCTGCCATATTTAGTGTCTCGAAAAACTGACCGTTGTTAGCAGCACCGTCGCCAAAAAAGCAAGCTGTCACTTGGTCAGCATTTTTATCTCCCAGCACTTCGCGGCGGTATTTGCTTTGAAAAGCCGCTCCCGCTGCTACAGGAATTCCCTCAGCCACAAAAGCATAGCCACCCAACAAGCGATGTTCGGCAGAAAACATGTGCATCGAACCACCGCGCCCTTTGCTGCAACCTGTGGCTTTGCCAAATAATTCTGCCATTACCTCCCTTGCTGGTACTCCCGCACTCAGAGCATGAACGTGGTCGCGGTAAGTACTACAAACGTAATCTTCACCCGGTCGCATTGACTGCACAACACCACTGCAAACGGCTTCTTGACCGTTGTACAAATGGACAAAACCAAACATTTTGCCTCTGTAGTACATTTCAGCGCACTTGTCTTCAAACAAGCGCCCTAATACCATGTCCTCATACAACCGTAATCCTTCTTCTTTTGTAATATGCGTAGTGGCAGGATTAAATGTGGGTAAAGTACGCTCTTGAACCATTATTTTTGAGTATCCCTGTTGTACAACTTAAAGTTACGGTCTTAAATAAGTTGGTCTGATAACACCTCAGCTTTTAACAGGCTAGCGTTTGTAAGACTCAACAATCAAACTTTATTTATGCACCAAAAAAGGGTCTTAGGGAATAGCTGAATTTTTAATTTTTGATTTTTAACTTTTCAGCTCATACCCCGTGAGGATTTGACTCTAACGGCAATATCTGCCGCTTTAGGTTTTCTCTCTCACTATTCCCCTTCACAGACTAGCAATCAAGATAGACTGCTTTCTGCATATCCATTAACAATTTAAAAAAAAGTAGGCAAAAATCTATAATACCCAAATAGGTAATTGTAATGAAGGGTAAATTATGATATTATTTTTTTCTCCCGTTATCAGGGTAAATCCCCAATAGTTGGTATTTTTGTTACTGCATAGTGGGAAAGTCCCAAAAAAATAAATCATCAATAGATTCTTCCAACCACAATAATATATACCGTGATTAAAAGCGGTAGTTGTGGTTTGTGGTATCGAAGGCTGATAATAGTTGTGTTAAACAAAAATACTAAGAATTAAAACAAACAATTGAGGCTTTCTAGGCGAAAGCAAAAAATTAGTACTAAAATGTGACTCAAAATTTCGGGAAGGGACAAAACAAGTTGTTGCAATATACACTTGTAGAGTAAATTCTACACGGCATTTTTATGGCACGGTTTTACAGGCCTGGAACGCTCTAGGTGAATTATGTTGATCACGGTGCAGGGGAAGTAGGCTGTGCGAATTCCGCTAGATTACTACCGAATTTTAGGACTACCGTTAGCGGCAAGTGAAGAACAATTGCGACAGGCATACAGCGATCGCATTGTACAATTGCCGCGACGTGAGTATTCTCAGGCTGCAATTTCTTCTCGTAAACAACTCATAGAAGAAGCTTACGTGGTTTTATCAGATCCAAAACAACGCAGTACCTACGATCAGCTTTATCTTGCTCACGCCTATGACCCTGATAACCTTGCTGCTGCCGCAGTAGCACTGGAAAATCGTCCAGAAAGCACCAAAAGGGGTAGTGATACCCAGAGTTTGGGTATCGAAATTACTCAAGACGAGTTGGTTGGCGCTTTATTAATTTTGCAAGAGTTGGGGGAATACGAACTTGTACTAAAACTAGGTCGTCCGTACCTGGTAAATAAAAATGGTGCTACAAGTGCAAGAAAAGGCAATAATTTAGTAGACGAAGAAATACACGAAAGTGCTGAACATCCTGATGTTGTTCTCACTGTCGCCCTTGCTTGTCTAGAATTAGGTCGCGAACAGTGGCAACAAGGTCATTATGAAAATGCCGCCATATCTCTAGAAACTGGTCAAGAACTGCTAGTACGCGAAGGGTTGTTCTCCAGTGTCCAGGCGGAAATTCAGGCGGATCTTTATAAATTGCGACCATATCGAATTTTGGAGTTGCTGGCACTACCTCAAGGAAAGACTGCCGAACGAAGCCAAGGTTTGGAATTGTTGCAAAACCTCTTAGAAGATCGTGGCGGGATTGATGGCACGAACAATGATGACTCTGGTTTAAACATAGATGACTTTCTGCGGTTTATCCAGCAGTTACGCAACCACTTAACAGTCGCCGAGCAGCACAAGTTATTTGAAGCCCAAAGCAAACGTAATTCTGCTGTTGCCACTTACTTAGCTGTTTATGCCTTGATAGCGCGGGGATTTGCTCAACGGCAACCTGCTTTAATTCGTCAAGCAAGACAAATGCTCATACGTCTGGGCAAGCGCCAAGATGTACATTTAGAACAGTCTCTATGTGCTTTACTTTTAGGACAAACTGAAGAAGCAACTCGGGTTTTAGAACTTAGTCAGGAGTACGAAGCTTTAGCTTTTATTAGAGAAAAATCTCAAGACTCTCCAGATTTGTTACCAGGGCTGTGTCTATATACAGAACAGTGGTTGCAACATGAAGTATTTCCCCATTTTCGAGATTTAGCAAACCAGCAAGCGTTTCTAAAAGATTACTTTGCTAACCGACAGGTACAAGCTTATTTAGAAGCACTGCCAACGGATGCAGAAACAACTAATGAGTGGGCTGTAATTAACCCCCAAAATTTTCCCCAGCCACAGACAAATAATTCCCCTTTCCCTAAAAATTCAACTAGGACTCCAAAGCAATTTAACCACAGCAGAACACCTGACCTAGATTTACCAGACACACCAGAACATTTAAACTTCTCACCACCAATGTGGAATTCATCTGGAAGTGTAAAATCAGAGGTTCCTGCTGCTGAACGAACGAGCAGAGGCACTAATCAGGATTTGAACGGTTCAGCTAAAAGTGCTACACCTGCTCATAACCAAAAGCGTCGGCGGAGAAAACCTACTCCATCTAATATCGGAGAGCGTGTACCGGATAATCGTCCCCATTCTCGGCGTCCTCGGCGGCGGCGAACTTTTGCTAACACCATAGAAGGGAAAACACGGCTGGTATGGAGAATATTTATTTCTTTAGTGAGTATTTTAGTTTTCTGGGTGTTAGCCACAGCTACTTTTGGATGGTTAAAAAATCTGTTTTTTCCTACACGATCTGTACCTCCTTCACAGTTGTTTGTACAAATAAATCAACCACCAATATCTATTCCCCCTCCAAATAGTCCACCAGAAGGACTAGATGGCCCTTTAACAGATACTGCGGCAGAGCAAATCATTCGCACTTGGCTATCTACTAAAGCCGAAGCTTTAGGGCCGAATCATGAGATTAATAATTTAGAGCAGATTCTAACTGGTTCAGCTTTGTCTCAATGGCGGGCGATCGCTCAACAGGCTAGGTCTGACAACCGCTACCGCAAGTACGAGCATAGCGTAAAGGTTGAATCTGTAGAGAAAATTGATTTATTCGCAGATCGTGCCGCAGTGGTAGCTACGGTGAAGGAAGCGACGCAGTTATATGAAAATGGTCAGTTTAAAAACTCTTCTAACGAGAATTTGCGAGTTCGGTATGATTTGATTCGACAACGAGGTAAATGGCTTATTCAGAGTGCATCTGTTGTGAATCAGATAATTAGATAAGTTGGAATTTTTAGGTTTCCAATACCCCTAACAAACTCTTTAACATCAAATAAGCAGAAGTTCCTCCCGGATCTTGATGTCCCATACTCCGTTCCCCCAGGTAGCTAGCCCGTCCCTTTTTCGCTTGCATTGGTATAGTTTCGTGCAACCCTTTTTGAGCTGCTACTACAGCCTGTTGCATAGCTTCCAGCGTTCCCTTACTTTCTTCTACAGCTTGTCCAAAAGCGGCTACTGATGGAGACAGCACATCCACCATCGTTTTGTCTCCTAGTTGCGCTTTACCACGTTGCAGCACGCCGTCTAAGCCTGCTTGGAGTATTCCTAAAACATCTTGTTCTGTTAATTCTTGCTTACCAACTACTGCTGTACTGGCTCGTAAAAACCAGGTGCCATAAAGAGGGCCACTAGCACCGCCAATAGAAGAAATTAAGGTCATACTCACAGCTTTAAGAATGCTGCTAATGTCCTTGTCTGTAAGAGTTGGTAACTGAGCGCTTACTTTTTTGAAGCCGCGATCCATATTGATCCCGTGATCGGCATCTCCGATCGCAGCATCTAATTCTGTCAAATAAGCTTTATTCTGCTCTATCTCCGTTGCATAAGCCTGCAACCACTGTAATATCTGTGACTGACTCACCATATTAAAATAATTCGTAATTCGTAATTCATGATTATGAAATTCCCCAACGCCAACTTGGTGTTTTTACTGGTGCATCCCAGAGCCGGATCATCTCATCATCTAATTTCAGCAGGGTAATGGAACAACCTTGCATTTCTAGAGATGTGATGTAAGGGCCTATCAAGTTTCGCACAATTTGCAATCCTTGCTGTTCACAGATTTGGGCGAGTTTACGGTAAACAATATACAGTTCGGAAACCGGAGTTCCACCCATACTATTGACGAAAGCTAATAAGCGATCGCCTTTGGCAAATGGTAGACTTGTTAGTTCTACATCTACCCATTCTCCTTTGTCTTCATCCCACTCGCGAAGTGTGCGGCTGTATGGTGCATCTTCAAGGAGCGATCGCGTTAAAATTTCGGTAATCTCGTCTACTGCTTTGATGGCTGTGCGTTCTATTCCTGGCTCACCGTGGATACCGATACCTAATTCGATTTCGCGATCGCTTAATTCAAATGTTGGTGTTCCATTCGCGGGCACTGTACAAGATGTTAGAGCAATTCCCATACTCCGCCCATTCAGATTTACTCGGCGACATAAATTTGCTATTTGTGGCAAATCATACCCAGCCTCAGCCGCCGCGCCACAAATTTTTTCCGCCAGTATTGTTGTTCCTACACCCCGCCTTCCTTGGGTATAGAGACTATCTTTCACTGCTACATCATCATCGATCAAAATATTTAGCACTCGAATGCCTTCACCACGGGCTAACTCCGTTGCGATCTCAAAGTTCATCACATCGCCACTGTAATTCTTGACGATATAAAGGATACCTGAACCTCCATTTACAAGCTTTGCTGCTTCTAGCATTTGGTCTGGAGTCGGTGAAGTGAAAACCTCACCAGGACAAGCTGCATCCAGCATTCCTTTGCCCACGAAGCCAGCGTGCATTGGTTCATGTCCACTGCCACCACCTGAAAGAATTGCTACTTTACCCGGAATAGGTGCATTGGCTCGATAGACAAAAGCAGGATCGTAGTTCAGTTTAATTAAATCGGAATGAGCCGCCGCCATACCTTCTAGACTTTCCCGCACAAAGTCTTCCGGCTTGTTGATCAGCTTTTTCATAATCCGTGTTTGCTTAAAAGGGTGTTAAAACCCAGGTTATACCATTTTAGATTTTGGATTTTAGATTTTGGATTGGGAATTGCCTTGGTGCGT
>NZ_JABXKO010000104.1:0-5421 GCF_017114965.1 Nostoc sp. JL31
ACGCACGGATCTAACTGAGAGGTGCGGGGAATAATATCCCCCATCGACTCAACCAGGGGAGGGGTAAAACGCCTGTGGAATAAGCGTTTAAGCTTAAGTTTACACTAATGCCTCTGACCGCCAGAATTCGCAGTATTAGACGAATAAAACTCGTTTCCAGATTATACCTAGAAACGAGATTTTAAATAGGTATTTATCTGTGATTTTATTTTCCCTATCCGTGCATTTCGTCGTATTCTTGGGCTTCAACTCGTCTTGCTTCCATCCGCGAAGCAGGCAGAAACTCAGCACGACGGACTGGAACCAAGGGCGGCGTATTTCCTTGGTAAGGGTGAATAACTTGTACAGTACGGGCTGGACGCTGCCGTGGTGAGAACAAAGCTAATACCCCAGCCACAACAACACCACCACCAATAGTCAGAGTTGCGCCTCCCACAGCCCAAAGCACAGGTGAAGACCACCAATTATTTTGCGGCTGGAATGTTGCTGCTGTTTTTGGTTGGTTATTCTGCTGGGCTAATTGCCACTGCTGCTGAGTATTGAAATTTTGGACTTGGCCTTGGAGTTGTTGATTTTGCAACTTTAGCTGTTCATTGTCGTTTTTTAAACGCTCCAGCTGCATCTGCGTGTTCAACTTCTCCATCTCTAGGCGCTGGTCAGTATTGGGAGCAGTCGGTGGTTGAACCTGATTGGGATACATTGGTTGCCCATAAGGCCCGTAAGGATACATTTGTGGCTGCATTCCTTGGGGCGCGACTACACCTGGCATTTGCGGAGCAACAGCGAAGTTAGATTGTAGAGGGGTATTTGTGCCTTTGAGCAATACGAGAGCCGCCAGCCCAGCTACGGCAACCCCGCCGATAAATGCCATACTCTCACTCATCGCCTTTGCTCCTCGATTGCGACGTAACTATAATCATTTTTGACTGACTCACTCTCACACTCATAAATTATGCCTACTTAATTTCACATAATACTCAAACTATAAGCGACTCTATCAGCTAGTTTTTTTACATCATCAATATCTGATGTTAATATTCAAGACCATAATGGTCAAATTGTCTACCAAGTAAGGATAGAAAAACTACACTGTTATACTTTTTTAATCTACTTTCCCCATCTAATCAAGAGGAGTATTTGTGCTGGTGTTGGTCGTCTTGATGGCTGCCTTGAGACTTTGGCAAAATTGGGCGATCGCATTTAGTCCCTGCTCTGGTGTTCCTTCGGCTAACCGTTTGACAACAGCGCTACCTACAATCGCACCATCTGCGCCCCATTCCATTACCTGACGGGCTTGTTCAGCTTCAGATATTCCAAAGCCGACTGCAATGGGTTTATCAGTAACACTACGAATTTGTTTGAGTAAATCGGACACGCGGTTTTCCAGTTGCGATCGCACCCCTGTAACCCCAGTCACGCTGACTAAATAAATAAATCCTTGGGAAGAACGAGCGATCGCTTCAATCCGTTCAGCAGAACTGGTGGGAGCAACCAACAAGATTACGTCAATTCCCATCTCACTAGCTGCTTGGAGCAAGCCTGCTGCTTCCTCTAAGGGCAAATCAGGTATTACCAATCCTGCAACCCCAGCAACAGCAATTTGCCCAAGAAATTTTTCAATTCCCCGGTGCAAAATTGAGTTGTAATAAATTAACAGAATAATTGGCGATCGCAATTTGGGAGTAATCCCTTGCAGCATTTCTAGCACCTGCTCTAACTTCGTACCCCTTTGCAAGGCGCGGGTAGCAGCAGCTTGAATGACTGGACCATCAGCCAGAGGATCGGAATAGGGTATACCCAGTTCTATAATGTCGGCTCCATTACGATCTAGAACCTGCAAGGCTTTTGCTGTGGTTTCTAAATCGGGATCGCCAGCGGTAATAAACGGAATTAGGGCGCACTCACGATTGCGCCCAAGGGTTTTAAAGCAATCAGAAATCGCAGTCATTTAGTCAAGTGTCAATAGTCAGTGGTCATTGGTCAGTGGTCATTAGTCATTAGTTTTAGGCAAGTTACAAAGCACAAATAACAAAGGACAAATGAGACAACTGACCAATGATAACTTTACACCTGAGATTGCTCTTCTTGTTCTATTTCGGCTTGAATTCGTGCGAGTTCTTCGGGAGTAAGCTCGTCTAGCCGCTTTTGCAGAAAGTCTTGCTCATACTGTTCCCTCTGTTGGTGGTAGGTCATTTTTTGTCCCACCGCACGGAAAAAATAGGTGGCTAACCAGCCAACTAAGGCACTGACTAGCAAGACTTGGCTCCATATACCAGCTTTTTGATTATCCAAACCGACTAGCTGCAATCCTAAGTATGCCAAGCCGCCGGCAATAAAAACACCCAAGCCAATTCCAATCGCGTCAATCCGTCGCATGAGAGTTATGACCTACCAATCTCGTTAAACTTGAACTTGTCGCCGTTGGGGTCGGAAATTTGCAAACGGCGATAGAACCAACAGACCCGGAAAGAAGAAAAACACCAAAAAGTACATAAAGACACGCTCAATGGAGCTAGCTACATACCAACGCTGCTTCAGGTACAGCAAAACAGCAATGGGGATTACCAAAAGGTAAGCTCCAGCCAAAATCAGATATAGCAGGGCGACAATCATAACTTTCAAGTCTTAAGCATCTGTTTTCCATCATAGGCTGAAGAGACAGACTCAGAGAAGTATAGTCATAATGCTTTCAACATAACTGTGCCAGAATTCCTCGAAACTGCTAACAAGGAGGCGAAAGCGCAGCTTTGGCGGGCTGGAGTACTTTTACTGTAGGCGATTAACGGATTTCATGACAAAAGCTAATATCATGCTATTATGTGAATCCACTAGCAAAATGCTCTGGTCAGACAAGATCGAAAACTCATCCAGATTATTACGAGAAAACCAAGAAGATTTCCAAATCTCTGAAGCGATCGCCCAATCTGGAAAAAATATTTTCAATCTAGTTGGACAAAAGACACAATTGATGGTGGAATAGATAAGGAGGTATTTGCTACCTCTAAAAAATAACTAGTTACACTAGTTGCCAAACACCTGCGGGGGTGTGGCGGAATGGTAGACGCTACGGACTTAAATAATTGAGCCTTGAAGGAGAAATCCCTCAAGTGGAAGCTCTCAAACTCAGGGAAACCTAAATCTGGTGACAGACATGGCAATCCTGAGCCAAGCCGAAGAAAGTCCTGAGTCATAAGTAATGAGTGCTGAGTAAATTTAAAACTCTTAACTCCTAACTCCTAACTCATAACTGTTCGGAAGGTGCAGAGACCCGACGGGAGCTACCCTAACGTTAAGTCGAGGGTAAAGGGAGAGTCCAATTCTCAAAATCTGAGTTGACTATTGTCATCAGGTAGCAGTGAAAACTGCGGGAGAATGAAAATCCGTTGACCGTAAAAGGTCGTGTGGGTTCAAGTCCCTCCACCCCCACTAAAAATTTAAAATACCGAAAAGCCTTCGTGTGACTTTACCTGTACAGTGACTAATTATTTGTCGTCGGTGACAGATTAATGTCGTTGAGTCAGATTATCTGTCATCGTGACAAATTAGATGTCGCTAGTTTAGCGGTGACAAATTCATGTCGCTGAGAATACACTCTGTAATTATTATACAAAGCAACTAAAACGATGGGGTGAAGGGACTTGCTTTCAACCCGCCCCTAACTTTAATAATAATTACTGAAACCTAACACTAATCCTGCTTGAAAGATTTTTAAATCCTCCCATTGTTGAGAGGACGGTTGCAACCGGTTAGAGCCAAATCCAAGCGGAATAATTCATAACTTTCAACCCTCCCATTGTTGAGAGGACGGTTGCAACTTCGGTGATCGATTCTGACAAAAGCTTCATTAGCTTCTTTCAATCCTCCCATTGCTGAGAGGACGGTTGCAACTTTGTCAGCAAGGGACTAATTAGCCCTAAAACAACTTTCAACCCTCCCATTGCTGAGAGGACGGTTGCAACTTGGTGGCCGTTGTAATTGGGCGATCAAAGTGTACACTTTCAACCCTCCCATTGCTGAGAGGACGGTTGCAACCGTAAAAATTGGGGATTTACCCATTCCTTTTACTGCTTTCAACCCTCCCATTGCTGAGAGGACGGTTGCAACTGCCATCTTGAACCCTTGTATAGAAGGGTTTCCAGACCAGACTTGTGTCAACCTTCTCAAAAATCCTCCCAGGATGTAATTTTTGAATTGTCTACAAAAGAAATTTATGACTAAATTCCTTGTAGGATTAGGTTTTCAGGATTTGCGCGAACCAGGAGCGGAATTTTGACCTCTCTTTGGTGCGTCAAATAAAGAATTGGGGAGGGTTCCCCCTTGATCGGGGGTGATTCAGTAGCCACTACAGCAGTACATCCGCGCCCTTATTGCTGGGAGCGCACCTATCCTGTCCGAAGACAGCAGCATCAGGGTGAGCAGCTACTAGGGTCAGAAAGCAAGACAGTATTGCTACAGTCAAACTAACCCTCATTTAACACAGTTCAGAGGCTGCAAGCAGCATTAACTGCGGCGCTGTTTATTATTTTATTGTCAAGGTTCAGATATTTGTCAACTTCGCCTAGCTAGGCGGAGATGGTAAGCAGAAAAGGCTAATTCTTTTGCTTTTTCATTGGGACTGCCGCGAATAGGTTGTTTTCCCCCTTCAATCATTATTCCTGCCTGAGCAGCTTTGCTTTGAATGCTTTGAATTAATCTGCCGTAGCTCCAGGAATGGACGTTAACTCGATACTGTTTGGCATATTTTTGCTGAACTTCTACGGAGCCAGGACATTTTGCTTCGGCTATGGCTTGAATTTCACTTTGGATAATCTCTCGCATATCCCCTAGCTCAGGCAAAACTATACTGCCAGCTTTATAGGTTTGTGCGATCGCAATAATTTCTTTAGCTAATAGTCTGTCTATATACTGCCCTAAATCAGATGCGCCAAATTGATTAGGAGAAAAGCTTTTCTGTGCTTTGTGGCGATCGTGGGATAGCGATCGCTGTTGTCGTCTCTGGCGATTTAGGAGTTCGTAATTTTCACCTAGTAATTGCCTGATGCTGCGGTAAGCTAAGACTTTGTTTGCGATCGCATCTACTACGGCGACAGTTGCAGGTTTTTCTAGTCCCAGGCTGACTCCAACCAAAATGTGTGATTGACCTCGGTAAAGGGGTTGACTAGGACGCTCAAAGGATTTGTTAATTCGAGTTAGCGTTGATTCTTTAC
The DNA here is from genome assembly GCF_017114965.1 of Nostoc sp. JL31. NCBI lineage: Bacteria > Bacillati > Cyanobacteriota > Cyanophyceae > Nostocales > Nostocaceae > Nostoc > Nostoc sp. JL31. Next base: position 5,208 of record NZ_JABXKO010000104.1, read on the forward strand.
GTTTAATAAAAGCTTGCTGTGTTTCGCTGAGGTCACTTTTATTCTTCATGTTGGTGATGAATTTGGTAATCTCATCAGTTTTTTCCTGGCGAACCTGTTCTGTTCCTTCAGCAGTCCAGAGGCGACTGTCAACACAGCAATAGAGACTCAAGTGATTAACCCTCTTTTATCACTCTCGACAAAGTATAATTAGGGGCGATCGCAAAAACACCAG
>NZ_JABXKO010000076.1:0-42144 GCF_017114965.1 Nostoc sp. JL31
AGTTTACTTTGACGCATTCATTGACCTTGCTACAATTCATATCTGGATTAACAAAATATTATTAGTGGGATAGGTTCATAGTTTCTACACGAACCGAATCGGCTCCATTGAAAGCCACTTCCCATCTGCTCAGGTCGAGGGTTGACCGCTCGGAAGGAGCAATTTTGCTTACACACAAGTCATAAGCAAAATTTGGGCCCCCACTAGTAGTAGCTTTGTAGTACGAAATTGCTTGCAACCAACGCAGAGGACGTTGCAAAAAAGCTATCGGAGACATGAGAATGCATGGCACACCCAAATACAAAGGCTGAAGCACATTGCCAATCAAACCCATGTCATGGTAAAGAGGCAACCAGCCGAAAAATATCGTTTCTTGTGTATGTTGAAATGCTTTCTGTATTAATAATTGGTTGTATAGTAAATTTTTATGACTCACCATCACTCCTTTCGGTGTTGCAGTAGAGCCAGAAGTGTATTGAATAAATGCTAATGTGTCGCTGCTAACCTTGGGAGCCTGCCAATCAGAAGCAAGGTCATAATTAATATTGTCAATAGCTATGCAATATAACGCTGATAATTCTGATTCTTCTTTTAAGCTACGTTCAATATTATTAGTGAAAACAGATGTTGTGGTGAGTACAAAAGTTGCATCTGCATCAGCCATAATAGCTTGCAACCGGGTCATACGCTCCTTGCGTTGCACTAAAGGAACAGGAACGGCAACAACTCCTGCATACAGACACCCGAAAAAAGCAGTAATAAATTCTAGTCCAGGTGGATAAAGCAAGATTGCTCTTTTTCCATTAGCTTTTAAATTGTGTAGTACAACAGCAATAGCTCGTGCCTTTTGGTCTAGTTCAGAGTAAGTCAAGCTGATTTCTTCAGTTTCTCCATCTACTAGAAAGGTATAAGCCTTCTGTTCTGGCTGAATTTGTGTTCTGTAACGTAGTAGTTCTACGAAAGTTGAAAATTTATCTAGAGGATTTTTTAAATTGTCTAAACAAACACTCATAAACCAATATTTGGTTTTAAAACCTTTAAATTACTGTTGCCCCGTAAGCTGGAGGTGATCGGGTGATTCATAATTTAATTCAGCAACGCCAAAAAATCTGTTATTTGGCAAAGTGTAGTACGCTGTCACTAATGCACCCAACACATTAACAATTCAAAATTAAAGACATTTTACCTATGGCACGCTATGCAAATAGATAGGATTTAAACCCAAACTGAAAATGATACTACGTGTAATGGTTGAGGTCTTAAACCCTTTGATTTACAAGAATTACCGCTTATTAAGCAACATTTTTATCCTATTTTTAGGACGCACAAGAAAGGGATTGCACAGGGTTACTTTTTGATCTGGCACTAGCTTCAACCGGAACTGCTGGGCAATCGTCGCTAGCAGCAAAACTAGTTCCATCATTGCGAAAGATTTGCCAATGCAAATCATTGGCCCTCCACTAAAAGGAAAATAGGCAAATGCTGGTAACCGTTTTATCAAATCAGCTTCCCAGCGATCAGGGTTAAAGGCTTCGGGATTATTAAAATAACGTGGGTCATGATGCATCACCCACTGGCTCATCATAATAGTGTCACCTGCATGCACAGGATAACCAGCTACTTCGCAGTTTTGCAAGGCTGTGCGACCTACTGTCGCAACAGGCGGATACAACCGCATCACTTCCATAACCACTTTCTCGGTATAACGCAATTGAGGCAGGTCAGCAATTGTCGGTGCCTGTCCACCCAAAATTGTCTGCAATTCTTCCAACAACTTCGATTCGACTTCGGGATGCTGTGATAACAAATACCACGTCCAACACAAGACTAGGGCAGTGCTTTCACGACCCCCTATCAACATGCCTATCATTTCATCCCGGATCTGTTTGTCACTCATTTTTGTGCCATCTTCATCCTGGATTTGCAGCAGCATCGAAAGCAAATCACCCTTATCCTGACCGCTGGCTCGACGTTGGTTGAGTGTGGTATAAATTACATTATCTAACGATCGCACTGCTTTGAGATAATTCAGGTTTTTAGAAGTGGGAAACCAATCTGGAAGTAAAAATAAGAGCAAGTTATTTGAGGGAGCCTCAAAATACTCAATACTATTTTTCAGCGCCTTGCCTATCACTTCTACTGCTTCTTTTTCGTCAACCTGAAACAGGCTTTTAGCGATAATTTCCAGTGTCAGCGCCAACATATCTGCATAAACATCACGAGTTTCGCCATCTTCCCAGGAATTAAGTAGCTGTTGGGTATAGTCAACCATAACCTGCCCATAAGCAAAAATGCGCTCTCGCTGAAAAGCTGGTTGTATTAGTCGTCGTTGGCGCTGCCAAAACTCTCCTTCACTTGTCAATATCCCGTTGCCTAATAGCCGCCGAGTCCATTCCCACCTGGGGGATTTGCCAAATTGATTGCTCTTTGTTCCCAGCACTTCCTGAATGTAGTCTGGATGGTTGAGCAGATAAAATGAAAACAATGAACCCTTGCAGAAGACTACATCACCGTACTCTTGGGCACACTTACTTAGAAAGTTTAGCGAATCGCTGTTGTACTCGAAAAGAGAACCCAAAAGGAAGTGACCTTTTGGCCCTGGTGGATAGCTGCCAGAGTTTTTAGCTTGAGATGCGGAAATTATAGTCATTTTTTATCAAAACCTTTACTAGACTGACATACCGATAAACCTATAAATTGGGACAATTAGATACCACAAATCTTATATGAAATTTCGACTTTCAACTAGTCTTTTCAAACCATTTAAAATAATAGCTGAATAATGAATTTAACCCTTATTAGACTCATCTTGATCTGTAATTAATATCTGTAATCAAGCAATTTTCTGCTCTCCATATTATCCGATATCAACATTAAAATAAAGGCTGTATTCTATGATTGCCATTGATTCTACATCACTCAATTTATTCAAACAGGATGATTTTAAATTCAGTAATTTTGATATTTGTTATAGCAATCCAATTTGATTTCTGAATCACTCTTAGAGGTAAGGGACTGGGGACTGGGAAGAAGGAATAAAGGTGTACTGAGTTTTTTTCAAGAATCAAATATGAGTCCTATATAAGTTTTCTGTTAATCAAGGAACCTTTATTATCTACCACTATTTGAATTGACCATCTACTAACCACTAATTTAAACCTTATTAACAGGATAATCAAGGGTTACTAGAAAAGATCATACTTTTCCCACTTTTCCCACTTTTCTCATTTGACCAAATAGCTCAAGGTAGGCGCATGTAATTTTGCCGCTAAAATTACAGATTATTTTGCATAATTGTAAACTTTTAGAGATAATTTAAGTATTCAAGGGTTTTGTTGCATGAAAGTAAAAACTAGAGCGGCAAAGTTTGCTAGATAAAATCAAATATTTCGGTAAACTAGGAAACGTATAGAATATGTGGTCTATGAATCGCAAGAAAAAGCCCTCAACCAAAAGCGACATTATTTGAAGTACTAGAATGCGTTCAAGCAGTGAATGAACTAGTAGGAAAAATCTCTATTAAAGAAACTCAGTTAAAAATAGCCCAAGAGTCGAATCTCCTTCAGACTGCTGAAGCGTTAGAAAATCAACTATCCCAATTGCAGCAAGAATTGGGAGATAATTCAGACACACAATTGCAGTCACTAATGAGCTTGTAAAATGCTTACGATGGTCACTAAGATTTGTAGAAGTGTGGGCTACACCTACGCTAAAATATAATGCCTGCATTTTGAAATAGTGGCAATTGAATTACTTGGGTTTGTTTGGCGTTATCCAGATTGGACAATGCAATTCCCAGCAACCTAATACTGCGATTCTCCAGGTCAATCGGCTCAAACAGCGCTTTGGCTATCTCAAAAATCATAGAGAGTTCACTGATGGGAGCAAGCATTGTCTTACTACGGGTTATCTGCTGATAGTCAGAAAACTTGACTTTCAGAGTTAATGTGCGGCCTCGCGTTTCCTGCTGCTCTAGGCGTTGCTCGACAATTTGAGCAATCTGTTCAAGTTCTTGCAACATCTGGCTGATATCGCTTAAGTCTTGTGCAAACGAGGTTTCTGCACCAATCGATTTGCGAACCCGATTTGCTTCAACTGGGCGATCATCCTCTGCCCTGGCAATTTTGTAGTAATAATGACCAGCTTTCCCAAAATGGTGTGTTAGCTCAGTCAGCGATCGCTCCTTTAAGTCTGCGCCAGTGTGAATGCCGAGTGAGTGCATTTTCGCTGCTGTAACTTCTCCTATCCCGTGGAATTTTTCAATCGCTAGCTGTTCTACAAAGGCGATCGCTTGCTCCGGTAAAATCACCGTTAGTCCATTCGGCTTATTCTGTCCTGATGCCATTTTTGCAAGAAACTTGTTAATTGACACGCCTGCGGTTGCCGTCAATTTCGTTTCCTGGAAAATCGCAGTTTTGATGTGTCTTGCGATAGTAGAGGCGTAGGGGATGTTTTGCTTATTCTCAGTAACATCAAGGTATGCTTCATCTAGTGCAACCCCTTCCACCAAGTCAGTATAGCGTTTGAATATGGCGTGGATTGAAGTGGAAATATCTCGGTAAACGTCGAATCTTGGTCTGACAAAGATAAGCCCAGGGCATTTTGCAAAAGCTGTTACTGAGGGCATTGCAGAGTGAATGCCAAATTTTCTAGCTTCATAACTGGCTGCTGCAACCACACCTCGCTGATTCGGACTGCCACCGACAACTAACGGTTTGCCTCGGTAGCTAGGGTTGTCCCTCTGTTCCACCGATGCATAAAAGGCATCCATATCAACGTGAACTATTTTCCTGGTTCTATCGACAGATTCTTGTCCCAAGGGTAGCTCCACCACAAACAGTCTCGCTTTTCACACCATCTTCAAGCAAATTAAATCCTAAATTAGAAATCCTATAGTACACTAGCACTAGTCTCTTGTTCTAAGTCCCTCACCATTTAGTAGAACCCTTTGGTGACAATTCTTTATCCCCCATTAACGCAAAAATAATTGATAATTTTTTAACAGTACTGTCTGTTTGCCCCATCTCCTCAATATTCTCAATATGAATATCGACCGATTGCAAGAACTTAAGCAGAAACTGACGAATGACGCAGACTTGTCCGATATATGGCTATTTTACATGGATCATTTTGCGGATCTGCCGGAATTCACTGACCTGGGTGAGCCTGCCGATAATGAATATCTAGATGCTGTCCTTCAAAAAACTTGTCAGCAGATGTTTGATAGCGCAATAAAGATTAGTGACTGTTTGCTAATCCACATTGCTCCGTATCATTTATTTCATGGAGCTTTTCAAATCAAAGGACGTATTGGGGGTGTGATTTATTTCGAAGATATCAAAATTGGGTTAATTGCAGTGTCGGCAGATTATCCCCCTACCAATGCGGTTAAGTATTCACGTTTTTCGGAGGTAATTCAACTGTCTGCTCCTAATCGCAACGATTACAATTGAGAGAAGCACAACTTATAGATGTTATCTTATGCTTTTTGCCCTGAGCAAAACTAGTAGTCTAATAGTAAAAGGCTGTTCAGACTGGAGACTGTTGCTAAAATAACGTGCAATTCTATGTCACAACTTTATATAATCCCTAGTAGAGGACTAACGAAAGTAATATGAGCGATACGCCTGAGTATTTCCCTAGCAGACTAGACCGACTTGAAGTTGGGGATTGGGGCTTGCTGAGAGACAATCCAATACTCAACAGCAATTAGACTCACTTATCGAAAATGTAAATCGTGTATTAGCCAGAAGTGCAATTTTAGATGATGTACTACTTGAGTTACGCGATAGCCACGAAATACATCAACGTAACTTTGAAGAACATCAACCCAGGGAGTTGACGAAATTGCTCCTTCTAGCATTAAAGGTCAGCCAGTCTTAGTCACATCAACAGGGCTAGCCGAGTATCCAGACCAACAACAAGTTGAACTTTTGGCTTGTGTTAAATGTGGCTCTGAAAATATAATTCCAAACGTTCGTATTGTCACCCACACAGAAGAGTTTAAAAAGGATCTGCAAGTAGAAATTTACGAGAATCCAAAAGCGCTCATATTTAAAGGAAGTCACATTGGGACATTAACAGCATATATTTGTGGTCAGTGCGGTTATACAGAGATGTACATCAGCAATCCCCAACACTTACTCAATCAGTACAGGAAGAATAAGAAAATTTAATTGCGACACATGCCCCTCGAAACGGGGGCGTAGTGTTAACGACTGACGGGATTCCAGATCAGCAATGTATTTACTACTGTCGTCAAGGGTGCTGGACTAGGCTGTTGACTCTGTACCCTTTAGCCCACAAGACTTCATGCAGAAATTGTGTTTTTTATTTTGGCGTAAAGATGGCTGTTGCGGGCGCTTTCACACAAGCAAAAACCAGCACAAATAATTTTTCGGTAATTCCCCAAAAAATAGCCAAAGTCAACAGCCTAGTGCTGGACTGCACCGTTGCTAGTTTGACAGGAACAGCAACGGGTTGTGCGCCGGCAGCAGAGTCAGTCTAACGGCAAGCGTTTAATGCAGTAATTTGTTTGTAAATCCACTCGCGTTCATCGTTACGCTCTTAATTCATGCGAATCAGAGTTAAGAGAACTGCAAACGATTTTGCCCTTGCTAACGCAATTCCACTGAATCACTTGTTCAGGGCAGGAGTCGGGGTAATGGCGTAGAGACCATCCTTGGTGAAGGCTTCCTTGTTGGCATTCACGTAGTCCTCGACGGTCATCGGAGTCCTGTTTCCGATGACCTCGATGAAGTTGTTAGTTCCGGCGAAGATCCCTTTCTGGTAGTCAATGGCGACATTGCTGAGGTGCTGGATGAGGTGAGATGGAAATTGCTTTGCCTTTAACCCTTCTGCAAACGTGGCAACATCGATAGGTTCATACCGCACGGGAATGCCGAGTGTCTGTGAGATCGCGTCGGCGATCTCGTTGTAGTTCATCTCGACTGGACCGTGGAGCGGGTATATCTGGCGATCGTGCGGCTCCGGGTTTTCCAGGATGGCAGCGATGACGTATGACTGGTCTTTTCCAGCGATCGGTGCGTGGCGACCGTTTCCGAGAGGAAGTCGCACAACACCCTCGTCACCACGGTAATTCCAGTACCAGGTCAACCATTCGGCAAAGAACGTCGGTCGTAGGTGTGTCGTCTGCATAGCGGTTCGATCCAATAGGCGTTCGCCAAGCCAGTGCTGGCGTGCGGCATCGCTATTCGCCTCCCGGCGTGCCGATATCTGGGACATGTTCACCACTGCCTTGACACCGGCTTCGCTGGCCGTCTGGGCGAAGATAGCGGTGGCGTCAAGCAGTCCGGGATTGATTGGGTAGCAGAAATACCCTCCTGTGACTCCTCGCATCGCGGCGCTGACGGCATGGAAATCGAGAAGATCACCGACAACAATCTCAGCCCCAGCTGCGGACAAGTTCTCGGAACGTGCATCGATACGGTGGACGAAGGCGCGGACACGGTGCCCCCGTTGAAGCAGCAGGCGCACCGTCGTCTCACCCGTGTTCCCGGTCGCTCCTGTGATTAGAAACAGCTTATCATTCTGCGTATTCATGAAAAAACCTCCTTGACGGCAGTTTGAGAAATAGAGTTAATCAAGACTTCTAAGGGTTGAGATCCCTTGAGCTTGTTCATGTGTTACCTGTTGAGAGTGCCTCGCTGCATAACAATGGAACCGACCTCACTCAATCACAGATGCATCTGTGATTGAGTGAGGTCCTCGGTCGAGTGGGAGTCCTTATGGATTAGCGCTGGCCTCCGGTAGCGAGCAGTTGTTCGCCTGTGAGCCAGCCAGCATCGTCTGATGCCAGGAAAACGGCAATAGAGGCAATGTCTCCGGGTCGTCCCGCGCGACCAAGCGGTGTCTGAGCAATGAATGCCTTCTCGAAATCAGAGCCGATGTAGCCAGCACTTACTGATCCCTCGGTTTCGACAATGCCGGGGTTAAGAGAGTTGACGCGGATCTGCCTCGGTCCGAGTTCCCTTGCGAGTACACCTGTGATAGCATCAACAGCGCCCTTGGTGCCGCTATAAACCGCGCTGTTTGCAGGTGTAATACGGCTGACACCAGAGCCGATGTTGATGATGCTGGCACCTTCGCCCAGGTGCTTGACGGCTGCCTGCGTTATGAGCAGAAGACCGAGTACGTTAATGTTGAATATCTTATGGAACTTGTCTTCGGTGATGTCCTCGAGCGGAGCGAACTCGTAGACGCCAGAGTTGTTGACGAGGATATCGAGATGTCCGTAGTGCTTGATGGCGGCGTCAATGATGCCCTGTGCCTCAGCAGTCTTGGAGACATCACCACCCACGGCGACAGCCTTGCCACCGGCTGCGGTGATCTCACTGACCGTTTTGTCTGCACCAGATTTGCTGGAGGCGTAGTTGACGACGACGACCGCGCCTTCGGCAGCGAGTGACTTGGCGATCGCAGCACCAATGCCCTTAGATGCGCCTGTAACGACTGCTACCTTACCTGTGAGCTTACTCATAGTCTTAATATCCTCAAATTAGTAAATTGCTTCTGCTTGGATTGGCGACTTTGATTAGCAACATTTGCTTATACTTCATTTTTTAGCGATCGCTCAATGCAGACCACTCAAGTTTTCTGATTTAAAACGCAATTTAATCGTGATGCATTAAAAGTAAGCAGCGGGAAGTGATTCGGGGACGGTTAAACCGATTTTCTTAATTGAGATGATTTGCTGATGCATTTGTATCAACAAAATCTTCGGTATGAGAACAACGCACGGTAGTATTGAGGGAAAGATTCATGCTGGCTTTTTGCACCATCAGCTTGCCTATGTATTCCGATGCGTCAAAATCTGGACAGGGGCGACCCGCTACTGGGCGAGTGCGAGGGGTCATCCTATCACCCCTGGGGTGGCAGCGGTTTCAAACGGCAAAACAGCAGGCGGAAACAAATGAAACCTGGGGGAAGCACTTCACCCAGGAAGATATCAGCGAGCGCACCGGACTCTCCCTCAATACCCTCATCCGAATTTTCAAGCGCGAACTGGGGGTTGATCGCCAGTCGTTGGAGCATCTCTTCCAAGCCTTTGGGTTGACATTAGCAAAAGCAGATTTTACATCCCCTGTTGCACTAAATGAAACGTCCCAAACCCGATGGGCAAATTTCCAACAGGACTGGGACACTGCGGTGGATGCCTCGGTATTTTATGGGCGCGAGGCAAAACTGACGCAAATGTGGCAGTGGGTCGTGTCTGAGCGCTGTCGCGTGGTTGGGGTGTTGGGCATTGGGGGCATTGGTAAAAGTACGATTGTGGTTAAAGCGGCGCTGCAAATGCAGATGGAATTTCAGAGCGTGGTGTGGCGATCGCTCGCCAACGCGCCACCATTAGATGAACTTCTCGCGAGTGTATTAAAATTTCTCATGCCTCTCCAGGGAGAAGATCCCGTCCTTCCCACCACGCTCGGTGAAAAGCTCTCGAAATTGATGCAGTCTCTGCGATCACGTCGGTGTTTATTGATGCTGGATAATGCTGAAATCATTTTGCACAATGAGCAGGTCGGGCAGTGGCGATCGGGCTATGAAGGCTACGGAGAGTTGCTCAGAACCATTGGCGAAACGCCGCACCTAAGCTGTTTATTGCTCACCAGTCGAGAAAAGCCACGAGAAATGGCGCTGATGGAAGGCGAACATACGCTGGTACGATCGCTGACATTGAGTGGACTCACACCCGCCGATGGACGTGCCATCTTTCGCCAAAAAGGAGCATTCACAGGTTCAGAAGCCGAATGGCAGAACTTGATCCATCACTATGGGGGTAATCCTCTAGCACTGAAGTTGGTGGCAGCCACAACTCAGGACTTGTTTAACAGCAGCGTTACAGAGTTGTTAACGTATCTCGATCAGGGGATTCCGGTGTTTGCCGACATCCGCGATCTGCTGGAGCGTCAGTTCAATCGCTTACCCCAGAATGAACAGCAGGTGATGTTCTGGCTGGCAATTTGTCGAGAGGCAGTCTCGATCACAGACCTACAAGAGAATGTGATTGATCCTGCTTGCCAAAAAGCTGTACCCAATCTGATCAACGCGCTGCTTCGGCGATCTCTCATCGAAAAAATGGATGGGTTATTCTTCTTGCAGCCAGTCGTGATGGAATATGTCACAGAACAATTTGTGCAGCAAGTTTGTGCCGAGTTCGAGACTGCTCAAATTAACTTTTTGCGAACCCATACCTTGATTCGAGTGCAGGCGAAAGATTATGTGCGAGAGATTCAAGCTCGATTAATTGTGCAACCCGTAATGGAGCAGCTTCTGTCTCGCTTTGGCAGTGTGGCAGCAATCGCGACGCAGGCACGGCAATTATTGACACAACAGGGAAAAAAGCCAGGGTACGTTGCAGGCAATCTGATCAACCTGTTGGTGCAGCTTCAGGTGGATTTGCGCGGCTCAGATTTTTCTGATCTCGTCGTGCAGCAAGCCGACTTACGGCAAGTTGATTTAGCTGGGGTCAATTTTCAGAATGCCAATTTAGCTAAATCCGTCTTTTCAGAAACACTCAGTCTTGCCATGTCCATCGACCTGAGTCCAGACGGTCAAGCGATCGCAGTGGGGGATTCCAGTGGCAGAATCTATCTCTGGAACATCACCACAACCCAACTCTTCGCCACCTTTGCCGGTCACACAGGCTGGGTCTGGTCGGTAGCCTTTAGTCCAGATGGCAAAATGTTAGCCAGCAGCAGTACTGATGGTTCGATACGCTTGTGGGATGTGCAGAACGGGCGCTGCTTGCAGGTGCTTACAGAGCATACAGACTGTGTTTGGTCAGTGAGTTTTAGTCCCGATGGTCAGCAACTAGCCAGCAGCAGTGAAGACAAAACCGTGCGCTTGTGGAATTTGGAAGGGCAGTGCCTTCATGTCTTGCAGGGGCACACCCAGAGTGTTTACGCCGTCCACTTCGCACCTGATCAGCCAACCCTAGCCAGTAGCAGTCACGATACAACCATTCGGATCTGGGATGTGCGCGATGGAAATTGCTTGAGTGTTTTACAAGGGCATACCAGCGGGGTTCAAAGTGTGCAATATAGCCCGGATGGTCAACTGCTAGCGAGCGGTAGCCGCGATGGATCGATTCGACTGTGGAGCCTTCATCGCTCTCACGATCGACCATCAAAGCCCAATTTCATCAATGCCAGTGTCAAGCTGCTGCGGGGACACACCGATTGGGTTTGGGATCTCGCCTTTAGCCCGAATGGTTGTTGGTTAGCCAGTGCCAGTCGCGATGGCACTCTGCGCCTGTGGAGTGTCCAGGACGAGCAAGCTATCCATGTACTCGACAGTCACATGCACGATGTTCACGGGCTTGTCATCAGTGCCGACGGTCAATGGTTAATCAGTGCTGGTCAAGATCATACAGTGCGGCTATGGGATTTGCAGAGTGGGCAAAACCTCAAAACGTTGCGCGGCTATACGGGTGGTATTCAATCCCTAAGTCTGAGTGCAGATGGTCAAAGGCTTGCCAGTAGCGGTCAGAATGAAACAATCCATCTGTGGCAATTGCAATTGGATGATAATCTGGCATCGCTTCACCGCTACAAAACGTTTTCCAGCCCGACCCGTTGGATTTCGTCATTAACTAATTTAAGCTTTAGTCCCGATGGTCAAACGCTGGCAAGCAGTCGGCATGATGACTCGATCGCCATGTGGCATATCCAAACCGGGCAGCTTGACCAGTGGTCAGCCCATAGCGCGGCTATCTGGACAGTGCTGTTTAGTCCAGATGGAAAAATTTTGGCCAGCAGCAGTGAAGATAGCACCATACAACTGTGGGATGTGCAGACGCATCACTGTTTGCGGGTGTTACGCGGACATGAGAGCGGTCTTCGTGCGATCGCGTTTGATCCGAGCGGTCAATGGTTAGCCAGTGGCAGCTATGATATCACCATACGCCTGTGGGAGGTGCAAACCGGAGCGTGTCTGAGAATCTTGCAGGGGCATACGAACGCCGTCTTCACAGTGGCGTTTGCTCCCAGTGGTCAACAACTGGCAAGTGGCAGTCATGACCAAACGATTCGCGTGTGGGACGTACAAACCGGGGTATGCTTGCAGACTTTGCGGGGGCATACAGGAGCCGTGTGGACGCTTGCCATAAGTCCCGATGGTCAAACCTTGGCAAGCGGCAGTAATGATCAAACCATCCGCCTCTGGGATCTGCAAACGGGGCATTGCCTCCACAGCTTGGGCGAACACACCAGTTGGGTCAAATCAGTAATATTCAGCTCCGATAGCCAAATCTTATTTAGTGGTAGTGACGATCGCACCATCAAACTCTGGGATGTGCAGACTGGACGCTGTATCAGCACACTGACGGTCGAGCGCCTGTATGAAGGCATGAAGATTCAAGGCGCAACCGGGTTAACAGTAGCTCAAAGAAGCACGCTTAAAGATTTAGGCGCGATTGAGCATTAATATCCTCATAGGGAGCAAAATACTACCGAAACCTAAGATTCATTCAGCACCTTCTCTTTTGATCGATCGCTTCTAACAATCGATCAAATGCGTTGAGCGATCGCGCCATTTCTTCACTCAAAAGTTGGTCAATCCATTCATCCAAACCAATCCCTTGCAATACCCTTGCCAGAGGCGTTTTAGCATTTTCACCATCAGTAAAACTGGTAAGTAGTAGAGAAACCTCACGATACCTTTCTAAGGTTAATGGCGATAGCAGCATAACGGTTTCAGGAACTACTAGAGCTTGAAGATAACGCCATGCCGATTCCGGCGAAACATCTGTGCAATCCCACACCAGACGCAGTGGTTTTGCCCTTCCAGGGAGCGAACGCCAGCGTTCACTTCGGCAGAGGTTTCGATAGTGCTGGTACAAAAGCTTGGCTTGCATCACGCCAAAAGATATCTCTGAGTTAGCGATGAATGGAGCAATTACTGCATCCAAACGACCAATAGCAACACTGACGAAACAAACAACCTCATTCACCGATTCTCCTTGCCGCATCAATCTCTCCAGCCCTCTGAGATAACTATCAAATATCTGCTCATACACGCTTGGAGAAAATACCAATGTTGCATTCACATTGATCCGATCACCAATCAATTGTGTAATCACTGGCAACATCAATTGCGTGGCTGGGATTTCCACCAACAAATTACTCCATCCGATTGACTGCCAGATGTTTTGAGCTGCGGCGATCGCGGTTGCAGCCTCAAACAGCGTGTCAGGTGGCAGATTAACCTGAGTATAGCCATCTCGCCCTTGTGTTTGCACATGCGTTTCTTTCAGTAAGTCAGCCGCTAATTGCATATCTCGCACAATTAAATACTCATAGGCCGCTCTTGCACTCCGACTCATCCCTTGCTGCGCCAATGTATTGAAGTCGCGATCGTACTCTTGTCCTTGAATTGCTGCAATTAAGCTTTGGAAATTTGATCGGACACCCCTCAAAGCATCCTCCTCAATGTACTGCTGCAATTCATCAGGACTAATCCAGCCTCGCTCAAATCCATCCAGCCAGACCGATTGTCCATAGCGACGAAGTGATTGCAACAGATTCATAGCTCACGTATCACGATTCAAACGTCCACTTAACTAGTCTGCAAAACTGCCTCAAGTTTCACCACTCAATATCTGCCAGTTAAAGCCCAATTTAAGTAAAGGATAGCCCAACGAGAGATTCCCAACATCATCACTCTCCCATTCATTGCTAGCATTGCATTTATGAGCCAGTACCGAATGGCACTAAGTTAAGCTGAATGGTAGGCAGCGTAAGGATTACAGAGGGGTAGGGGTGCAGGGGGGAATTTCTAAATATCCGTTCGTATAGCTAAAACTTCTTGTTTCTCCCCTGCTCCTTTGCTCCTCTGCACCCCTGCTGCCTCAACGATTTTCCCTTTTCTTAGTGCCATTCGATCTAGTACCTAAAGCCTCTAAATCTGCGGTGGCGTACCCGCCCGCCGTAGGCATCGCTCATCAGACCCATATATTAATATTAAGTTTCCTCTCTACGAGACGCGATCGCTTGAATCTTACGGAGAGCGATGAGAGCGGCGGTAAATTACGCTGACTGTAGTTTCTTTCTCAATCAACATTCCCCTTAAACTCCATTTGGGCAAAGTGGTCTTGCAGCAGTTTGTGGATGAAGCGGTAACGACCACCTACACGCTGGAGAAATAATCGCTCAGTGCAGTAGTCGAGGAAGCGGGCGTAGTTCCAAGGGTGAGTACCGCCGCATTTTAGGGTAGGGATATGGTAGAAAAACAATAGTGAGTTAGATACTGCTCATAAATTACGCCAACTACCGCGTCCTTATCAAAGTTAATTTCAGGCAATAACATGGGCAAAACCGAGTTCGATCTTGTGATTTTTGATTGTGATGGAGTTTTGGTTGATAGCGAACCAATTCTTAATCGCATTTTTGCAGAAACGCTCACTGAAGCTGGCTTTCCTATCACCTATGCAGAAGTAACTCAAAAATTTATTGGCAAGTCGTTAAAAACCTGTTTAGAGATTATCGAGACATCTTACAACAAACCATTGCCCAAAAACTTTGTGGAACTTTGTAAAGAGCGAGAAATCGCTCCCTTGCAGCAAGAACTAAAACCAATTCCACACATTAGCGAAGTCTTGGAGCAGATTACATTACCCAAATGTGTGGCATCAAATAGCAGCCACCGTCATATTCAAATGGTATTGAAATTAACGGGGATGCTGCATCAATTTGATAGCAATTTATATAGTGCTAATGATGTTTCGCGTCCCAAACCTTTTCCCGACGTGTATCTCTATGCAGCCAAGCAAATGAACACAAATCCAGAATATTGTGCTGTAATTGAAGATTCTGTACCGGGCGTACAAGCAGCATCCGCCGCAGGAATGACTGTTTTTGGCTATGCCCAACATAGTGATGGTGCAGCTTTAGCTGCTGCTGGAGCCAAGATTGTTTTTAATGATATGCGGCAGTTAGTTCAAGGATTACTGTCTTAAAATAATGATTCAAGGAATTAGTGTATCGGCTCAATAAGTAGGGGTAGCAGAGGAAAATAAGTGAAGCGAGATACACATAGTGTCATATTCATATCGTTTCTACAGGCATTGAAACCTCGTAAATTGGCAGAGGTATTGTTTAAGATTCCGTTTTTATGCGATCGCTAAAAATCACACCCAAATATTTCACTCAATTTAGCCGTTTTATCCTAACCCATATACTTGAGTTTTTGTCAATATATATTAGTGGACTGGCGCTCTAGAATGCAATCTCAGTATGGGATTAACGTGAGTTCGACAGAACTAAAAAATGGCAGAAGGTAGTGCAGGCAAATCTTTTGGGTAAATATCAATCGAAGGTTTTTTCGGCAAATAAGTATAAGCAGCTAAACCAGCCATCAAGTTAACTAAAAAGTTAAATGGACTACGGTGACGAGAATGTTCGATTTGACAAATGTTTTTCAGGTAAGGATTCAGGTGGCAGGGTATTGACAAAGGGGACACTTGAGGGGGAATATCGCAAATATGAACCAAAACCTGCCTCAAGAATTAGATCGAGAAAGCTTGAACCAGTTATCGAAAGAAGAACTGGTAAAGATAATTATTGAACAGAGCAAGGTAATAGGTGAGTTACAGAAAATCATTTTAGAACTACAGCAAGAAATAGAGCGTTTAAAAGTCAGCAGAGATTTGGATAGTTCTAATTCGTCGAAACCACCGTCTGGAGACATTCACAAGAAGAGTGAAAACAAAAAAGTTCCCCCACAAGAGGAATCAAATCAGCCAAAAAAGAAACCAGGTGGACAACCAGGGCATCAAGGCAAAACCCGTAAGGGCTTTGGGAGAGTAGATCGCTATGAAATTTTACGTCCTACGGATTGTGTTTACTGTGGTCAAAAAGGATTTACTCATGAGGCAGTAAAAGTAGAAAAACATGCGGTAGCGCAACTAGTAGAACGTCCCATAGAAATAGTGGAGTATCAACGCCAAACCTGCGTGTGTGAGTGTTGTGGCAATTTACAAGTAGCACACTGGCCGGAAAACATTATTCCAGGACAAGATTTAGGAATCTCTTTACAGGCACTTTTAGGATGGGTAAATAATTATGCACATATGCCCTATGAAAAACAGCAAGAAATGTTATGGGAATTAGGACAAGTTGAAATTGGGCTAGGAACTTTAGTAGCAACCAATGAACGAATTCAACAAGCAATTGAACCGAGCATTAATGAGTTAAGTAGTTGGGTAAAACAGACACAACCTAACGTTCATGTAGATGAAACGCCTTGGTCAGTTAAAGGGGTCAAAGAATGGTTGTGGGTAGTGGCCAATTCTGATTTCTGCCTGTTTACTGCGGCTGATACTCGTTCACGATCCGAACTAGAAACAATTTTAGGGGCTAAATATACAGGGGTACTCAGCAGTGACGATTTTAGCGTTTACAATGGCTATCAAGCTTTAGCCCAGCAGAAATGTTTGGCGCATCTACGCCGTCATTTCAAAAAATTAATTCAGCTTCCAGGTCTGCACAATCAAGCGATTGGTGAAGTGTTTGTTGATTTAATTGATGAAGCCTTTAGGGGCTATGCTCAATGGTTTGAGACTCTAGACTGCTTAAGCTATAACGAATTGGGTCAATCAATTCAAATCCAAGTTGCACTCCTCGCTCAATCAGTGGATTAACAAAGCAGGAGCTACAGCTGGCCACCTTTTACGTTCTTTGCGTGATAAAGCAAGTCAATGGTGGTATTTTCTTGACTATCCTGAAATCCCTCCTGATAACAATCAGGCCGAACGATCGCTGCGTTTGGCTGTGACAAAACGTAAAGTTAGTGGTGGTTCCCGTTCAATGCAGCGGTTTCAACATACTGCTAATTTGTTGACTGTGGTACAGACTTGTCGCCGTCAAGCTAGGTCTGTCATTGATTTTTTGCACAGGCTTTAATTGCTAATTCTAGTAAATGCCTGTCTCGCCCTTCTTTACTTCCTCAATATTAGACCTGAATCCTTACTTTTTCAGATGGTCATTGACCGACTCAATTACAGCACGTTTGCGTAACAGAATCTTATCAATCAGTTTTACCAAACGATTTTTCATTTTCTTCTTAGATTTTGTGACTAACTGCAACCCTCGCTCATACAACTCCTCAAATAGTTTTTGAGAGATGTATCCTCTGTCACCAAAAAGTTTACCAATTAAGTCCTTAGTCATTTCTGGGACTGGTTTTCGGTCATCTACGTTTGCTGGGGTTAGTGAAAATGCGAGTAATTCTCCACAATCATTAATAATTAAATGAAGCTTAAACCCAAAGTGCCAGCCCACAGAATTATTGCCCCATTTCACTAATCCTTTAAACACCTTGTGAGAATGTGCCCTACAGTTATGACAAACATTAATTGGGGTGGAATCAATAAAGCTAATCCCAGTAATTTCTCCTGTGCGTGTATGTAAAAAGCAGCATAATAACATTAAGCACCAGGGCATCAGTTCCACAAACCGAGTATAGCTAACTAAATTGGGAAATGCTTTATGCCATCCTGGAAGCACATGCATGGTATAGAATTCTTTGAAAGTCTTATATCCACTGCCATGAAATGCGATGACTATTGTCATCACTTCTGATAAATGCATCCGAGAACTGCTGCGCCGTTCTCCTTTTGTCGATGGTAATTGTGGTACTTGCCGCCAGAGATTTTCCCATTGGTTACAGAAATCATCTACATCGCAGAAAATTTGCGTGATATCCAGGCGAGATACAATGGTAGACATAGCTGAGACCTTGATTTTTCTTAGATATTTTTTAGTCTCGGCATTTTTTGTGACTTTTTACCCGATTCTCAATTAATCGTAGGATTGCCTCCACCACTGCCCACCCTCCGCGATCGCCTGAAGAATGCACCCTTGAGCAAATTCATACATAGCAGGCTTTTTGCGTTTTCCTATCCGTCGAACTCACGTGGGATTAATGCTCCGTCCACACCCACCTTTAATGAAAGTGGAGATAATAATCGGGGGGGTATGGACACAGAGCCAGAACTCAGTGATTCTTGGTGGGATAAAGTTAAATATTACGCTCGATTGGCGATTGAGCGGGTGGAGGATGGAGTTGACAAGGTTAAGGAATTACTCAGTACGCTAACGAGTGATGAACGGTGGGGGGTGATGCTCGAATTTGACGAGATTTGCCCAGACAGATTTGCTCAACTGGTAGATGGAGCGCCTGATTGGGTGGAATGGATGGCTAATTTCAGGCTTTTGGTTACGTAGTCAGCGCAAACACAGTCGGCATCGCCCTTGCTAGCGGGTTGATTTGTCTTGGCTAATGACTATCTAAAAAGCGTTATCTCGTCGTTGGTATTGACATTTACGACCTCATCCATAATTGGAGCTTTCAAGTGCGTGACAGCTAAAACTGATTCTGACTGGATACTAATTAAGCGAACGTATGCGATAGATTCTTTTGGGTTAAGTCCAGCCACAACAATTCTATCCATTGGCAGTAAATCATTACTAGTCGGTAATGCGTAGGTTGCTACTTTGAACAAATCACCTGTTGCCGGGTGAGCTAAATAATTAATCACAACGCAACCAACCCCATATTTTTGGGACATTAAGCGATAAAATTCCCCAATCCTTAATTGTTGAAATTGGCTTACTGCATACTTAAAGACTCCTCAAAATCACGATATTCTTGCCAAAATTCTGTCTCTAGTTGCGCTGGTAGAGTCATCATCCAGTCAATGAACCCGAATAAGTTAATAACATCTTCCTGTCTTAAGCCTTGTTCGTACAATCTACGCACTAAAACCAATTTCTGTTGCTTGCGCTTTATTCTATCATTGCGTGTCTCCATCGCCTTTAGATGTGCCATCACCACTGTCGCCAAAGGGTTTCGGCTGGCTTCTAATTCAGATTGACGTTGTTGATAGTCTAACAATTTGACAATTGAAAATGTGAACTCAACCGTACAGCCAAAAAGGTTGTAACCAAATTGATTCGGTCGCCAGTTTGAACGCTCATCACCCAAAACTGCCAACGATGCAACAGAGCGCTTATATCTATCGTAAATCCGGTAGTTATAAGTAAACATCCTAGCTGCAAAGTCGCTTGATTCTTGACTTTGAACTTCCAAATGTATCAGTATCCAGGATTCCTACCCACCAATGCGGTATATTTTTACGAGCTTATCTGCTAGTCTTTTCCCTAGTTCTGCATCACGCACCACCTGCTCTAATTCTTTGTCCAAAAACTCAGGCTGTTGTGTCCAGTCTATTTCTCCATGTACTTGGGGAAAGAAGAACAGCATGAACTCTTCAAAATACAGTTGGAGTAACTGTTTCCACGGGCTATCAAATTCTGTCTGCGGATTTTCATTAACCATATTGTCAAGCTGTAACTAAAACATTAATATAGTACATTATTACTAGAAAGCTGGAGCCAATTAATTATCATGTTGCAAGTAGTTAGACAAATTAAACAGCGCAGTAAAGTTAAGCTCAAATGGAAAGATATTACATACGAGCTTTGGCGTTTGGATGATGGCGAATTTAGAAAACTTCGGCAAAAAAGCCTTCCCATTAAAGATGACTATATGTTTTATATGCACTTTTATCTTTCCGAACGCGAGAACAAAAATAAACTCAATTTGGCTGAATTATATGTCTGCTTAACGCACTTGTTTGGTGATAGCAGCGATTGGATTGACGATTGGAAAGGTACTTTCTCTTTTCCAGTATTATTGGTTTTAGAAAAAGCACAAGGCAGATTCTTCTATTTAATTAATATTTATGATGATCGGGGTACACTGTATATTAGCTTTTACAGGGTTCTAGAAGCTGAAGTAGAAGGTTATGATACTCAAATACTTCGTGAACCTTTTGAAATAGAATTTTCTCGCCAAGAAATCAACTATTTTATCAGTTATTTTTCTGGTTATCTTGAGGGCTGTTTTCAAAGTAGAAGGCTCTTGATACCATCTGAGCAGTTTTTCAAGAAGATTAGCTCTGAGTATATCCTTTATGGCTATAAAGATGAGCATTATTTTGAGGAGAAATACCAATCTCAATCAGAATATCTTGCAGCTATTGAAAGTTTAGAGTCAATTGGTATTAGTTCCACAAGTTCGCAAAATATCAATAATATTTTGCGAACTATAACTAGCGAAATAATCGAAAATTGACTCATTACATTACGACAATACTGCGCTTTTAATGAATTAGAGCAAAATCTATGAAACAAGTAGTTAGACAAATTCGAGAACGTATTAAAGTTGAACTTGAATTAAATAATATTAAATTTGAACTTTGGAGACTAGACGATGCTGAATGCAGACTACTCAAAGTAAATAGTATTGATATTAAACATAATTTTACCCTTTATCAGGAGCTTTATTTCTCAGAAACTGATAACAAAGCTAATCTTAATCTGGCACAATTATTTATTACTTTAACTCGGCTGTTTGGCAATAGTAGTAATTTATTTGATAGCGATAAAGGCTCATTTATTTTCCCCCTATTACTAATAGTTAAAAAGTCAACAGGTAATTTTTTTTATTTAATACAAATTTTTGATTCTCGTGGATGGTTTGAATATAATACCTATAAATTATTTGAGAACGAAGCAGATACTTACAATAATCAAATGCCAGTTCAAGCATTTGAGTCATAATTTTCTCGGCAAGAAATTAAGGATTTTTAACTTACTTTTATATCTATCTAATTCAGCTATTTAATAATGCAAAATCTTTTGCTCAACCGGAACCTTTTATAAGAATGATTGATTCTAGTTTTATTCTTTATGGATATTACAATAATCAATACTTCGAGGAAGGGTACGATGATAAAAAATCATATCAACAAGCAATTCAAAGATTTAGTTCGGTTGGACTTAATGCTTTTCAGCCACAAAATATAAATTCTCTGTTGCAAACGATTATTAGTGAAGTCGCTCAAAATTATGAACAATAAATATATTATAAAGTACGTTGAAGTACAGAAATTATAATTACCGTTCTTGTTCAGTTGGGCGGATTAAGATTTCGTTGACGTTAATGTGTGGAGGCTGTGTGACGGCATAAACGATCGCATTGGCAATATCTTCACTCTCAAGATTTTTGACCGAACCGTAGAAGTTTTTTGCCTGCTCTTTTGCAGATGAATCCGTAATGTGCTGCGGTAATTCTGTTGCTACCAACCCTGGTTCAATAATCGTGACGCGGATGTTATTTTGATAAACCTCTTTGCGAAGTGCTTCACTAAACGCACCAACCGCCCATTTGCTAGCGTTATAGACACCGCTTCCAGCATTAGCAACTCTACCTGCAACTGATGAAATGTTGACGATGTGCCCAGCACCTTGTGCCTTCATCAAAGGTAAAACTTTGTGAGTAGCATACATCAATCCCAATACATTGAGATTGATCATGCGTCGCCAGTCTTCTGTATCTGCACCGTCAATCAGACCTAACAGCATCACCCCTGCATTATTGATGAGAATATCAACTCTGCCAAATTTTGCATGAGTTTGGTTCACCAAGGCTTCTACCTGCGCCTCATCTGAAACATCAGCAGTAATGGATAAGGCTTTTCCACCAGTGCCAGTAATCCGGGCTTCTAGGTCTTGCAAGCGATCGCTCCGACGGGCAGCAATTACTACCGTAGCGCCAACTGATGCCAGCGCTAGTGCTGTAGCCTCACCAATACCAGACGATGCCCCTGTTACAATTGCCACTTTGTCGATCAACTTACCAGCCATTGTTAGTTTCTCCGTTGTTGTTTTTTCGTTTTTTATCTAAAAGTTAATTGGCGGTTTGAGGGCTTTAGGCGCTCCGATGTATACTAAACAGCCAAACACCTTTGTGCCTTGAATTGCTTGCTCCTAGCTATTACAACTCAAAAAAAATTTTGGATACTTGCCCCTCTTCCCTTGAATCAAGAGTCGTCGCCTTGCCTGAAAGGGAGTTATCACAATCTCCTGTTTTGTTTGACGGTAGCATGAGAAAAGGTTGAACGATATGAATCAGAAGGTGGATTTGTCATCACTTGCCCTAATTCTCGAAAAAATCCTCGCTCTGATCGCCACCCATCTCAACGTTGAGCCAGTGCAGCTTGTGCTGATTACTACAGGCGAACTTGAAGAAGAATTCAGCTATTCTGAATTCAGGAGCAAAGCCGGAGACAAACGACAAGCTCCGGTCAAAATCAATTAGTGGGGGATTCAGACCCGCTACTTTAAAGGAAAGCAAATTGCTTTTTCTCAAAACGCTTTCATAGTTGACTTGTCCAGATTGGTGAGCCTTGAAAAAGACTTATCTGATGCCCGCTCCAATTTGGGGCTACCATCTTAGGACATCACTTTCCAGAGTTTTTTCATCGTTAGCAACACTTCAGACATCTTGCAGAAGTAACAAATGCCAAGATGTTGGAGAAAGGTAAAGGGGAAATTCCATCCCTATTCCCCTTTACCCCACAAATGCCAAGAAGTCCTTCGTATGTGCAAACTAAAAGCCAACACTTCCACCACAGTAGCGAACGCTCATCTAAAGATCCAAGTTCTTAGCAAAGCATCAAATATTACCAATATTTAACATCAAAAGCTTTCTTTTCACGTAGTCAAGCAACTAGCAATATCTTGAAATCATTTGTGATAAAAAAGACTTATTTAGCGAGTACTAAACACATGACAAAAGTACTGTAATTTCAGGGTTTCTGACAATCAAAGTAAAAAGCGACTGCCACTTAATAAGTAACAATCGCCACACTAAAACACTCTTGCATTTCTAGGATAACAAGAATGAAAGCGATAGTTACAGTAGCCCTTAAAAATCACATCATCAGTTTACATTCATCTGACTACTGGATTATCAAAAGCAGCAATTAAACAGCATATAACAGACCGCTATAACAGTGGAGAAATGTAAGCAAATTTGAACATTTTTCAAGTGGATTTTGAATCAATCAGCACTCTTGTTGTCAAACAAGCGAATGATAACCCTCTAATCACCACCTCACAAATTAAGGGTGATTTGCAAGATATACAAACTCGTTGCGGGTCAGTCAGTTTGGTGATTGTGGACTATGTGCAGTTGATTGAACCAATGCGCCGTGAACGTGGCGAAAATCGTGTACAAGAAATCGACTCCATCTTGAAACAACTCAGGGCGATCGCTAAACAATTCAATTGCACTGTCTTGGGTTTAGCACAGTTAAAAAGAGAAGTTGATTCACGTTCCGAAAAGCGTCCAACCAAAGCAGATTTTCGGGAATCGGGAGGATTTGAACAGGAGGCTGCTGTGATGTTGGGTTTGTACCCTTGAAGATTACTACGATAAGCAGACTACCCAAAAAGGCATTTTTGAAGTTTCAGTTTTGAAAAGTCGATTTAGTAGTGAGACAACTGTTAATCTCTTGTTTGATGAACGATTTGGACAGTTTAAGAATTTGGCTAAGTCTCAATATTAAATACAACAGGAGTTAACCTGAGCATTGTAAGTGTTCGTACAAGAAGCATTCCAGCGATGGAATCAGCCAAAAGGTATAACAATTAAAAAAGTAATGTTGCTTTAGTCTAAAATCCAAAAGGAGGAGAAGATTATGATGAAGATGAATTTTCTAACCATTGATAAAGTAAACAAAATCATTGAACTTGCTAAGTTAGTTTATGGTGCAAAAACTCCCCAATCAGTATCTGATATGAAATTAACGGATTCCAATACACAAGCCAAGGAACTAATCGAATTTTTGATTGAGCGTCAAACGTTAAATACTCCCATAAATACATTGTCTGAATATATAAATAATCTTTCTTCAGAGGAAACCGCAGAAGCTATAGCATTGATGGTGCTTGGTCGTGGAGATTCTGGAAGACAACCATCGGATTTTCTTGAGTTAGTAAAAGAGGCTCAAGGAGTTGAAAGACATTATCTAGTTGAAAAGTCTTTATTAGCTAAATACCTACATTCTGGATTGGAAAAACTAAATTTTAATTGAAATAAGGGTGAAAAAATTGAGTTACGATAATACTGCCAAGTACTTAGCTGAATTGTATCCAGCCGAGTTTGCCAAGTGGTTGCTACCAGATAAAGATACAGAAGTTACAGTACTTAAAACTGAACTTTCAATAGATCCAATCCGCGCAGATTATGTCACATTTTTGCAAACAAGTAGTCGGATTTTGCATATTGAGTTTCAGACTCTCCCCAAATCTAATCCGCCAATTCCTTTGCGGGTATTAGACTATTACGTGAGATTGAAACGGCAATATAACACACCAGTAACCCAAGTCGTGATCTTCTTGCAACAAAGTAGTGACCCCATTGCATTTACTGAAGAATACACGGATGAGTTCACAATTCACCGTTATCGAGTTATACGGTTATGGGAACAAGATTCAGCTTTTTTTCTGGATAATCCAGCGCTATTGCCTCTTGCACCTTTAACTCGAACTGATTCACCAACAACTTTATTATCCCAAGTAGCTCAAAACATCGCTAAAATTCCAGATAGGGATGAAAGGCAGAACATTGCTGGATGTACAGAGATATTTGCAGGGTTAAGGTTTGAAAAAGATTTAATTCGTCAATTTTTACGGGAGGATATTATGCAGGAATCTGTTATCTATCAGGATATTTTGCAGAAAGGGGAATTCAAGTTTTTCTATCGCCAGCTAAATCGCCGTTTTGGGGAAATTGATATATCAATAATTGAACGAGTTCGAGAATTATCTACGGAGCAATTAGAGGCATTAGGAGAAGCATTTTTAGATTTTTCATCAGTTGAAGATTTAGTAGCTTGGTTAGACCAATTAGGATAATAAGGATAAAAGCGGAGGAAATCAGATCAAAACCTCCGCTTCCCAGTTTACTATTTCTCTGTCTTTATCATTCCACACTCTACAGATAACTAAAGACTTGAGTAAATTTGTAACTGCTAAAAATAACAACAAAATAAATGTGGAAACCAGCGCATGATACTTTCCACTTTATACCAAAATGAACAGCTTTTATTTTCTCAGGTTCTATCAATAATGATCTTTCAAAACCTATAAATAAGAAGTTATTAGGCAGTTGCACAGTTGCATCTATATCTCTGGTAATTGCCGCATCAGACGCTTATGTTCAGTCATTGGAGTTTTAAAACTCATGAAAGCGCTATCTGTTCGTCAGCCTTGGGCATGGGCAATTATTTATGCTCTAAAAAATGTTGAAACCCGTGGCTGGCCTATCAATTATCGCGGCGACATTCTGATTCACGCAGCCAAGACTTGTACCAAGAAAGAGTACCAGCTAGCGAGAGAATTTTGCCAAGGGATGGGGGTAGTAATCCCAGAGTTAATCTCTCTACGTCGTGGACAAGTTATTGGCATTGTCACAATAGTTGATTGCCGATTCTCACAAGTTGCGTCTGGTTGGGGAATGCCTGGGCAGTACCACTGGAAGCTGGAGAATCCACGCGAGATTACACCGATTCCTTACATTGGGCAACTGGGGATTTTTGAAGTACCCGATGATTTGGTCATGGAGGTGGCTGCATGATTAAAACAGCCCGAAGTCATACGCTATCTCCAAAGCCAAAATCAGTAATAGTTGAGTTATCTGCAACACCCGAAAAATTCTTAGAGAAAGGGGTCAAAGCCTCACAAAGGGAACCAGTCGGATGTCTTTATCCGTACCTCGAAATTAAAAAGCTACTCGATGGCTCAACCGTTTTTTATCCCCGTCTGATTGGTGAACGTGACTCAAATGACCCCTTTTGTTGGCGATGGGGATTTAATTGGAAAGAGAAAATAAACGGGGCATGGAAAAGCAAAAGTATAGGCTCAATTCCCCCTGGCGCTGTCCACATGATTCGTCTAATGCAACAGCAGGGGGCAACTAGGGAAGATATTATCGCCTTTATCAAAAAAGCGAAAACCAAAAAGCCATCACCAAAATCAGATGTCTGCAAAAATTTTGATAACACAAAAATAAAACCAGTTCTTCCAGATAATGCCCCGATCGCTGTAGTACTTTTCGCGGGTGGCGGCGGGATTGAAGCTGGGATGGTACAAGCTGGGATTCGCCCGGTCATTGCAGTAGAATTTGACCCAAGTAAACCAGAACTAAGTCAGGCGATTGCCAAAACCCATCACCACAACTTTAGCGAATACGGGTGTAGAGTCGTACAGCTAACAGTCCAAGAAGTAGCGCAGTCAGGATTTCTAGGTTTTCCCCGCCACCCCGACTACCTTCATGCCTCCCCGGTGTGCGCCAACTTCAGCCAAGCCCACACAGCTAAAGCGGGTAAAGGCGGCGAAACTACCGATGATCTGACGGCTGCGATCGCAGTTGCTGAAGCCATCCGACAGTTGCAACCACGGGTGTTTACGCTGGAGAATGTGCCGCGCTATCAGAACAGTCAGAGTTTTGCCATCATTCTGGATGCTTTGGAACTTGAGGGGTACTCGGTTACTTACAGTGTGGTGAATATGGCTGATTTTGGACTACCCCAGGCGCGGCGGCGGTTAGTCCTGATTGCAAGCAAGGGTTTTCACGTTGCCTTACCAACTCGCAGAAAACCAATAGGATGGTACGAGGCGATCGCGCATCTCATCCCCACAATACCTGATTCACAGCTGCTACCTAAACAGCAACAAGCTTTAGAGAAATTTTTAGCCGGGAATGCGCCAACACCATTGTTGATTGAACGGGTTGGGGGACGCAAGTTACCCAAGTACAAGCCAGGGTCGCACCCCGCTAACACCATTCTGCGGTCGCATTTCACAGATCACAAAGGTTGCAACCGAAGTAAGTTCGCTGATATCTGGTTGCCGGATGGTACGGTCAAATCCTTGTCTATTGAAGGGGCTGCAATCTTGCAAGGGTTTCCCAGTTGGTACAAATTCCCCAACGAAACTGCTACGGCTGGGTCAATTATCGGCTATTCTGTGCCACCCAGTTTTGCCGCGCAGTTATTTACTGACATACAGAAACAATTATCAGGAGGATTTTTATGACAAACCAAAAGCAACTCACTTGAAATGTGTTGGTACAGGTAAGGAAGAGGACAACCAACAAGCAGGGGACAGAAAAGAGAAGCACAGAGGTTGTGCGGTGGAAGCGAATTTCCGCCTGCTTTAATGGTTTTCTTTCCTTAGCGACAGTTCACATCTGGGTTCGCATAATTTAATTTTATTAGTGGGATAGATTCATAGCTGCCTTCAGCAAGAACTGCCCTCTGCCTTTCTCAATGAGTTATCTCAAAAAGATTAAGGGTAAGTAATTTGGATTAACTACCAACAGTTTTGAAATCATTTTAGTTAAAATGCCCTAATTAAAGTGCCTAGAGTTGGCGTACCTAAAACTGAAGAGGCTAAATTACCTGGGATATTCCCATCAATTATCCAGCAGTCAATCCCTAAACTAGAAATAGTCAAAAACTCCTCAACTTTCTTAGCCATCCCGCCAGTAACATCTACTGATTTGCTCTTGCCCAAGAAAGGTTTAATCCGAGAATAGTTAGCTTGAGTAATATTGGAAACTACTTGCCCATCTTGGTCATATACACCTGCATAATTCCCAACATTTATTAGTCTAACTTTAAACTTACCTTGAAGATAGAAGTATTTCGCTAGTTCTGCAAGCATTGCATCTGTCGAAAATACAGTACCACCAATAGCTTGATCTAGAACTACATCACCGAAAACTAAAGGAATTAAACCTGCTTGTAGACTACTTTCTATCACACTAAAGTCACTCCTCAATAGTTTTTTGTTGTGAGTGATTATCATAGTAATAGGTGGCAAACTTACCACTGGCAACCCTGCCTGTAAAAATTTTTTAGCTAGGAGAAAATTTAAATCTAAAGCATCTTGGTGAACTAAGCAGAACCCGAGTTTTTCTTCATCACATGAAAAACCATTAATTGTATTATATTTATTCGCTGATTGGTGGGCGAAAGAACCAGCACCGTTACCAATAATCAGTTTCAGATTAGGATTCTCATGTTTGATTAGGCTCACTTGCTCAACCAGTTGTGTTATAATTTCTCTTCGAGCAGTATAAGGTTTATCCTTGTCAGTAATTAAGGAACCTCCTAGCTTCACTAATACTAATTCCATAATCAAATATTAAATGAGGAAAGACAAAAACTTATAAGAAACTAATCCTAAACAAAAAAAATCAAAAGTTGATTACAGCTACTTAGCTAAAAGTTTTCAATGACTACAGGCTCGACTGGTTGGGCAATTTCAAAATTGAAAATTCGTGAATAAAAGTAAAGTTCTGCTGACAAAGAACGTTTGATGTTTGCGGCTTTGCGGAAACCATGTTGTTCACCCTCAAAAGCAACATAAGCCACAGGTACACCTTTTGTTCTTAGCGCTGTAACCATTGCTTCAGTTTGATTGGGCGGAACTACTCGATCTTCTAATCCCTGAAAAAAAATCATTGGGCAGGCTAGACGCTCACTAAAGTTAATTGGCGAACGCTGTTGATAAATCTGACGCTGTTGTGGATAAGGGCCAACCAGACCATCCAAGTACCGTGATTCAAACTTATGTGTATCCCGAACTAAAGCTTCCAAGTCACTGACACCAAAATAGCTGGCTCCTGCTTTAAAAGTATCTCGGAAAGTTAAGGCACAAAGCGTTGTGTAACCACCTGCACTCCCACCGGAAATGGTTAGACGAGCGCCGTCTACATCTCCCCGTGACACTAAGTAACGCGCACCAAAAACACAATCATCCACATCTACAATTCCCCAGTTCCCAGAAAGCCGTTGCCGATACTCCCGCCCGTACCCTGTACTGCCACCATAATTTACATCCAAAACCGCTATTCCTCGGCTAGTCCAATACTGAATGTTAAAATTGAGGCTACTAGAAGTTGCTGCGGTGGGGCCACCGTGACTTTTGACAATCAAGGGCGGTTTTTCAGTCTCAGGAGCCGTATAGTCACGGTTTCGAGGTGAGTAGAAAAGGGCGTATGCTGTTTTGCCATCAGATGTTTCGTACTCAATAGCTTCAGGTAAAGAAAGATAACTAGCATCAATAGTTACATCACTAGAACACCGTAGTACTTCTAGCTCTTTAGTTGTCAGATCCAAACGGACAATTGCTGCTAATTGAGTTGGCGAGCTTGCGCGAAAAACTACCTGTTTAGAGGTGGCGTGGAGAGAGCTAATATCTGTGTAGGGCGTATTTATTAATTCTAAGTTACATGTTAGTGTATCAAGGCTTGCTAAATACCAAATGCCTTGCTGGGTATAAGTACAAATAATCTGGTTGGCAGACCCAAAAGCATAAGTGGACATCCCAAAATTCCATTGCGGCTGACCAAATTCTGCTTCCATTTGAGTTAGCGCTTCTACATTTTCATCTTGCCAACGATATATATTCCACCAACCTGTACGGTCAGAAACAAAATACAACTTACCATCTGGCGACCACTGTGGCTGAAAAATAGACTCATCTAAACCCCCAGCAATTTTTTGAGTATTTCCTAGAGAACCATCTGCCTTTAATTCCCCTACCCATAGTTCAGTCCCATCCCAAGGCATATTAGGATGGTTCCAAGTCAGCCAAGCTAAACGTGAACCATCCGGGCTAAGGCGAGGCGAAGCATAAAAGTCATTTCCAGATACTAATAGTTGGATTTTATGATCTCCGTCTAGTTCCACGCCGATTAAACTATTACTCGCCTCCTTTGTCACATCTGTGTGGTCTTCGTACACACAAATAATTCGGTTGTTTTGACGATCAAAAACACCGTCTGCATAGCGTGTGGAAGCTTTTGGGGTGATGGCTTGCGGCTCTTGATCGCTCTGTTGATAATATAGGCGTTGATCAATAAAGTTGGAAAAGTAAACAGTGCCATTCACCACAAGAAAGGAACTGCCACCATATTCATGCACACGAGTACGCACATTGAAGCCACTAGGCGTGAGGGACTGGATTTCACCATTTGCACCCCGCCGCACTATGACATTTCTACCTGACTCTGACGGTCGTAGCTCACTCCAGTAAATCTCTTCGCCACAGAGGGCAATTTGTCCCAACCCAATTGTACTTGCAGTAATTAAGTCTGTTGTTATCGGCGATCGCCAACATCCGTAAGACGCTACTTCTGCTTTTATCACGCTTTATTCTGCTCCCTGTTCCCAAGAATCATACATTGTCTGTAAAGGCAAAACTCTGACACACCCACTTATACTAATCCGTAATTCGTAATCCTAGCCTCTAGCTAGCAGCAAGCTACGTAATTGAAAGTTCTTTAATATAAATATTTTAGGCAACCAGATCATTGGCGTAAGCTCTCACTGCCGGACAACGGGTGCAAGACTCAAAGGAGGCCACTTGTATAAGAAAAACTGCCCTGAGCAAGGAGTTCAGGGCAGCACTTGAAAAGCGAAATAAAATTGGGGACTTTTAAAGCGTTGTCTCTTGGTTTATACATAATTCGTTTGGTATGTAATATTCTTCTTCTTTTGTTTTGTGTTTTATGCAAAACTAACCAAAAATCTTGAAACTGCTGTCACCAAGAGTTAGCTGCCAGCATCAACACCATCCCAGATATAAGCAAGTCAAATGTCAAATGCGTATTTCGTTACATACATTAATTACATAGCGTAAGAAGCGTACTGCTTCAACAGCGCGGCTCACTTTGCTGCGATAAGAGGAACCATGCCGAATTTCACGGAGGTTAATTGCCTCTTGAATAAGTTGATGCCACTTTGGTGGAAGATGCACCAAAGCATATCGACCAGCCTCCGTTTTCGAGAGGATTTCATGCTCTCTCAACACGTAAAACAGACGCAGAACGCCAAGCACAGCCCACTGAATACCACTATCTGTTAATAAATATGCTAATTTACTTGGCGATCGCGTCCAACTCACCCAATAGCTGTTCAGATTTTCCTTCATCTTTCTTTGCAGCAGATTCCAATCAACTGTAAATGCAAGGTTTTCTGGTGGAAGTCCAATCAGACAAATGCCTCGATGTTTCAGCACCCACCAAGTGGTTTGGTTTATGTCATGGTATCCAGCAGAGTGCAGAGCGCTGTCATGATAGTAGGGGTAAGGAGCAATTTCTGGTTGCTCCCGCCCGATATCTTCAAGAAGCAAATAACTTCCTTCTAGTTTCCACTGTGGGTAGCTCAGTTCTAGTTTTTTATGGACTGCTTTTAGTTTTTTTACCTCGGATGTTGTAGCCCGTCGTATGAAAATAGTAATAAAATCAATGTCACTCAAGTATGGGTTAAAAGCATTAAGTGCAATAGATCCATGAATATAAAAGCCTTCTATCAGACCCGGAAGTTCGATTTGTAATGACAACAAATAATCATTTAATACTGGACGAATACATTCTGGGATACGAGTATCCATATTTTATAAACCGCATTACCTTTATTTTTAATCTTGCGTTCCCATTTAATAATAAGACCACCTTCATTGGCGTTAATGCATCGGGATCAACAGGCTTTCGGATAACTCCATGCACCTTCACATCAAATTCTTTCTGAAAAAATGCCTTTTCATCAGCTGTGATCAACACAATAGGTAAAGATTCTATAGCAATTTCTAGTCTGGTGAGGTACAGTAACAACAATGAGTGAACCAAGCACGGATATTATTTAAAGAGACTTTACTAAAGGCTTTTTCAATAGCTAAAGCTAAGTCTGGATAATTTCTGGCACCAAGAGAACGAAGTATACTCTTAATTTTTGACCAACAATTTTCAAGCTTGTGAAAAATCAGGAGAATATGGTGGTAAATAAATTAGTTTAGCTCCGGCTGCTTCAATTAAAGCCTCAATTTCTTGACCTTTATGGCTCGAACAGTTATCCATGATTACACAAGCACCTTTCCAAAGTTTTGGAACTAGCTTTTGGGAAATAAATGCTTCAAATCTTAGCCCATCTGTCGTCCCAAGGAGGCTAACTTAAGTAATCACACCTTTAAGAGCAATGGCACCTATTAAAGAGACGTTTTTGTGGACGAGGTGCATACGCTCGTTTTCCTTTTGGAGCACGTGCAAATAATCTTACTAAAGATAAATTTACGCCGGATTCATCAATAAAAATGAGGTTTTCGGCAAGAATACCTTGAACTAATTGCCAAAATTCTACCCGTAGTAATTGGACTCGCTCACTTTCTTTATCGCTGGCGTGCAGTATTTTTTTACTTTGATGATATTCATCATTCGTAACATTCTATCCATTGTCGTTTGCCCAATTTGAACTCCTGTTTTTTGTTCTAAATGACTACGAAGTTCATTCAATGTTCCATCCTTATTAGCTGACACGATTTCTTCAAGAATTCTTAATTGCTGGGAATTTAACTTCGTTGGTGTTTGTTGTATGCGAACCTTGGGAGCAATACTTCCAATTTCCCTATACTGCTTAAGTAACTTTTCCACAAAACTTAAAGCCACTCGGAATCTCTTTGCTAGTTGACGCTGAGATATTCCACCTTCAAAGTATGTATCGATAATCTTTTGACGTAAGTCAAGCGAGTATGCCTTCATTTCTACCTGGGTAAAATGCACAACCTAATTTACCAAGCGTATCTCACTAGACCGGAAAAGGCTATAAAAGAGGATTGTTTTTAATGCGGCGAACTACTTCGTATTCATTCATAACAGGCATCATTATATCCAGTAGAAGTAAGGCAGGTCTTTTAAATTCCAGAAAAGTAAGTGCTGCTGCTCCCAAATCGACAGTTTCAACTTCATAACCCTCAATTTCTAAAAGAGTTTGGAAGAAAAAGCAGTTGTCTGCAACATCATTGCAGACAAGGATAAGCTTATTACTACTATCTTGTTTGACTCCTGTTTTAATTACCATGTTGAAATAGGGAACATAGATTTGTAAGCAATACTTTTCGGTTAAGCCTAAAAGCAGGTAAATTAGGAGTTATACCTGAAAATCGGCAGCTAAATGCAACTCAAAAATTTTTTCTATTATCAATACTGCTTAATTCTTAACCGAAAAGTATTGAGTGTATGAACACGATTAGCATGGGTCTAATAGCCAAAATAAAGCCTAATCCGTAAAGACTGGGCTTTGAGTATTGGGTATTAGTCATTGGTCATTGAGCGATCGCTGGCAACGGGTTACTGGGTTAAACAGTCTTGGCTATTCAACAGGTATTAGACATTAGACACTGGTTTAAATCATTTAATCAGCACACTGTACCAAGCCCATTACAATGTGCTAAACATTTATGTCTATTGAACGAACACCGGATAAACCAATAAAAAACGCCCTATCGACTGATAGAGCGCTAATTTATAAACTAGTAAATTGATTTTGATTTACTATCTGTATTCAATTCTGATTTTTTCGGATTTTCCAAATATGCACCGATATCAGATATTTCTGAAGGAATATTGATTATTTTTGGCTTTGTTTCGTCCATGATTATTTTTTTAGTAATTTAAACAGTTGGTGCAACTAGAAATCTTTCAATGTAAAGGTTTTTACTTATATCACAATAATATTCGTTATCATGTTCCATTTCAATTTCTATAATTACACCGTCGCTAAAAGTTACAATTTGACAAGTGTACGCATCGATATTTACTATAGTTGTTAAAAAGATTGTTTTTATTCTTGGGTGTATTTCTCTGTTTCTAGCAATATTGGCGTATTCTGATAAAGTTAGCATTTTATTCGCGTGCCTACTTAAATTTATTTTTTTTGTTCAATAACTCGTGGCTTTTAATTCATTACACACTTTATTTGTAAAAGTGTCCACTTTATTTTTGCTACGAGGAATTTCAATGTATTCTGTGGCATTTTTCATTTTAAATTAATTTACTCTTGTTCTTTGACTCTTGGTTTCAAGCCAAGAATACGATATTTTAATTCGTTACAGGTTTTTTCTGTAAAAGTCATTCGTTTTTCTTCATTACTCTTAGGTTTGTTGGTCGGGTCGATTACCAAATAGCCTTGACCCGTTAAAAAAGTAATAGCAGAATTAACAGACATTGATTTACTGAGCAAATGCATAATATATGCTGGTGTTGGCAGGATTGTCGTTTAGGAGCATCTCACTTTTTGAAGTGGCTCAAACCGACAATAATCCATTGAGGTAAGCAGAGCGATGAGCCAGGATTTGAGGGACATTTTCTCGTTTCCATTGTGCGCCTGAAATCTTTGTTCGACGGTCAATCTGTTTAACGGCAGATTCAACCAAACTAGAACCAATTGAACAAATTTGTTCTACTTGATAATATTCGTAATTAATAATGCGAGCGCGATGTTTATCCAGATAATGGCAAAACTTTTGTGCCTGTTTACCTTTACAATTAGTGAATAGGGCAATAGTTGCGTCAACTTGACCTTTCCATAATAGACCCTGCGCTTGTTTCAAGCATTTTAGCGAACCCCCACCTTTATGAAGGTTTTCTATCAAATGGAACAAATCTTGCACTTCCCGACGTTGTACATCGGGGGCTAGTTGGTCAATGATATTCCAAATGCCATCATGTCCATCATCGATACAAGTAACTGTTGATCATTCACCCAATCAATCACAACCTGATTACCTTGAAAGGACGATCTAACCATTCCATTGTCATGTAAGCTAATTGCTTTATAGCCAAGCCACGCACTTATTTCACCTTCAGTAGTGCGATCGCGTTTGTTTCCACCATCGACGCTTAATTCTTCAATCGTATCTTCTAGTATGGGTTAAGCAGTTTGCAATTGTTTTCGTAATTCATACCGGGGTTTCGTCATCAAGAGGTAAATTTTGGGGCGACGTTTACAGCCTTGTGAGCAATAACTTTTAGCTTCATTGCGATAAATTCGCAGGCTTTGGTTGTAGCGGTAAGCGAACGCAGAGCGTATCTAAGAGTTGCCATTCCGTAGGCTTATCGTCTGCTCAATAGCCGTTGATGTGATAGCTGTATCCTGTCATAGCTTTTTTAAACCCCTTATTTAGGTTAAAAAGTCAATCCCATAAACGAAGTATTTATTTAGAGGTATATTTGGGATTTCAGCTAACAAGAAAAGTTTACTTCTTATTAATAAATAAAAAAGCTCCTGTTCTTAATCATAAATATCCCTGACGGGGGGATTGTAAATTATTAAATATTATGATTTTAATTATTTAACACCTGATTTAGGAATATTTAGATGCTAATTAAAAGATGGAAAGAATTACTATTAGCAGTGACAATGTTACCCTTGTTTATTCAACCAGTTTCAGCACATATTATTTGGTTTGACTATGATAATGGAGAATATAACCTCTTGTTTGGGCATCCAGAAGACGGGCCAGAACCTTACCAGACATCTAAATTTAAGCAAGCTACAGCTTATGATTCTAATAGGCAAATACTTCCGTTTGATATCAATCAAAAAAAAGACGGACTATCTCTAACTTCTAATAGTGAAATCGCCGGATTAACTGCGTTTTTTGATAATGGCTATTATGCTAATGTAGGCGGGGAATCTCGCAGTATTTCCGAACAAGAAATTGGACAATATCAAGATGTTAGCCATTATCTGAAGTATACTAAAGCTCTTTACGATTGGTCTGACACTCTGGCTCAACCATTCAACTTGCCTTTAGAAATCATCTCATTAGAAAATCCTCTTGTAGTCAAACCAGGAGAAAACTTGAAAGTTCAAGTTCTTTATCAAGGAAAGCAAATTCCAGATGTGACAGTAGAATATTTAGGCAAAAAATTAACTGGCGACCAAGATAGTACTTATTTGGTTCCGATTGGTGATGAAGGATTACAACAAATAGAGGCTAGTTACAGAGTTGCTTCAGCTACTAGCCCTAGTATTTCTTACGAAACTGGCTTTACAGCACAAAAAACTTCTGTACCCGATCCATCGGCATTACTTGGTCTTAGCATAGTTGGATTGCTGGGATTATACAAAAAAAGGTTTTTCGCCTAAAGCTTAATTACGAATTAGTCTCAATGCGCTTGGTTGTCATTCGTCCTTCAAGCGCTGCCCCATTACCCCAAGCTGGCAATCGCAGGCTGTGGAGGGGCGGTTGTAACAAGGGCACAGGAGAGGCGATCGCTTACGGTAGACGCACTTTCACAAAAATACTCTACCGAGTTATTCACATCAATAGAGTATATACATTACTTCATATTACAGTGGACAAATCATAAACGAGGGCATCTCAATATCGCTGTACCCTCCTAAAAACTGGAAAGGCAAACACCTTCCCCTGTTCGCGCCAACTCCTGAACTTTTAAAATGGTGGAAAGCCTCTACCAAAGATACTGAAGCTGAAAAAAGAGTACGAGCGTCAGTTTCTACTGCTTCTTCACTCTTCGGCAGCAGCTGATTGAGCTTTGGGTGCGGAAACAGCAGCAGTCCAGCGAGGACATTACATTACTGTGCTTCGAGAAGATCAGGGATTTCTGCCCAATAGCACATCGCCTTGCGGGAGGTGGTTGGCGATCGTCTCATTTAGAAGAAGACAATCGCAGAATTTTTCGGTCTACTGACGGGAGCAAGAAGTGCTTTGAAATTGCAACAAGGGTGAAATTGCAACAGACTGCACTTGCTTGACAATGCCATCTCCCTGAATAATCACCTGGGAACGTGACTGAATTAATTCCCGTATCTGCGGACAACCTAGAAATTGAGTCAGTTCTGTTAAAGCAAAAAGAAACTCTGTATTTAATTTATCTAAAGATGGTCGCAATATCAGGTTTAAGTCTGGCACGTGAGGAAAAGATTTAATGCCTTGCTTTTGCCAGTTTTGAAAATCAACTGCTTGGATAAGTTTTCCTGCTTCTATTTGTGCTTGAAAAAATGCTGCAACTGTATCGGGTTCTAGGCTATGGATTGTTGCTTGTTGCCTAACCTTTAATAATAACTCTTGTTCACGCTTTCGATCCTCGATAGGACGTTTGTGATTCCATTTCCATCGGGCTACATCATGTGCAATTAGCAATCTTTGCTGGATCAATTTTAGTAATTTATCTACACGTAATTGTTGCTCTGCACTTGTAATACCTTGAGGATTTGCTGATTGTAACAACCCAGAGTTCTTGGCAGCAAATTCTAATTTGAAGCTAGCAGCAACTACTCTACTACTGAAAAAAAGCTCAAAGAAAATTATGATGATAAACAGAAGTGGATGCTTTGTCAAAAAACTTAATTTCATATCAAAAAACTTATGCAGCCTGCTAATTATTAGTGTTTTACAGTAAGTTGATAGGAATATAGTATTTAAATCTCAAGCAAAATATCTCATAGTTACTCACAAAAAGCAAGCCCATTACAAAACAAAAAGCTATTGCGTATGCAGGATTGAAATACAATTACAGACCGAAGAAGTAGCATTTAATCAAATGCAGATATTCTTAAATCTCGTGCAGAGTCCCTGCTGCAAGCTATCTGTGCTGGCTAATCCTAGTACCTGAACTTGAGTATGA
This sequence comes from Nostoc sp. JL31, assembly GCF_017114965.1. Classification (NCBI taxonomy): domain Bacteria; kingdom Bacillati; phylum Cyanobacteriota; class Cyanophyceae; order Nostocales; family Nostocaceae; genus Nostoc; species Nostoc sp. JL31. The sequence continues at coordinate 37,369 of NZ_JABXKO010000076.1, forward strand.
GCGTCGGTTCCGAGAGGTTCTTCACTCTTCGGCAGCAGTTGATTGACCTTTGGGTACGGAAACAACAGCATGCGAGTGCAGATATTACCTTGTTGTGTTTCGAGAAGACTGGAGATTTCTGCCCAATGGCATATCGTCGGCTGTGGAGGGAATGGCACGCTTATAAACTTGAAACTCTTGCTGTGACCGGATACAGGGGTGTAGGCAATACTTTTCGGATAAACCCAACAACCTCTCTTTTAGTCTGGAAAAGGTTAAAGGGCAAGGGATAAAGGTAAATTCAAACCCTTTCCCTTTTCCCCTTAACCGAAAAGTATTGGGGGTGTAGGGGAGAGTTGATCTATAAAGTCGTCTTGTTTAATTCTTAATTCTTGACCAATATCCCCTACCCCTTTACACCCAATCATCCTGCCATATTAAGGATTTGCGCTTTACAAGCGTATTATTCTGTGTTGATTCCAAAATCCGTTTGCTAAAAGGCTGTGCTTCTTGCTACAGCTTAATACAAACTAGACAGTAACACCTACGTACAAGCGATTAAAGCTACGATAGTTTGTACAAGTATCTCTGGGTCGATTGGTTTAGAAATATGCCGTTGAAATCCAGCTTCTACTGCCTGCTTAGAGTTAATCTCTCCAGCATAAGCAGTGAGTGCGAGCGCTGGAATTGGCTTATTGAGTGACATCGCCCGAATTTTACGTATTAGCATATAACCATCCATTTCTGGCATTCCAATATCACTGACCAGCACATCAGGTTTGAACTCGACTAAAACTGACAATGCTGCACTCGCCGATGGTACAGAGGTAACAATTGCTCCTGCCTGCTCAAAAACAAAGACAACTAACTCGCGGGTGTCGAATTCATCGTCAACGACAAGTATTTTCACATTCAGCAACGGCAAAGTAAAAGACGTAAGCGTATCGTCAATTGGTTGATTGCTTATTCGGTAATCATTATGCTTGGGCAAGGGCAACTTCACGGTGAAAGTTGTCCCTTGTTCAATACCTAAACTCTCGGCTTGAATACTGCCTCCGTGCAGTTCGACAATTTGCCGTGCCATCGCTAGTCCCAATCCCAATCCGCCAAATTTACGGGTCGTTGCCCCATCCTCTTGCCGGAAATGTTCAAAGATGTAGGGGATAAAGTCAGGATTAATACCTTTTCCAGTGTCGCTGACAGTAATTTGGGCATCAGTTCCAGCTATTTTTAAAGCAACTGTAATCTCACCGTCATTCGGCGTAAATTTGACTGCATTTGATAACAGATTCCACAGCACCTGCTGCAACCTGACCGCATCTCCGCTAATCGTGACAAGCGTGGATGGAATTGTTGTCTGAATTCGCAGTGACTTGGCTACTGCTGCTAATCGAACAGTTTCTAGAGCGGCTCGGATCACTGCACCCAGCTCTACGGGCATCACATTCAAACTCAGTTTACCCTGTAAAATGCGAGAAATATCCAACAAATCTTCAATTAATTGCACCTGGAGTTTAGCATTACGCTCAATGGTTTCCACTGCATAAGCAGTTTTGCTCTTGTCTAAAGAGCCTTTGCGAAGCAAACTCGTCCAACCCAAAATCGGGTTAAGGGGCGAGCGCAATTCATGGGATAGCACTGCCAAGAACTCATCTTTAATTCGATTCGCTGTCTGAGCTTGCTGACGAGCAGCTTGCTCACGCTCAAGCAGTTGTTCGCGTTCAGTTTCGGCAAACTTTTGCTTGGTGATATCTCGTGAGATTGACAAGAGTTGGACAACTTGCCCTGATGCATCTCGAATTGGCGTGACAATGACATCCCACCATTTCGGCTTGCCTTTTGCCGTGGGGCAGTAGCCTTGAAATTGACCGATATTGCCCAATGAAGCGGCGGCAAGTGCAACCAAAGCATTTTCTTGGTCTTCGCCTTGCCAAAAATTAATCCACTCAGCGTTAAATAAAGACGCAGGATCATCAATTTCTAAAAGGTTCAGCCCGCCTTGATTCAAGTAGATTAGCTACCCGTCTAAGGTTAAAACTTTGATGCAGTCTTGGCTGCTCTCTAAAATTCGTTCCTTTAGCTCTTCACTTTCTCGCAGGGCTGATTCGGCAAATTTGCGATCGCTAATGTCTTTGAAAAGGACACCAACTTTTCGGTGTTTCGGCTGCCCAATACGAAATGCGTAAACATCAAACCAACGGTCTAAGGCAACAGCTTGATTCTCGAAGCGAATGGGTTCGCCCGTTATAGCGACTTGCCCGTAAATTTCAAACCAATACTTTTCATGATTCGGAGCAAGCTGGCATATCCTTTTGCCAAGTGCATCCTTGAGTCCGGTTTGTTTTTCAAACGACGGACTGATTTCTAAAAAGCGGTAATCGTTCGGCGTGCCGTTTTCATTAAACAGCATTTCGATCGCGCAAAAGCCTTCATCAATGGACTCAAACAGCGTTCGATAGCGTTCTTCAGAGCGACGCAAGGCTGACTCTGCAAGTTTTCGCTCACTGATGTCTGTGCAAGTACCATACCAGCGAATGATTTGATTGTTTTCACCCAGCATTGGTAAAGCACGGGTGAGATGCCAACAATAGGTTCCATCAGCCTGTCTCAAGCGATGTTCAACCTCGTAGCTCTTCATCGTCTCAACTGCTTGAGTCCACACCGAGATAGTGTGTTCTCGATCCTCTGGATGGATCAGGTCTTGCCAGCCGAACCCGTGGATTTGCAAAAGGCTCAATCCGGTGTAGTCACACCACCGAGGGCTACAATAATCCACCTGCCCGATGGCATCAGCCGTCCAAACCATTTGGGGAATGGATTCAGCCAAGAAGCGAAAGCGCTGCTGACTGGCCCCAAGGCGCACTCGTCCCAATTCTAGATTCGCGGCAACCCGCGCTAGCAATTCGCGTCGGCTGAATGGCTTCACCAAATAATCATCTGCTCCAGCTTCTAAGCCTTCGACTGCCGATTCTTCTCCAGCACGGGCAGACAACAGCAATATTGGAATTTCACGTGTTCTAGAATCACCTCGTAACTGCCGCAACAACTCAAAGCCATCCATTCTTGGCATCATTACATCGCTGAGGATTAGATCCGGCAAGGTATTGTATGCAACGGCTAGAGCAGTTTCACCGTCAACAGCTACGTCCACTGTGTAGTACTCGCTAAGAATCCGTTGCAAATAATCGCGCATATCTGCGTTATCATCCACCAGGAGAATTCGGGCAAAAGAAGTAGGGGGGCTATCTGAGGCAGAAGAGAAATCTTGCTCAACAGCTTCTTTCGGAAGCCAACCTAAAGCTTCTTCAACATAAGACGTTGCACCAGCAACGCTATAAACACTGTTTTGGTCAGTCTTGAGACGATCTTGCGGTAAGTGAGCCGTTCCAGTTGACAATTGCACAGTAAAGGTACTTCCTTGACCTAACGTGCTGTCAACCGTAATCGTCCCACCATGTAGATGGACTAATTCTTTGACTAGCGACAGCCCAATACCCGTACCCTCAAAGGTGCGTCCTTTATCACCTTCAACTCGATGAAACCGCTCAAATAACCGGGGAACCTCTTGTGCTGGAATACCAGTACCCGTATCCCACACCACCAATGACACTATATTCCCAAGCAAGTGCAAAGAAACTGTAATCTTTCCTTCAAATGTGAACTTTAATGCATTCGAGAGCAAATTTAATAAAATCTTCTCCCACATTTGCCGATCCACGTAGACAAATTCTGCTATATGAGGGCAATCTACAATTAATTCTAATCCCGCAGACTCAGCAGCAGATTGGAAAATGCTTGCTAGTTCTGCGGTGTATTTAGCTAAATCGATTGGTTCATAGCTAGCTATCGTGCGTCCGGCTTCAATGCGTGAGAAATCTAACAGAGTATTCACCAGCTTGAGCAGTCGTATTCCATTACGCTGCACCATCTCTAATTGCGCTCGTGCTTTAGCTGGAAGAATTCCGTCTAATTCGGTTAACGTTTCTTTAAGCGGCGACAGCATCAGCGTTAGAGGAGTGCGAAATTCATGGCTGATATTATTGAAGAAGGTCGTTTTAGCTCGATCCAGTTCTGCTAGTGCCTCAAGGCGTTTGCGTTCTTCTTCATAAGCATCGGCATTGGCGATCGCGCTTGTCACATTCCCTACTACCAAATCGAAAAACTTTCGGTACTCCTGCTCGAAAGCGCGGTGTGGATTGATGCCCAATACCAGCAATCCAACTATTTGTTGTTGTCCAGATGGGATCAGCGGCACGACCCAAGCTTCCGAGGCAGGTTTGTCCCAAGCTCCTTTGGGCAAAGCCCCAAACCGAGTTGTCAAATCATCAATGATTGCTGCTTCCCTGGTCTGATAAACTTGGTTGAGTTTCCACGCATCACTCTGCTGAGTTAAGTTCACTCTTGATGGTATTGCTTCTATTTGCTCGATTGCAGTAGTAGTTCCAACCAGCTTTGCATTACTGCCGTCTGCCTCCACCTGATACAGCATGGCAAATGGAATATCATAAGAATTTGTTGCTAGAGATTGAATTGCACTCAAGCAAGCTGCTTCTACAGTTTTTGCTTGAGCCGTTTCGCTCGCCAGTAAGCTCAGAGTTTGTAAACGCCGATCTCCCAGGACGCGTCCTGTTGTTTCACTTACAATGCAAAATACTCCCCCCACGCTCCCGCTCTCGTCTCGCACAGGGTCGTAGGAGATATCGAAGTAAGTTTCCTCTATGAACCTATCCCACTAATAATATTTTGTTAATCCAGATATGAATTGTAGCAAGGTCAATGAATGCGTCAAAGTAAACT
>NZ_JABXKO010000026.1:0-41875 GCF_017114965.1 Nostoc sp. JL31
CAGGTCTCATTTATACAAACAAAAAGCCCCACGCTCCACAGCCTGGGGCTTTTTGCTTATTATACTTGTTGGGTAATGTAATAAGCTCAAAAATCCTTGAGACCTTCCTTCTTGTGATAAGGCTTTTAGTGATGTTCTAACTAAGCTATAATTTTTAGTTCACAATGAGGTAGATAGCATATCTTTATAATATTAATGTCATTGATGCCAACTTCCTCCACTGCTACTATTCCTCATTTAATTGCTGCTGGCTTTCATGCTCTTTCCGATCCACTCAGGATTAGTGTGCTGGAATTACTACGAAGCACAGTTTAAAGCTACCCGACAAAGAAATTGGGTAGAAGTTTTCTATAGAGAAGCTCTCGTGTTGGTTAGGTCTAAAAGAATATCAAGTTCGAGATAAAAGAAGTCTAATTACCCTCTGTAGGTTTGGTTCTAAATTGATAGAAACTTGAGTAAAACTGATCAAACAACAGCTACCTCTGGAATCGCACCCTGCATTCTCCCGAAAGCGTCAATCAAATTCTGCAATTGTTGATCTGCTTTAAAAACTCCTAATCCGCGCACCGTCACTTTCCCAGGAGAATACACAAAACGCGTCTTGAGATTGTCTGGTAAATTCGCCGCCAACAAATTCCAAGCAGGTTCCTCCATTGGTGTTTCTAAAACGACGTGCTGCTTTTGTTCTGGCTTAATGCGGTTAAATCCGAGTTTTTTCGCTAGCTGTTTGAGTTCCATGACTCGCAAAAGTTGATTTGCAGGGACAGGTAAACTACCATAGCGATCGCTCCACTCGGCTGCAATTAACTTTAATTCTGATTTAGATTTAGCTGTCGCCACCGCCCGATAAGCACTCATCTTTTGATCCAAATCGGTGATATAATCTGCCGGAATAAATGCTGTCAGGTTAAGGTCAATCTGGGTATCCTCCACTTTCGGAATTTCTTGTCCTCGGATTTCCCGAATTGCTTCTTCTAGCATTTCCATGTATAAATCAAAACCGATGGCATCCATTTGACCGGATTGTTCAGCACCTAGCAAGTTACCCACGCCTCTGATTTCCATGTCGCGCATCGCTAGCTGATACCCAGAACCTAGCTGAGTAAATTCCTGAATTGCTCGTAAACGTTGCCGTGCCGCGTCAGATAACGTCCGCTGCTTCGGATAAAATAACCAAGCATGAGCTTGGATACCTGCACGTCCCACACGACCGCGTAATTGATACAGCTGTGCCAATCCAAAGCGGTGAGCATCTTCAATCAAAATCGTGTTGACTCGTGGAATATCTAAGCCAGATTCAATAATTGTCGTACAAACAAGGATGTCTGCATCACCATTGCTGAAAGTGAGCATGGTTGATTCTAACTCGCTTTCATCCATTTGACCGTGAGCGATCGCAAATCTAGCTCCCGGTATCACTTCTCGCAAATTGGCTGTTGTCTCTTCAATGCCGTCCACCCGTGGAACTACATAAAATACCTGTCCGCCTCTGTCTAATTCTTGACGAATCGCAGTGCGGATACTTTCGGAATTAATCGGTGACAAATGGGTTTTAATCGGTCGTCTGGTTGGGGGTGGCGTGGTAATCAAACTCATTTCCCGAATTCCCGATAAGGACATATACAAAGTCCGGGGAATGGGAGTGGCGGAGAGGGTAAGCACGTCCACTTGAGTTTTCAAGCTTTTAATTTTCTCTTTCTGGTTTACCCCAAATCGCTGTTCTTCATCCACTACCAACAGTCCTAAATCCCGAAATGTCACGCCTTTACCTAAAAGTTGGTGTGTACCAACCACTACATCTAATTCACCCGTTGCCAATCGCTTTTGAATCTCGCGGCGTTCTTCAGCAGACCGAAAACGGTTGAGCAAACCAACATTTACGGGATACGGTGCAAAACGTTCTTTGAGTGTATGGTAATGCTGCTGTGTTAAAATAGTCGTTGGCGCAAGGAGTGCCACTTGTTTACCGGCGGTGACTGCTTTAAAAACAGCACGAATCGCCACTTCCGTCTTCCCAAAACCGACATCGCCACAAACTAAGCGATCCATTGGGCGATCGCTTTCCATATCGCGTTTTACATCTTGTACTGCTTTTAGCTGATCCGTTGTGGGTTGGTAGGGGAAAGAATCTTCTAATTCCTCCTGCCAAGGCATATCACTTGGAAAGCTAAAACCTTGTTGTTGCGATCGCGCTGCATACAGTTTCAACAAGTCCACTGCCAATTTTTTAATCGCTTTGCGGACTTTATTCTTGGTATTTTCCCAAGCTTTACCGGTCATCCTATTAAGTTCTGGTGCTTTATCTCCTGCGGCGCGGAACCGCGATAAAGCACCTACTTGATCGGCTGCGACTCTGAGTAACCCATCAGCATACTGCACTACCAAATAATCACGGGTTTCGTTATTAATCGTCAAACTTTCCAGCTTGACAAATTTACCAACACCATGATTTCTGTGAACTACATAATCACCTGGACGCAGCTTATTGGGATCGACTTGCTTAGAAGTAGCTTTGTGGCGCTTGCGGATATAGCCGGGAGTCGCCAAGGAATGCTGCCCAAAAAATTCCCGATCTGTAACGATTACTATTCGGTATGTAGGCAAGATAAAACCTTCTAGTTCCGCAAGCCCAGAATATTTTAGGGCTATAGGAATATGGTTGATTTGCAGCTTATCTATCGCTTGGTAGTCGCGGGGATTGGGAATAAACTGAGCCGGACAGTCATGTTCTTGCAACAGCGAGACAGAACGGGAAGGTTGAGCAGAAAGCAGCCAGATCGAGAAATTGCGATCGCGTTCTTGGCGGATGGTTTCAGCTAGTCTAGCAAACTGGTGTGGCGTGGCTGGAACAGGACGGCTGGCAAGATTGATCCCACTATTTTCCTCTGACAGTTCTGATAAATATAATGTTTTAAATTTGACAACATCAACCAGACAGTCATCAAACGAACGGTGTATTTTCGGCAATGTTAGGGGAGTAGATTCTTCCCCATGCGCCATTCCCCATTGTTCCTGGGCATTTTCCATCCAGCGATCGCTATGAGCATGACACTGTTCTGGCTCATCAATGGCAATCAAGGTATTTTCTGCTAAGTAGTTTAGCAGAGATGCTGGTTGCTCGAATGCTAACCCCAAAAAGCGGCGACTACCCTCAATCAGTGATGAGTGCTGAGTGCTGTTAGCGGTAGCGGGGCGTTCAGCCCGTGCTGAGTCAGAATTTAACTCAGCACTTAGCACTCGGAACTCAGCACTATTCTTCAGTGCAGCCATCACCACAGGAGTAAAGCTTGTGGGGGTAAGAATTAACTGGTCAACTTTGTCGAGGGCGGAACGTTGGGTTGCTGGGTCAAATTCCCGCATTTGCTCGATTTCATCACCAAACCATTCCAACCTGACTGGGAATTCAGAGGAAACCGGGAACACATCAACAATATCGCCCCGCCGACTCCATTGCCCTTCCATTTCCACCAAAGGAACTCTTTCGTACCCCAAAATAGTTATTTTCTCACTGAAGCTATTCAGTTCTAATTCCATCCCTTTTTTCAGGGTAAGACAGAATTGCCCAAAAGCTTCTGGTGGTGGTAAATGAGGTTGCAATGCCCCTTGAGTAGCCACAATCGCCATATTTGTCCTTTGTCCTTTGTCCTTTGTCATTTGTTCTTGGTTTGTTTCTAATGACAACTGAATGACCAATGACTCTTGATTTTTGAGTAAATCTGCCAAAACCTGCATTTGCCCCCAACTCATCTCAGTTTCCGGGTCAAAAGGTTCGTAGGGAGAAGCCTCGGAGGTGGGGTAAAAATGTACTGTTTGCCATCCCATTGCCTCCAGTTGTGCGTAAACGCGTCCAGCTTCTTCCAGAGTGGCGCAAACCACGAACAAATCCTTGCCCTGAGACTGTGCTAATGCCGAAGCTACTAGAGTCTTGGGCAGCCTGGGAATGCCATTTAACCGCAATTCTTGTTGTCGATTCAGCTTAGAAATAAATTCAGTGGTGAGCGGCGATCGGCCTAAGGCACGCACAATAGAAGAAAATGACATAAGTACTACTAGCGATGGGAGTCTTTGTGGGTCAGCAAATCTTGAGGCAGTTTATGTCAACTATTTTAAAAGTGTTAACAGCTTTCTTATTCTTTCGGTGGAAGAATAATCCACAGTGACCAATAAACTTCAGAACTATAACTACTACTTTGTGTATAGTCAAAGTATTTATCGAAGCACCTTTAATACTAGATACTAGGGATTGAGCTACGTTTGCTCTGATAAGCGGCAATTTTAAACATGTCCTCCATCACTTTTGAAATTTTAATCATTTTGGTGCTAATTATTGCCAATGGCGTGTTTTCTATGTCTGAGATGGCGATTGTCTCGGCACGGAAAGTAAGGTTACAACAGCTTGCCAATCAAGGAGATGCCAAGGCAATGGCAGCATTGAAATTAGCGGAGTCTCCAAATCATTTCCTGTCAACTGTTCAAGTAGGTATTTCCCTGATCGGTATCCTGACTGGTGCTTTTGGAGGAGCAACAATTGCCAACCGACTGGCAGTCTTTGTAAAACTTGTCCCTTTGTTAGCACCTTATAGTGAACCGCTATCCTTTGGAATAGTAGTTTTGCTCATTACCTATTTCTCACTGATTGTTGGCGAATTGGTACCAAAGCGTCTGGCATTAAACAACCCAGAAAGAATTGCATCGAATGTAGCTATTCCAATGCGTGCTTTATCGGCGATCGCTTCGCCAATGGTATATCTCTTAAGTGCTTCGACAGATTTGATCTTACGAGTGCTGGGAATTACAGCTTCTACCGAGCCGCAAGTTACCGAAGAAGAAATTAAAATCTTAATTGAGCAAGGCACTGAGGCGGGAACCTTTGAGGAAGCTGAACAGGATATGGTAGAGCGAGTATTTCGTTTAGGCGATCGCCCTGTCAGTTACTTAATGACACCCCGTCCTGATATTGTTTGGCTAGACTTAGACGACTCTGCCGAAGAAAATCGCCAAAAAATGGTTGATAGTGCTTATTCTCGGTATCCAGTTTGTCAGGGGGGACTTGACAATGTGCTAGGTGTTATCCCTGTCACCGACTTATTAGCCAGGAGTTTCCGAGGGGAACCACTAGATTTAACAGTGGGATTGCGACAGCCCGTATTTGTGCCAGAAAGCACCCGTGGCTTGAAAGTTTTGGAATTGTTCAAGCAAACCATCACTCACATGGCGCTGGTAGTGGATGAATACGGCGTAATTCAAGGATTAGTCACTCTCAACGACATCATGAGCGAAATCGTGGGTGATGTTCCTTCAACAGATGGACAGGATCAACCCCAAGCTGTGCAACGCGAAGATGGTTCCTGGCTTTTGGATGGGATGTTGCCTGTAGAGGAGTTTTTGGAACTTTTTGGTATGGAACAGTGGGAATCTGAGGAACGCGGCAGTTATCAAACATTAGGCGGTTTTGTGATCACACATTTAGGTCGTATTCCTGCCGCAGCAGATCATTTTGAATGGCAAAGTATGCGAATTGAAGTAATGGATATGGATGGTAATCGCGTTGATAAGGTGCTAGTCGTACCAAAGGCTTCTAAATCAGCAGATACGAAAAAAGCTGATTAGGATTGGGCATTGGGCATTGGGCATTGATAATTATTGTTTACTATTTCCCATACGCCATAATAGCCAATGCCCTATTTATGCAATTTATCAAGTGCGAGATAGACGTTTGACCTCTTCACCTGCCAACATCTGATGAGCTTGTTCCAAAAGTTGGGGGATTTTATCGGCGTAGGGATGACGAGCGAGACATTGCCGCAAGTCTAATTCATCTAGCAGGTCGGCTTTGTTGCCGGGGAACCAGTGACCGCCATTGCCAAGCAGGTTGTAGCGCATTTTAGCGTAGTCTACTAGGTCGTAGGCGATCGCTAAATTCCGCAGCCACAAAATCACCCGAATATTGACCTCACCAGGGGTTTCGTCAAAGTTTGGTAGATTTGTTTCCCAGGATTTTACCCAATCTTCTCCCAAAGTAGCGATCGCTTCTTCTTCCAACCTTGCTAAAATTGGCGGCAAAATTTCTGATGCCTGATCTATTAATTCTAAAGTCTTCAGATGTTCGTCAAAATCTTGTGGTTTTGCTGCTCCCAAGCTCAGAGTATGCACCTCTTGATGACTCAAACAAAACAAATCATTAAACACCATTGGACTCAACGGGGCGCAAATATCTACTAATTTTTGGGGAGGCTCATACAACAAACCTCCTTTATTAGATGGGCTAATAATAAACACCCCCATATCGTGGCGTTTAGCTGCTTCGATTGCCGCCCAATTCCATTGATTAATGTAGTACCAGTGCAGGTTCACGTAATCAAATTGATTGGTATTAATTGTCTGCACAATTATATCTGTCGAGCCGTGTGTGGAAAAGCCAATAAATCTAACTTTTCCCTCTGCTCGCAACTGCTGTGCTACTTCCAAACAGCCGCCAGGACGGATGCTTTCATCTAACGACTCAGGATGATTAATGCCGTGCAACCCTAAAAGGTCAACATAATCTAGCTGGAGATTTTTCAAGGATTGCTCAAATGTCTGCCGAAATTTTTTCGCATCTGCCTTTGGATTGATTTTTGTCTGAACAATCAACTTTTCGCGGGGAAACTTGGGCAATATTCTCCCCAATTGCATTTCAGAAGTGCCATAACCACGGGCAGTTTCAATATGATTAATTCCAACTTCGATTGCCCTTTTAATAGTCGCTTCCAGATTTGCCTGGTTATTAGGAGGAATTTCATGATTGGGAACATCTTCCCATTTGAACTGATATCTCATGCCACCGCAGGAAAACACTGGCATCTGTAATTCTGTGCGCCCAAATCTTCTATATAGCATCAGTGGATTGTGGATTGCTTACCAACTTAAAATCTAAAAACGATAGTCATTCCAGCTTTCAGTGCCACAATCATTCCTCTGTTCAATCTGTGACACTAGCAATATTCATCGCATTCTTAAATCGGTCAGGTCTTTTGGTTATTGGATTTTTACCAATATTCCAGTTCCACAGACTAATTATCTCATCGTAGTTACCACTTTCTCAAGTTTAGACCAAGAAATGGCAAAACAACCCAGCAGTGCTGAGTTGTACGAGGGTGAACGAACAAAAAAGTTCAAATTAATTTTTTGCAATCTGAGACTGCGCCTGAGTTAAGCAAGTTTTCAATTTTTCAGCTAAGACTTGTACATGAGGTTCTTTAAGTATGTCAAGGTGAGATCCGGGAATGTAATGGATATCTAATCCTCCAGCCACTACCTCGTCCCAGCCAAATAGAGGAGCGTATTCTATGCCTATAGCTTCGTCCCGATTTTTATCCTCTGTCCGCAAAAGAATAGCTCGACCAAGATAAGGTGAAAAAATATAGTCATTAAGGGCTTGAGTGTTAGTATCTATAATCTTTAAATGCTTGTCAGTTTCAGGTACATGAAGTACGTCTTCCAAGTAACGGTTATATGTATTTTTCAGTTCTTGTTTACGCCAATAACTCCATCTCACAATCTTTTGCCAAAGGTAGTTAGGCCCTTTTTGAACAATATTATTTAAATGCAAAAAAACTCGCTTGAGAAATGGCGACTGCCAGCTATAACCTATACGACAACTATCAAGCATAACTAAAATGCCGACTTGTTCGCCTTGCTCTTGGAGTTGCCGAGCCATCTCAAAGGCAACTGTACCCCCAAAAGAATAACCTCCGAGAAAATAAGGCCCATGAGGTTGAAGGGTCTGAATTTCTTGAATGTAGTACGCTGCCATATCTTCAATGCGGGTATGGAGAGGGTGTTTTCCATCTAGTCCCCGTGGTTGTAATCCGTAAAATGGTTGTTCTGTCCCCAAATACAATGCCAATTCACGGAAACATAAGACTTCTCCACCCAGCCCGTGAATACAGAAGAAAGGTGGCTTGGAGCCGTTGGGCTGAATTTCTACCAGAGATGACCAGCTACATTTTGACGGATTTAAGGTATTTACTAAAGCCGAGTTTGTTGTTAAATCTTCTTCTTGAGAGATTATTTTGGCTAGAGCCTCTACAGTCCCTGACTGGAAAAGAATGGCAAGCGGCAGGTTTTTACTAAATGTCTTTTCAATTTGCCAAAATAGTTTTACTGCTAGGATAGAATGTCCTCCTAGCTCGAAGAAGTTATCCCTAACACCAATGGGCTGGACACCTAAAGTTTGTTCCCAAATCTGGGTTAATTGGCGCTCCACTTCATTGCGAGGAGCAATAAAGGTGGCTTCTGGCTCTTGCCTCGATAAGTCTGGTGCAGGTAGGGCACGCCGGTTTACCTTGCCGTTGGCGGTTAAGGGCATGATGTCCAGCAAGACAAAAGCCGAAGGTACCATGTACTGTGGCAATTTTGTCGAGAGGAAGCCCCGGATATCAGTAATCGCGATCGCTGAGTCTTGATTCGGTATAATGTAAGCCACCAAACGTCGATCGCCAGGAATATCTTCACGGGCAATCACTACAGTCTGGAGTACATCTGGGTGTTGGGCTAAAACCGTTTCAATTTCCCCTGGTTCAATGCGTATCCCCCGGATCTTGACTTGATGATCTCGGCGACCGAGAATTTCTAGAGAGCCATCTGGACGATAGCATCCGCGATCGCCTGTATAATAAAGCCAATCCTGGCGATCGTTCCGAAAAGGATTCTTCACAAACCGAGAACGGTTTTCTTGCTGGGCATTGATGTAGCCCAAACTGCGGAATGGAGTTCGGATTACAATCTCGCCTGGTTCACCGATACCGCATGGTTGGTGATTTGGTGTGAAAACCAGTGCTTGAGTTTGCGGCAGCGGCAATCCAACTGGCTGTACACCAGGGCTACACTCAACAGGTACTCGGTAATAACACTTTGCCAAGGTTGTCTCTGTCGGCCCGTAGAGATTGATTATTTCACCAGATTCGGGAAAAGCATCCCGCCAACGAACTACAAGGGTTTCTTTCAGAGGTTCTCCAGCCAAGAATAACCAGCGTAAGTTACGTAAAGAGACTCCTGACGGCACATTCGCTAACCATAATTGCGCCAGCGAAGGAACTGTATGCAGTACAGAAATTTGCTCGTTTTCCAAATAACGCAGAATTCTAGTCGGTTCTAAGTTATCCTCTTCTTCTGGCAAACAGAGGGTTGCACCACTAGTTAAAGGTAAAAAGATATCTCTGAGGACGACATCAAAAGAAAGACCAGTTAATTGGGCAACGCGGTCTTGCTGATTAATTTTAAAGGTATGTCGCTGCCAGTTCAGAAAATGCGCCAACCCTTTATGACACCCCAGCACCCCTTTCGGTACACCAGTAGTGCCGGAAGTAAAGAAAATATAAGCTGCATCGTCAGCAGCGATTTCAGGTAGATTTACTGCTTCAATACTCTTTTGGAAATTTATGGCTTCTCCTGTGTCTCGGTTGACACAGATGCTAGTTAAAGACTCCCATATCTTTTCGTCTTCTGGGCGCTGACCATCAATATATAATATGTATTTAGCTTTAGCTTCCTGTAGCATCAGCCGCTGGCGTTGGCTGGGAAGTTTCGGATCGAGTGTGAGTAGCACACCGCCACTCAAGAGTACGCCCAGCACACTGGCAATTAGCGCAAAGCTGCGTGCCCCAAACACGGCTACGACATCTCCCCGCTCTACTCCGTGAGATAACAAAACCTGTGCTAAGGTTTGAGCGATTTTGCCCAACTCTCCATAATTCCAAGTGCGAAATCCTTGACGAAGTGATGAATGTTCTGGGGTACGATTTACCCAAGAGGTAAACATTGTTGTCGTCAATTCATACCGTGGTTCTGGCAAAACCGCCCTTGGTTCTGGCAGCAAAAGTTGCGCTTTTGGTGTCACCAGAGAATATAAACTAATTTTCCTCTCTGGAGCAGCAACAATTTGATTCAGCAAGTGATGGAATTGATCAAGCATTTCCATCATCCGTTCTGAAGTAAACAGATCGGTGTTGTAGACTAAATCAAGTTGGATTCCTTGATTTTGTTCTGTAACGTAAAGGGTTAAGTCGAACTTAGAAGCTGTTTCGAGAATGGAGACTGGTTCTATAGACACTCCAGGTAGTTCCAGTTGGATGTCCCTTAAGTTGAGCATATTAAACCACACTTGAAATAGTGGGTTGCGACTGGTATCTCGCTCTGGTTGCAGTTCTTCTACCAGCTTCTCGAAGGGCATATCTTGATGGGCATAAGCATCTAATGCCATCTGGCGAACTCGATTTAGGACTGAACGAAAACTGGGGTTCTCGGCAAAATCAGTCCGTAAAACAACGGTGTTAATAAAAAATCCAATTAACCCTTCAATCTCAGAACGATTACGGCCGGCAATGGGAGAACCGATAAGAATGTCTTCTTGCCCAGTATAGCGGTGCAGTATTGTCCCAAAGGCTGCCAGCAATGTCATGAATAGAGTGACACCCTCCTGATGCGAGAGTTCTGTGAGTGATGCACTCAAAGTCTTCGGTAGCATCAGAGATTGGGCTGCTCCTTGGTAAGTTTGCACTGGTGGCCGTGGTCGGTCGGTGGGCAATTCCAGTACAGTATTAGCACATGCTAATTGGGTTTTCCAATAGTTAATTTGCTTGGAAAGAACCTCACCTGATAGCCATTGGTGCTGCCACACAGCAAAATCCGCATACTGAATGGGCAATTTTGCTAAGGGGGAAGGCTTACTACTCAAAAAGGCTTCATAAAGCGCTATTAACTGCTGCCAAAGAATACCAATTGACCAACCATCTGAAGCGATGTGGTGCATCATTAACAAGAGTATATGCTCCTGTTGGTCTACTTGGAGCAAAGTAGCACGCAACATCAAGTCAGATTCTAAGTTGAAGGGGCGTTGCACTTCTTGATGTAGGAGAAATTCTACTTGCTCCTTTGTTACCTTAATGATTTTAAGTTCTACTGCCCGAGGCGTCCCAATTACTTGTATGGGGCTACCATCAGGTGATGTAATAAAGTTGGTTCGCAATGCCTCATGATGGACAACGATCGCATCTAATGACTGTTGCAATACACCCACATTTAATTTACCCGTTAAGCGCTGTGCATTGGAGACGATATATGCTGTGCTGTTAGGTTCCAACTGCTCCAAAAACCAGACTCGCTGTTGGGCAAAGGATAGAGGTGCTGATTCCCGATTGGCTATTTGGGGAATAGTTTGATTTTGGGGATCATTTTCTGGAGTTTGGTTTTGGGCAATCGCTTGAGCTAAAGTAGCGATCGTGGGATTCTCAAATAAAAGTTGCAACGGTATTTCTATTTGAAAAGCTTGACGAACTCTAGACATCACTTGAGTGGCCAGTAGTGAATGCCCTCCCAATTCAAAAAAATTGTCGTGGATTCCTACTTGTTCCAGACGCAAAACTTTCGCCCAAATGCCAGCCAAGATTTCTTCTGTCGAATTCTGAGGTGGAACAAAGTTACTTGACAGCCTAATATCAGATGTATCTGGTGCAGGTAAGGCGCGGCGGTCTATTTTACCGTTGGGATTTAATGGTAGAGTGTCCAAAAATACAAAGAAACTAGGCACCATGTATTCAGGCAACCGAGTTTCCAAAAAGCGACGCAATTCAGCCTGGCTAGGAATTTGCTCTGGACGGGCAACAATATATGCTACAAGTCGCTTGTCCCCAGGAACATCCTCTTTGGCTATGACTAACGTCTGTGTCAGTGCCGGATGTTGAGCTAATATAGCTGCAATTTCTCCTAATTCAATTCGGAAACCACGTATTTTAACTTGGTCGTCAATGCGACCAATAAACTCGATATTACCGTCGCTCAAATAACGTGCCAAGTCCCCAGTTTTGTAAAGGCGTGCCCCAGGTTCAGAGCTAAAAGGGTTGAAAATAAACTTCTCTGTGGTCAATTCTGGACGGTTAAGATAGCCTCGCGCTAAACCAATACCGCCAATGTGCAGTTCACCTGATTCACCAACAGGCACTGGCTGCAAATTTTCATCAAGGATGTGAATCTCTGCATTGGTAATCGGACGACCAATGGGTGCAATAGCATAATTAATACCGCGCTGGCAACTCCAGAAAGTGGTATCAATGGAAGCTTCTGTCGGACCATAGCAATTATGTAAAACATTGTCCAAATTCAGTTGGGTAAAGAAGCGTTCTATAAGTTCGCCAGGTAAAGCTTCACCACCGCAGGTAATGTG
Organism: Nostoc sp. JL31; assembly: GCF_017114965.1. Classification (NCBI taxonomy): domain Bacteria; kingdom Bacillati; phylum Cyanobacteriota; class Cyanophyceae; order Nostocales; family Nostocaceae; genus Nostoc; species Nostoc sp. JL31. Next base: position 12,203 of record NZ_JABXKO010000026.1, read on the forward strand.
TCTGATAAATCGGCAATTCTCAATTCCCCTCTCTTCCAATAAGACACGCAGTATGGAAGGTACTAAAGCCAAAACGGTAATTTGCTGCTCAGTAATCACCTTCACAAGGTAGGCTGTATCTTGATGTCCACCAGGGCGAGCCATAAATAATTGCCCCCCAAAGCACAATGGCCAGAATATCTGCCACACTGAGGGATCAAAGCTAAAAGAAATAGTCAGTAAAACTTTGTCTGTATGAGTTAATCCAAAAGTTGTTTGCTTCCAGTGGAGTTGATTGCAGATACCACGGTGAGGGATCATTACACCCTTGGGCTGTCCTGTAGAACCAGATGTGTAGATTACGTAGATGAGGTTATCAGCCGTAGTTTGGTTTACAGGATTTTCTTGACTATTTTGAATATTCCCTTGCCAGTCTAAGTCCAGACAAACCACTTGCGCCTGATGCGGTGGTAAGTTCTTGACCAATTTTTCTTGGGTTAACAATACTGGCGTCTGGGTGTCTTCCAAGATAAAAGCTAAACGTTCTGAGGGATATGCCGGATCTAAAGGCACATAAGCGCCTCCAGCTTTGAGAATGCCCAGTAGTCCTACAATCATCTCTAAGGAGCGCTCTAAGCATATACCTACAAGTACTTCCGGCCCAACGCCTAAAGCACGTAGCTGGTGAGCTAGTTGATTCGCCCGCTGGTTTAACTGTTGATAAGTAAGTTGTGTATTTTCACATACTACTGCAATGGCTTGGGGCGATCGCTCTACTTGCATCTCAAATATTTGATGAATGCATAGATCCTGATGATGAACTACTTGGGTGTCGTTCAATTCCTGTAAAACCTGAGTGCCGATGATGTGAGTTAAGGTATTTAAGGTAATATTTTGCTTATATTCTGATGTTTTACTATTTATTTGCATTTTCTATATTAAAGTCAGTGGGCATAAAATAATTAAAGTTTTATGAGGACGTAAATCATTAAAGGTTTATAACTAAAAAATATGTGAGCAAATACAGCCCCCAATCTATAGAAAATGAGCAGAATACTATTAATTCTCACATAGCCAACATACATATAGCAATTTTGAATGATACACACGCTAGCAGCACACAGATATGTTTTGTGCCTCTACTAATTGTTTGGACTCCAAGCAATTGTAAACTGCTATAATACTTCCCAAACTCAAAAGTTGCTATTTGGCTTTTGACTATTACCAGTACCTCCATTTCAGCATTGAGAAGAGGTTGATAATAATTTTTTTGGTATCTGGCACAGGTTTTCCATCTACAGACGCCACTTTTTATTGTTTAAGAACCTGCCCAATGTATTGATTTCATCTGATTTGCTAGTCACCATACTTTCACGCTATCTTTTATTGATTGAAATGAAACTCTTAATGACAATTGAATCCAAAAGATCAAATTTCTGTTTTAGCCAATAAATACAAATACTTACACGCAATTATAAAAATACATTAGCCTATCTCAGTAAAATCTACTGAACGAAAAATATTTTTTACAAAATCTTCATTTTCTCTTGAATTATATAAAATTAATGTAAAGTCGTAATATTATTTTTTTGAAGAATTTAGGCGAATCTCATGAAACCCAACTATATAATAGGCTTCATTTTTGTAACATCACTCTTGTACTCTAAACTACAGTCTCGTCGTCAAAGTTACTGCCTTTTTTAAGACTTCATTTAGAAATGTCCATGAAACTGACTCAAGTTTAACCATAGATATTCAAAAATGTAAACTTTTATTACAAATATCAAATTTTTGATGCATTTTATTATAAATTATGTGTACATTTTGTTAATCAGTAATTATGCGTAAAAAAATTAAATACATAAGACAACTTTATAATCAAAGCTGAATTAGTCTAAATAAATATGCTAGAGTAATTTCTGAGGTGATATCAATCATTCTATACCTCTAAAAAGCGAAACCCTCCAAGATATCTGCGATATCTATAATTAATTCATCTGATTTTGTATTAGTAACCGCGAAAATTATAATATTTTTATTTTGCTTGCTTGATTATTAATATCAGGAGTTTTGTTTAAGTACTAATCTAAATTGACCAACAAACAAATCCTTTTTTTGATTAAGTTTTACAAGATTAAAATCTGATTATAGGCTGCAATCAAACCGAGGTATATCGGTAGTAACAGCACTCAAACCAACCCTGGAGGATACTTTTAATAAAGAACTTAAGTTACTCCTAAGAAAATGGTTAAAACTAGACTAAAAAGTTAAGGTTTCTTTGTAAATCAAAATAGTGAGATACCCAAATTTTCTTGTATATCTAATGCTCCTATCAAATTTTACCTACACCAAGTGTTCCTAACTTATGAGTAATCAAAGCATTACAACAAATAAATTCAGTGAAGTGCCTTTGGATTTACGTGCATCGACATTTGTCACGGTACGTAAGGGTTCGTGGTGGTTGAGATTAACAACATTATTCTTAGTAGACTGTACTCTTTTATTTCTAGCTTGGGTTTTAGCAGCATATCAATCTACTTCTGGAAATTTTACTTGGTATATACCAAGTCATTATTTACCGATTTTAACAGCTATTGGGATTCAAATAGGATCGCTAGCTGTCGAAGGTATTTATCGAGAAGGTCAAAAACGCTATGATTATTTCAATATTATCAAATCGCTAACTTTTGCTCATGGATTAATCCTTTTAGTTAGTTTTTTGTATAAACCAGTTATTGATATCACACGTCCAAGATTAATATTGTTACCTTGGCTGCTAAGTATATTTTTTATTTGTACTGGTAGATATGCTGTAAATATTACTCTTGAATATCTACGCAAGCAGAAAAAAATAGTTCGTTCTTCTGTTTTCATTATTTGCGATCCTCAAGATCACGAGCAAATTGCGAGTTTTATAAAAAAAGAAAAGCATTACATTGTATCTGGAACGGCGAATGCTAATTCACTAGACAGATACAAACGTCAGCAAACGTTGACTCAGCTTAATCAACTAGGGGTGACAGAAGTTTTTATATCTTGGGATGCGCTAAAAAATAGAATGTTTTTGTGCTGGTTATTTCAAGCATCTGGGATACAAGTACATATTTTACCGATGGAATTAAAACCAATTTATAAAAACGTACAATTCAACAAAATAGGGGGAATGCCTTGTCTGAGTTTGGACTGTCCGATAATTACAGGTAAAGATTTTTGGATAAAGCGTAGTTGTGATTTTTGTTTTGCGACTTTATTTGTAATGTTGTTATTCCCAATTTATATAGCTATAGCTATAGCTATAAAAATTGACTCTCCAGGCACAGTATTTTACAGACAAACGCGTATAGGTTTACATGGTCAACAGTTTAAAGTATGGAAATTCAGAACGATGAGGTCTGATGCGGAAAAATTACAGAAAGAATTAGAAGCTTTAAATGAAACAAAAGATGGAATTATCTTTAAAATTAAAGATGATCCTCGCATTACCCGTGTTGGAAAATTTCTTCGTCGTTACAGTTTAGACGAATTACCTCAACTGTTTAACGTTATCCTTGGAGAAATGAGTATAGTCGGACCTCGCCCTTTACCTACCAGAGATGTTGAAAAGTTTTCTGAACATCATTTTATTCGACATGAAATTTTACCTGGGATTACAGGTCTTTGGCAAGTATCAGGTCGCTCAGATATTTTAGATTTTGAACAAGTGATTCATCTAGATATTAGCTATATCGAAAATTGGTCACTTGGGTTAGACTTTGAAATTCTCCTGAAAACAGTTATGGTGGTTTTGAAAAAAGACGGTGCTTACTAACAGAAACAATTCATAGTAGGATAGCTAGGATTAGAGAATTTACTTTCCGTATCAATCAATAAATTTATTGCAAGTCTTCAGTTTAATTTATAGCGGATTAAATTTAGATTTTTCTACCTTACTGAGTAATTAGCTACCTGTTTGAGGGTACTCTAGAAAAATCGGATATATCCGAAAAAATCATGGTGGCTCAAAATGAAAGAATTAAGCTGAATTAAGAATTATAAGAATGGTAGAAAAGTACAAATTCATAAGTAATTCCTTCTCAATGATACTCAATCGGTTAGCACAAAGTGTTACAGCCTTTGTATTAACCGCTTCGATTGCTCGTACTCTAGGAGCTGAAGCTTTAGGGCAGTATCTACTAGCATATAGCTACTATTTCATCTTTGTGGGCATTGCTTCACAAGGTCTAAAAACATTGTTTACTAGAGAACTAGCTCGTGAGCCACAAAAAACACCAGTCTATTTAATTAGTGGTACTTGCCTACAGTTAATATTTAGTTTTTTCAGTTATGCGGCATTGGTGATTGTAGTATTTTTACTTCCCTATAGTTCCAAAACCTCGACTGTTTGTTACATAATGGGCTTAACGATCATTCCCTTTGCGCTTTCTAATATCACAGAGGCGATTTTTCAAGCTAAAGAAAAGATGCATCTGATTGCGATCGCTACAGTGCCAGTCTATATTTTACGCCTAATAATCATGATTTGGGCGATGCAGCTAAAATATGGAATTGAGTATTTGGGGGCGATCCTACTTTTTTCAGAAACATTAATTTTGGTAATTGAATGGATTTTTATAGCCCGGTTAGTAAGAATACAATGGCAAATTGATAGGGATTTTGTCTTTAACACAATCAAAAGTGCGCGTACGTTTTTTGCTATTGAAGCAATAGCTGTAGTTAGTGGCAGAATACAAATATTGATCCTTTCATTGTTAGGAAATGAGTTTTTAGTAGGTTTATTTGGCGGAATAACACAATTATTACAACCCTTTATGATTATTGCTAACAGTATAAGTTTAGCAATATTTCCCAGACTTTCAAAGGCAGTAGAGCAAGGACGGGAGAAGCAGAGGCAGATAGCTGAAAATATTATAGAAATCCTATTAATCATTGCATTACCCTTATATCTTGGAATCTTATTGTTTGGCAAAGATTTACTAGTTTTTCTCTATAATGCTAGCTTTGCTGAAGCAAATATAGCCCTTGTTATAAGTGCTGCATCACTCGTTTTTTTGCCGTTTACACGCTCACTGAGTTATTTACTTGTAGCCAATGGTTTCGAGATAGTGAACCTACGTGAAGTAGTTATTACCACTACATTAGGGAGCTTAGGAGGTATTGTATTAGTTTCGCACTATCAGTTACTAGGTGCAGCTTTAATGGCATTATTAATGACTATTTCTGGTTTTAGCCAGTATGTTTATTTCACCTATAATCGCCTATTTCCATTAAATTTATGGAGAATTATCCGCCGACCATTAATAATAACTATTGTAATGTTACCTGTATTAATATTATTACAAAAACTTAGCTTAGACTTTATATTAACTCTAATTATTGCAACTTGTGCCTATGGTTTATTTGTGATTTATTTAGGTATTCGTGCCTTTGGAGGGTTTCGTTTTTTATGGTTCAAATTGTTAAGTAAGATAGCAGTAAGCCGTTTAAGATAAATTCTTATCATTAACTCATCAAAAATGGGAAAATAAATAATTTAAGGTGAGGGTATAATTTAAATTATGATTAAAGTTGCTTTATTGCATTTTAGCTTTGAAGATTACACAATTGAATTAGCAAACAGCCTGGTTAAACATGTTGATTTAACGCTAATTCACCCAGAAAAACTCTCAAATGCCTGTAGCAATGTTCTTGATTCCAGTATCCGCGTAATTAGCTTTAAAAAACCACGGATTCGCGACCCACGCAGCCTATTGTCTATGTACGCTATGATGCGTATTATCAAAGACATACAGCCAGATGTCTTACATGTGCAAGAAACTAACGATCCTTGGTATGATTGGACTTTGTTAGTCAACAAAATGCCGCCATTGGTGACAACTATCCACGATATATTCCGTCACCCAGGAGATAGCATGAGTGTATTCGGTTCAGAGTATACCAGACGTATTGCCTTCTATCGTTCCCAACAATTGATTGTCCATACTCATCAACTAAAAAAGATTTTAACTGAACAATTTCGTATACCTCAAGAGCGAGTCAATGTTTTACCACATGGGGAACTTGGTAGTTTATATCAACGCCGGGGTAAACAGAATAGTCAGACTCGTGAGCCAAATACACTACTATTTTTTGGTCGCATCTGGCCCTACAAAGGATTGAAATATTTACTTCAGGCTATGCCTTTAATTGCTGAACGGATACCTGAAATCAAGCTGATTATCGCTGGACGGGGAGAAAACATAAAACAATATTTCCCTAATGGTTATGATGAGAAACGCTACGAAATTATCAATGACTTTATCCCCCTTGAAGAAGTAAGTAATCTATTTCAACGCAGTACGGTAACAGTTCTACCATATATAGAAGCCTCTCAAAGTGGTGTGGCAGCCTTATCTTATGGGATGGGAACACTGGTTGTAGCCTCTGAAGTAGGGGGATTAAGTGAGATAATTCAGCATAAAAAAGATGGGTTGTTAGTTCCACCTTGTGATGTCCAATCTTTAGCTGATGCCATTATTTATTTGTTAAGCGATCGCGATTTGCAACAAAGTATGCGAACTGCGGCATTAGCTCGTTGTCAGGAAGATTTAAATTGGTCAAATATTGCTGCTCAAACAGCTCAAGTTTATTATAAAGAACTGAATATGCCAAATAAATATTAGTTCAACTATTATGAGGAAAATACTAATTTTTGCTGAACAGGGATTCACAATTGCGAGCTTACTGATGTATTCAGGAGCAGTCATTGTTCTTTTACTGTCAGGAGGAGCAGGACAGAGCGATTTAGTAGAATATGATAGCTCTGTGATACGGGTTATTTTTTCTTTAATCTACGCAGTTACAGTAGCACTACTAGTTTTGCGTTGGAAGAAAACTCTTTATTTACTTAGTAAAGACTTTTTGCTTTATTTTTTAATTTTATTGGCAGCTATTTCCATTATTTGGTCTTTTGAACCATCAACAACATTAAAAAATAGTTTTGCTCTCATTAATTCCAGTTTATTTGGACTCTATTTTGCTTCGCGATATAGCTTAAAACAGCAATTACATTTACTGGCTTGGAACTTTGCAATTATTATAATACTTAGTTGCGTTTTTGCTATAGCCTTGCCTAAGTACGGGATACAGAGCGATTTGGGTGGCGCAAAGTGGCGTGGAGTATTTACGCACAAAAACGGTCTGGGAGCAAGAATGGTAACGAGTAGTATGACTTTTTTTATCCTTAGTTATCAAAATCAAAAACGTAGTTGGCTTTTTAGGGGTGGGTTTTGTTTGTCAGTACTACTTTTACTCCTTGCGTCTTCAGGTTCATCTCTAATTAATCTATTAATTCTCATATTGGCATTTTTTGCTTTTCAAATTTGGCGCTGGCCATACCAGTTCATGGTACCAACCTTAATAATCATAGCTACTATCAGCCAAAGTTTATATTTTTGGTTGTCTAACAATGCTGATATCCTGTTCAGTGCAATTGGCAAAGATGCGACACTGACCGGTCGAACAGAGTTGTGGCCATTAGTAATTGATAAGATTTGGAAACATCCTTGGCTTGGGTATGGTTATGGTGGATTCTGGCAAGGATGGAATGGCGAATCTGCCGATATTTGGCTTGCAGCTGCATGGACGCCAAACCACCCCCACAATGGCTATCTGGCTCTTTGCCTAGATTTGGGTCTTTTAGGGTTAGCAGTATTCTTTTTAGGATTTTGGCGCAGTTATGTGCAAGGATTTGCTTGGGTGCGTAGTAATAAAACAGCATTCGATATTTGGCCACTTATACACATGACATTTATAGTCTTATCTAGTCTCACTGAGTCTAACTTGATGGAATCAAATAGTTTGACTTGGATACTTTATGTGGCAGTATGTCTCTCAGTCAGAATGTAAAGATGAAGTAAAAACCAGATGATTAATCAATAGAACTGTAACCAGCTAGTAACTGCAACAGTGATGGCTATTATGATGTAGATATGTATATTCATTGTTCAACCCAGTTTCGCCAAAGATGACTATAGGTTACATAAATAAGGTATATTTTAGACTTGAAAAGTGAGTGTTTTACTAAAGTAACGTTTCACATTTCCCTGCCTATCACCCACAAATTATGGGTTTTGACCATTTTACTGAGTGAGTGAATAATTACTTACGAAACTAATTAAAAATTGAAATTATTATGGCATCACCGAAGAAAGTACTAATTATCGTTGAAAATCTTCCAGTTCCCTTTGATAGACGGGTATGGATGGAAGCAACTACTTTGCAAAAAGCCGGGTATGAAGTTAGCGTAATTTCACCTACAGGCAATGGCTTTGATAAAGATTACGAAATTATTGAGCAGATTCATATTTACCGTCATCCTCTACCACCGGAAGAAAGTTCTGTCATTGGCTATCTCCGAGAGTACAGTTGGGCGATTAACTGGCAATTCCGTCTAGCTCAAAGGGTATGGCGAGAGCGTGGTTTTGATGTCATACATATTTGTAATCCACCCGATTTACTTTTCTTGGTAGCAGCATGGTTTAAATTATTTCATGGTATATCTATCATCTTCGATCATCATGACCTCAGTCCGGAAATGTATGAAGCTAAGTATCGGCGGCGCGATATTTTTTATCATGGATTACGCTGGGCTGAACGCTTGACCTATGCCACAGCAGATATGGTAATTTCAACGAACGAGTCACACCGAGAGGTGGCTCTTAAGCGTGGGCATAAGAAACCAGAGAAAGTATTTGTAGTTCGTAGTGCGCCGGATCTTTCGCGCTTTCGCCGAATGCCTCCAAACCCCAATTACCGTAGAGGTAGAAACTACTTGATAGGTTACATGGGTGTCATGGGAGAACCAGAGGGTATTGATTATCTCCTAAGAATGGTATATTACATCGTCCACAAAAAAAATCGCTCTGATATTCACTTTATGCTAATTGGTAGTGGACCTATGGCAGAAAAGCTCAAGGACTTATCTAAAGAGTTAGAAGTGAATGAGTTTGTAGAATTTACAGGGTTTAAGCAAGGTGAAGAACTTTTAGAGCGGCTTTCCAGCTGCGACGTGTGTGTAGAACCTTCTCCAACATCTGCTTATAACGAAAATTGCACCATGAATAAAATCCTTGAATACATGGCAATGGGAAAAGCAATTGTCCAGTTTGATTTGCGAGAGGGAAGACGTTCTGCACAAGAAGCATCTCTTTATGCAAAGCCTAACGATGAGGTGGAATTTGCCGAGAAAATTTTGGAACTTCTAGATTCTCCTGAACACAGAGACAAGATCGGAGCCGAGGGGCGACGCAGAATGGAGGAGATTCTTGAATGGCAATATCAAGCTCCAAAACTGTTAGATGCTTACGATAAAGTTTGGCAAAGTAGATAGCTACTTTGCCAAACTTTCAGAATTACTATATTAAGTAAGTGGGTTGAGTAATAAGTAGATGTTTATGGTCAAAAATTACAAATTGACTAAAGGTCAAGTTTTTTACTTGAACTTGAAATTTTGGCTTTGCCTAAGATAGTTGATCGGACAAGGAATATAGCCGTATAATATCCGAGGAAAAAATCAAGCCTTTGATAATCCAGAAATAAATTTGAATTATTAATGGTTGATAGGTAATGAAAAAAACTTTTAATTGAACGTCCTGTTACTAAAGGGTTGATTATGGGATGGCAGTTATAGTTAGGACGTACTTAACTCACCTCAAATCCCAAAATTAACAAAGTTGCAATAAAGGTATACTAGCCACCGTTACACATTTGTAAGAAATAGGAACTAAATTTTAACTTAAATACTCTATACTGCAATACAGTTCAGTTAAGCACTTCTTGCTTGTTTTCTTTGCTTCTTTGGCGGTTCGTTAAAAAAATGATAATGATTTTGATAAACAGTTAAGCTTTAACTGAACCCTATTGGTATATGCTATATTTTATATTGTAAAATTATACATAATCAGTATTGTCAATTGCACTGGTTTGTGCCTGTTATAAGTCAATTTTTAGTTTCTTGCTTAAGACCTGTACTTGGGAAGATTTATGTCAGAAAAATCTATGGAATCTAGAGAATCTATTGATTTAGACCTTAATCGTTACTTGTTGATATTGAAACGATGGTGGCTACCGGCTTTCAGTGTATTTGTGGCGACAGTTATTCTGAGTGCCATATCTACACAATTTCTGAAGCCAGATTATGAAGCGGAAGGAAAACTTTTATTTAGGGTTCCCAGTTTTAAAGTCGCAGGCAATAATCTTTACCCTGATACCTCTGAAGGAGGAGACGCAGGAGATTTGAAACCATTGGTAGCAACTCAAAATCCCATAAGCAGTCAGATAGAAGTTATTTCTTCCCCAGCTTTATTACAACGGACAATAGACAAACTACAACTTAAAGACAACGATGGTGAACCTCTCGAGGTAAAAAAACTACTAAAACTCCTGAACTTAAAAGTTATTGGTGGGACAGATGTATTGCGTATTTCTTATAAAAGTCACAATCCTGAAGAAGCAGCGGCAGTAGTCAACACAATTATGAGGTTTTACTTAGAAAATGATATTCTGACAAATCGCTCTGAGGCAGGAGCAGCTCGTCAGTTTATGGCCAAGCAACTTCCTACAACTCAAGCTGCTGTTAATAATGCAGAAGTAGCGCTACGTATATTTAAACAAAAGCATCAGATTGCAGATTTATCAGAGGAGACAAGATCAGCTGTTGCGACTATTGGAAATCTAGATAATGAGATGAATACTGTCAAGGCTCAACTAGATGAGGTAAATGCTCAAACCAATGAACTGCGGCAGAAAGTAGAGCTAAATTCTCAAGAAGCGATCGCTGTGAGTGCCCTCAGTCAGTCACCAGCAGTACAGGGAATTCTTACACAACTCCAAGAGACCGATCGCCAGCTAGCGGTTGAGCGCAGCCGTTTTCTAGATGACAACCCTATAATTATTAACCTAGAAGCAAAAAAGGCTAATTTAAAATCTCTCCTGCAACAGCAAGTTGGTCAGACTGTTGGCAATCAAACACAAGTTCCCCAGAGCCTATTGCAGATTGGAGAACTCAGACAAAGCCTGATACAAAACTTTCTGCAATCAGAAATACAACGTTTTGGGTTAACTCAAAGACTCTCCTCTCTATATAATTCTCGCGTCAGCTACGAACAGCGAGTGAAACTCATACCCCAACTGGCACAAAACCAGCGGGAGTTAGAACGGAAAGTTGAAGTTGCAGAATCGACCTATCAAACTCTCTTGAAAAAGGTTCAAGAATTACAGTTAGTTGAAAATACAAATGCCCCTAGTTCTCGAATTATTGCTCAGGCTTTAGTGCCCAAAGATCCTACATTAACTAAAACAATAATTGTTTTGGTGCTAGGAGTCATGTTCGGTTTATTTTTTGCCACCACAACTGTACTCTTTCTCGCTATGAGAGATAGATCTCTAAAAACACTTAAAGAAATTAGAGATGTATTTCGATATACTTTGCTAGGAATTGTTCCTTTATCTGTTAAAAAGCTTCGTTCCCGTTATTCAAATGCAGAATCCACATATCAAACAGTCGCCGTCAGGGATACTCCCCACTCTTTAACGAGTGAAATGTACCGGATGATTCAAGCAAATCTGAAATTCTTAAGTTCAGATAATTTGCTCAAAACCATTGTGATAACTAGTGCAGTTCCTAAAGAAGGCAAGTCTACAGTTTCAGCTAATTTAGCAGCAGCGATCGCTCAACTAGGACGTCAAGTTTTACTAATCGATGCAGATATGCGAGTTCCTTCTCAGCATCATCTCTGGGAACTAACCAATGAAGTTGGTTTGAGTGAGGTTCTTGTAGGTCAGGCTGAATTTGAAATTGCCGTATCTAAGGTAATGGACAACCTTGATGTTTTAACTGCTGGGGTTAGACCTCCCAACCCACTTGCTTTGCTTGACTCAAAACGGATGGCATCACTCATTGAGAGTTTCTCATCTCATTACAAGTATGACTTTGTAATTATTGATGCCCCTCCACTGCTTTTGGCGGCCGATGCTTTGACTTTAAGCCAAATGACTGATGGTATTTTGTTAGTAGCGCGACCTGGAGTAATTGATTCCAACAGTGCTAATGCTGCTCAAGAGATATTAGAGAGATCCAATTACAACGTTCTAGGTTTAGTAGTTAATGGAGTCATTGATAAAAATGAATCTAGTAGTTATCGATATCATTCTCACGAGTATTTTAAACCAAGAGAGTTGACAAAAGAGCTTAAGGGATTGGCAAAGAAATAAAGCTTCCAAAAAATCAATCATTTTAGGAGTTACATCAAGTCCGGATAAATATTTATTAATAAAGACTGACGCTAAGACGCAAGAAGTTTTAAATAATAATCAATTAGCCGGACTTAGAATTATATAGTGATCCTAGATAAGATAAGGTATATGCTTTACCAGTATAGGAAAAGCTATATTAGGAGCTATAGATAATTCTCAGGATTGGTAGTCCGATTTCTTCAGGTGTTGCCACTCCACTTTAATTGGGTTTATTAGGATTTTTCCTTGCCTCGAAAGTAACTCCATGAACAAAATCTGATTCATCTAAATACTTCAGGTCTATTTCTCCAGTAGCCACACATAATTCCCGCATCTGTATTCTGCTTGTTTCTGCGATCGAGCTATAGGATATTTTTTTACCTTGTGGCTCTTCCTCGCCCGTTTCCAATTGGGTTGTAGACAAACAAATATGTATGTATAAATAAGAACTTTACCATACAACCCAATGGCGTACTTTTAACTACTACCGCATTTCGTATGCTCCTCTATCGGGAGACACACGAAGTTTGCCTTGAATATCTTCTGGCACATCCTTCCACTTTAAACCACTATTAATTGCCGGACTTGTTGATTTCAATCTAAAGTCACGAGCTGAGGCATTAACAAACTGTGGATCTGCAATCATATCGTTAGATCCTGTAATCTTGATCGTCGAATTATTGGGATAAACATTGTAGTTATAATTGACGTTGACATTTTTCATATTGCTATTCGCAGCATTACCAGGGGAAGGATACATGATGTTGTTGAAAATTTTGACATTAGATGAATAACCCGCATAAATTTCGCCCTTTCCCTTTTTTTTAACATCTGGACTTTGCTGATTAAAATATGCCGTGTTGTTGATAATATCGACATTCTGACTATCATGGGAATGAATACCTGAACCGCCATTCTTGTAGGTGAGATTGTTAGCAATTAAAACCCGTCCTCTATATCCTTTTGAAACATCAACAATAATGCCATTACCATCTGTGATCTTTCCGGCTTCAATCCAAGGAACGTACATTCGATTGTTGTAGCTCCTGTTATTGGTCACAAATATCTTGTATCCCTGGTTGTTGTCAGAGCTCCAATTATTAAGCATGGAAATGCCACTGCAACCATAAAGTGTGTACCAAGAGTTATTGAAAACAGTGTTATTATCCACTTTCACATAATCAGTTTGGATTGCTGAGATACCTGCTCCTCCACAATCATGCACTTTGTTGTTGAGAATATTTATGTGATGAGAACGACCTTTGTTTCCTCCTTCAATGCTTATGCAACTTCCGTTAGTAAGCGGATTTGATCTGTTATACTTCTGACTTAACGCATAAGAAAGGGTGATATTAGCATTGTTCCCTACGACCTCCAGCCCGTTAATCTCGATATATGAAGCTCCATTTGAAATCGAGATACCACTCCATGTATTGTGCTGAATTTTTGGAAAATGCCCAGGATATGCTTTATATTTAATCCATGCATTTGCAGTTCCAGAACGTCTAATACCTAGTACAGCCCCATCTTTGGGCCCATTCTTGTATTGTCCGTTCATAATAAGTACCGTGTCGCCAGGATTAGTAAGGTTTGCTGCCCTTTGAAGTGTCCTAAAAGCGGATGAGGTAGAGAGTCCGCTATTTCTGTCGTTTCCGTTACCACTAACATAGTATGTTGTCGCAGTTGAAATACGACTGATCAGCTTGCGGTTAGGTAGTGGTATTTCCTGAACAGTGGATGGCTGAGGAACATCTTTAAATAAAGACTGTGTTATTCTCTGTCCTTGAACCAGACCTGTTAATGCCCAGGGAAGTACAAGAGATGCGCTCAAACTGAGAAAACCGAAACCATGAATCATCATAGGGAAAAATAGGGTATGTTGCAAAAACTCAGTCGTTAACGGTCAGTAACTCTAGCCTTAGTTAATAACCCAGTATTGGATATGGTCGTATCACTGCCACTGGTAAGTTTATACACGGTTTTATAGGTTTAAACCTGCGCATTTTTGCCTAAATATGGCTGAACCACCTTTTGAGCTTGTGTTCCAAAAAATCGCAAACATCTGATAGAATCACTGAATAAAAAATATCAGTATCCAGAGTTACCCTATTCATGAACACCAAGCAACCGTACAAATGGCGTCATTTCCAATTCGACATCATTCTACTGTGTATACGCGGTATCTGTGGTTAAAATAGTATATCTGTCATCAATTAGTTAATTTACTTAAATAATTCTTATGATAATAAGAATCACTAGATGACTAAAAATCAGTTATAGAGTAGTATTTGCGGAATCTGGTTTCTAAAATATTCTCATTATCATAAGAAATCCGAGTACCTACAATAAAGATTTCAAAAGCCTATCAATGCAGATTATGAAGTTAGAGTAAGAGTTTTAAAGTTTCCAGTATTTCTCTATGAGTAATATTACTTAAAATTACTATAATGACGGATATATATAAGTAGTCAGATAGCTTAGAATATTGGCAAATTAGAAGAGAGCGGCTGTCAGAGTATTTATAGCAGACTTGTCCTAACACTATGAAACTGCTATAAGCTGCTATAAAACACAATTTGCAAAAAGCGATGCCTTTTGAAGCGTTTGCTATGTATAACTTGCTTTTGATTAAAGGATAGTGCAATTTTAGGGACGAAGAGGGTTGGCCAACGCCCCCAATTTGCATCTATCTCTTAAACTAGAGTCCGAATAAGTTCAAAAGATTAAAGATAACACCTAGAGGCCCAGTTATAGTGTTGACGGTATCGCCAGTCTTAGCTGAACCAGATCGGTTGACTACTACAACGTCATTATTGCGGAGTATGGGATTAGTTTGCTCATTAATCCCAGCGGAGAAATCCACTTTTACTATACGTTTAGTGACAGAACCATTAGGGTTGAGGCGAATCAAATCAACAGCCTTACTACTAGCTCTGGCATCATTAAATCCGCCAGCAGCGAGTATAGCTTGATTTAAAGAGCTATTTGGCTGAACGTCTGTTAGACCTGGTTTTTTAACTTCGCCTACCACACCAACCTGAATCCGTGTAGGAGATAAAGTAGTGGTAGCTAATTGAGTTGCTTCTGCGGGGTTAATTTCAGTTGCCGTCGGAATAACAATCGTATCTCCGTCTTGCACAATGATGTCTTGATTGGCATCACCGCTCTGTAAAAGTTGCCAAAGATTAATATCTATAGATTGTTCTGAGCCAGTTCTTGTAGGTCGGCGTAGCTTGAGATTACGCACATCAGCTTGTGCTGTAATTCCGCCAGCTAATTGAATTACCCGTGTCACATTTGGTAAACCAGTGGGACTGGCAGTGCCACTGTTAGGGGTTGCGCCCACTTGGCTATCTGTATTACCTGGGGTGACAAGATACGAACCAGGACGGTTAACTTCACCAATAATTGTTACTGTGCGGGGTGTGGTTTGACTGGCGGCAAAGTTGGATGCAAATATATTGCGAGATTCTGCGACGTTGAAGTTGGTTGCTGTTGGCACAACTATAGTGTCTCCATCCCGCAAGGTAATATCCTGCGATAACTTGCCTGTTTGAATGAGTTCTTTCAAATTGAGGGTGACAGCTTGCTCTGAAGAACGTCCTATTCTACGCCGTAATTGAACTTGAGTCACATCCGCAGCTAAAGTCACTCCCTGTGCTGTTGTTAATGCGGCTAATACAGTGGGGTATTGTACGCCTGGATTGTTCCCAGCGCCTCCGCTCAAGCTTAGAGTGTAAGCTCCAGGACGTGTCACCTCTCCAGCAACGAAAATATTGATGGGACGAGGCGATAATAGATTGACTGAGATCAAGGGACGTTTGAGGAAGCGAGCATATCTTCTAGCTATTTCGTCAGAAGCTTGTTCAGTTGTTAGCCCTAGTACTGACACACTGCCAATTAAAGGTAAGTTGATTGCTCCACCTGGGGGAATTTGGTATTCACCTGTATATTCAGGGACTTCAAATACATTTACACGGATGAGATCGCCGCCTCCTAATGAATAATTAGTATCTAATTGTGTTTGTGTAGTTGGTGGTAATGTTTGTCCCTGAGCTAGACTGGCAGATGACACAGCAACATTGACAGCAGTTAACAAAGCCATACCTACAGCTGGCTGAATTAGGAATTTAAACAAACTTTTGTTAAGCATATTTACCTGAGACTCTGAAACTACGATCAATAAAGTACTGTCTTAACATTTTTATTTTGACTATACCTAAGTATTCAAGTTACCCGACACTCTTATTTTCCTAGAAAAGTGTGATTTTCCGGAGGAAATTTGTTTATTGAACTTAAATTTTTAGTGAAGTTAGCTTAAAGTTAATGTTGCTTGAATAGAGTAATATCAAAAAATATAGGATTTACGCAAATAAACCCAGTTTCTACAAGAAACTCTCTGTTAGCCAACAATCAAGTAGTCACAAATAAATTTTTCTTGTCCGAGTTAATTTGATGACATTTAAAATATTCAATGAGTAGTAGGGGACTACTAAAATTAGGAACAAGTTCATTAAATAAATACAAATAACCTTCCAAAGATGTCGGAATTTTATTTTTTGTAGGTTGCGTTGGACAAAGAGAACTCAAAAAAGCAGAATTTTGGGTTTTGTTCTTTAAGGCAGTCGACAATTTACTATTTGGCAACAAGACTAATTCAAGGAGTTGTTTTTTCTTTGGATTTGTTGAATAAAAAATTCTTCTAGAGAGTGACGCGATAAGTTCATGGCGATAATTTTACCTTCCATAAGACGAAGACTGGCAAGAAAATCATAATAATCATCTTGTAGTGTACCGTGCCAGGAACCATCAGGCTCAAAGATGAGAGTGGGTATCCATTTTTTGAGAATTTCCCAGTCACCACCTTGACCTTTGACGTGATATGTGTTTTTTCCGCCTAAGAGTTCATTGAGGGAACCAGAGCAAATTAGTTCACCTTGAGCGAGGATGGCAATGCGATCGCAAATCTGTTCTACTTCACTCAGAATGTGGCTGTTAAAAAAAATCGTCTTACCAGCAGCTTTGAGCGCCAGGATAATTTCTCGCATTTGGTAGCGTCCCACCGGATCGAGACCAGACATTGGTTCATCCAGAAAAACTAAATCTGGCTCGTTAATTAGCGCCTGTGCCATACCAACACGCTGTAGCATTCCTTTGGAATAGCGACGCAGCAGCTTTTTACGGGCATCGGCTTGGGATAAACCCACTAATTCCAGTAATTGGGGAATGCGCTGGCGTTGGACACTTTGGGGAATTTGGAATAACCCAGCGGCTAACTGCAAAAATTCCCAGCCAGTGAGATAGTCATACAGATAGGGATTTTCTGGTAGATAGCCGATATGTTGCTTAACATTGCGATCGCCTATGGGTTTACCCAACAATAATCCTCTTCCAGAGGTGGGATGAATAATTCCCAGCAATAATTTTAAAAGGGTGGTTTTACCAGCACCGTTAGGCCCCAGCAACCCAAAGGTTTCGCCTTGGTAAACCGTTAAAGAACAGTTTTTGAGAGATACGACTTTTTGATTTAGCCAAAAACCAGTGCGATAGACTTTTCGCAACTCAGAAGTTAGAACTACTGGCGGAGTGTCTATCGTATTAGGGTGAGAATTACGGTCATCTGCAACAGACTTCATCTCGGTTAAATCACTATTTATCAGCTTGGTATTAATTAAAAATTACCCGGTAGGCTGATAATAACCATCACCAAGCTGTGTGTCAATTATCTGAAATTGGGGACTGGGGAAGAAGCAAGGGAGCAGGGAGCAGTGAGCAGGGGAGGCAGGGGAGCAGGGAAGGCAGGGGAGCAGAGGAGAAGAGAAGTTATAGTAAGTTTTCTCCCCTCTGCCCCTCTGCCTCTTTTCAATGCCCAATGCCCAATGCCCAATTTGACTCCTTTCATAGAACTCCCTTAGAACTGGGAATTAAGCCAGCACGTCGAGGGTCAATTTCCACCGCTAGCCGTGTTGCTCTTGCAAAAGCTTTAAATGTCGCTTCAATGATGTGATGGGAATTAATGCCATCCAGTTGTCGAATGTGCAGTGTCATTTGACTATGGTTCACCAATGCCACAAAAAATTCTCGCACCAGTTGGGTGTCATAGGTTCCTACCCGCTGAGTAGGAATTTGCAACCCGTAGCTGAGGTGAGGCCGTCCAGAAAAGTCTAGCGCTACCTGAACTAAGGCTTCGTCTAGTGGTGCAAGAAAATTACCAAAGCGGACAATACCTTTTCTGTCGCCTAATGCTTGGTTAAAAGCTTGCCCTAAAGTAATGCCTACATCTTCGTTGGTGTGATGATCGTCAATTTCCCAGTCTCCCTTGGCTTGGACATCTATATCAATCAGCCCGTGGGAGGCAATTTGATGCAACATGTGATCCAAAAACGGAATACCTGTTGCTGCTGTGCAAGTTCCTCTACCATCCAGGTTGATGGTAACTTGCACATTAGTTTCACCAGTGGTGCGGTGAACAGTGGCAATCCGAGGGGTTTCAGTTAAGCGATCGTAGTTTGAATTAACTTGGCGATTGGTTGTTTGCATGGGGAGTGGAAAGAGTTAAAAGTTAGGAGTTATGAGTTATGAGTTAAAAATTTATAACTCTTAACTCCTCACTCCTAACTCCTAACTTTATCGCGTCACATTCCCATAATTTCATATCCTGCATCTACATAGAGAATTTGTCCGGTAATGCCGCTGGACAAATTACTACACAAGAAAGCCGCAGCGTTGCCTACTTCTAGCTGAGTGACGGTGCGTCGTAGGGGAGCTACTTCTTCTACATGATGAATCATATCCAAAATCCCACCCACTGCTGAAGATGCCAAAGTACGGATGGGACCTGCGGAGATGGCATTGACGCGGATATTTTGTGGCCCTAGTTCAGCAGCTAGGTAACGCACACTCATTTCTAACCCCGCCTTAGCAACTCCCATGACGTTGTAGTTGGGGATTGCTCTAACACCACCTAAATATGTCAGGGTGACGATGCTACCTCCCTCCGTCATCAAAGGTTTCGCTGCACCACTTAACTGCACTAGCGAGTAGGTACTGATTTCTAAAGCGGTGTTGAAGCCAGAACGAGAAGTTTGGCTAAAATCTCCACTCAAATCGTCTTTGCTGGCAAAGGCCAGACAATGAATGAGGATATCTAGCTTTCCCCACTGTTCGCGGATTGTCTCAAAAGTAGATTTAATTTGGTATTCATCTTGGACATTACAGGGAAGAAATAAGCTCGGGTTGAGGGGTTCTACCAATTCCGCAACTTTTTTCTCCATTTTGCCGCGTTCATCCGGCAGGTAGGTAATACCCAGGTTTGCTCCAGCTTTATGCAGCTGTTGAGCGATGCCCCAGGCGATCGAGCGGTTATTGGCAATACCTGTAACAAGGGCATTTTTTCCAGTCAGATTTAGCATAGAAATTGTTAATGCGATCGATCATTAGGAGCATACTAGAATCTGAGGCACGTTTTGTCTTTGTTTTATACAGGATTGACAAAAATGAATATTGATAAGGGTGTTTGCTGTGACAAAAATCTTGATTTTTTATAAAGATATTCTCAAGATATCTTTATTTGTTCTTCAAAAAACCTTTTGAATACAGCTATTGGAACTACTTATCAACAAGTTGTAGCTGAAAGGATCAACAATTATGTATCATTATAAACAAAGAGTTATGAAGAGATTAGTTTGAGTATAGGAAAGTACAGAAAGGTTGACGGTGCTTTATTCATTTTTCGGGTGTATTCTTAGGTAATCAGTTTTTGTTTTTCCGGCATTGGGTAGGGGAAGGGAGATGATCGTGACACAAGATAAAGCCCTAGCAAATGTTTTTCGTCAGATGGCGACCGGGGCGTTTCCGCCAGTTGTGGAAACGTTTGAACGCAATAAAACGATCTTTTTTCCTGGCGATCCTGCCGAACGAGTTTATTTTCTTTTGAAAGGTGCTGTTAAACTTTCCAGGGTGTACGAGGCAGGAGAGGAAATAACGGTAGCGTTGCTGCGGGAAAATAGTGTTTTTGGTGTATTGTCATTGCTGACAGGAAATAAGTCGGATCGGTTTTACCATGCGGTTGCGTTTACTCCTGTGGAATTACTGTCGGCACCAATTGAACAAGTGGAGCTAGCACTCAAGGAAAATCCAGAATTATCAATGTTAATGCTGCGAGGTCTGTCTTCGCGAATTTTACAAACAGAGATGATGATTGAAACTCTCGCCCACCGAGATATGGGTTCTAGGTTGGTAAGTTTTTTGTTAATTCTTTGTCGAGATTTTGGCGTTCCTTGTGCAGATGGGATCACTATTGATTTGAAATTATCTCATCAAGCGATCGCAGAGGCAATTGGTTCAACTCGTGTTACCGTTACTAGGCTATTGGGAGATTTGCGTGAGAAAAAGATGATTTCTATCCACAAAAAGAAGATTACTGTGCATAAACCTGTTACCTTAAGTAGACAGTTCACATAAAAACAATTGGAGAAAGGGGAATCGGCGCGTGTTGTATTTTGAAAAATGACACTAATAGCTAGAGGTAAATCTAAAATTGAATAATTTCAGCTATTGCCAATTTCCACTTCTCCACAGAGAATGCTTAAAAGTAGTAGGCTGTATCTGGAAGGATTTCGGTAGCTAAAGATGACCACCGGATACATCCTCATCGCAGCAATTTTGATTCTGGGAGGCGTAATTGCCACCGTTGGCGATCGCATCGGCACACGAGTTGGCAAAGCCCGCCTCTCACTTTTTAAGCTTCGTCCAAAAAACACTGCCGTACTAGTAACAATTTTTACTGGTGGTTTAATTTCAGCATCAACTTTAGGGATTTTATTCGCTGCCGATGAAGGCTTACGAAAAGGAGTCTTTGAGTTAGAAGATATTCAAACAGACCTCAGACAGAAGCGGGAACAGCTAAAAACCGCAGAAACTCAGAAAAGTCAGGTAGAGGGTGAGCTAAACCAGGCAAGAATTGCCCAAGCAAAGGCACAACAAGACTTGCAGGCAATTAATCAATCCTTGCAGGCGGCAAATGCTAAACAGAGGCAAACACAAGCTCAGTTAAACCGCACAATTAGTCAACAAGCCCAAACCCAAACTCAACTCCAACGCACTCAAGGTCAGCTAGATCGAGTTGTAACTCAATATCAAAAAGCCATAGCTGAATTGCAAAGCGTTTACGACCAGAGAAAGGCACTACAGGCGGCAGTTGAACTACTGAAGACAGAACGTCAACGGCTTTATGCGGAAGCTAAAAAAGCCATTGACGAAGCCAAAACAGCAATTGAAAAACGCGATCGCGAACTTGCCAACCGTCAAGAAGCCATAGAACAGCGCGATCAAAAAATTGCCCAATTGGATCAACTAATTCAAAAACGTAATGTAGAAGTTGCAGCACGAGAGCAAGTGATTGCCAAACGGGAATCGCGCCTCAAAGAATTGGAAGCACAACAGGAGGAACTAGAACAAGAAGTTGCCAGGCTGGAAAAATATTATCAGTCCTACCGCGACCTACGTTTGGGTAAGCTGGCCTTAGTTCGTGGTCAAGTTTTGTCCGCTGCTGTAATTCGTGTTACTCAACCTGCTGCGGCTCGTCAGGCAGTGATACAACTTTTACAAGAAGCCAATCGCAACGCCAACTTCGAATTAAGCGAGCCTGGTGCAAATCCGGCAAATGTAGAGCTACTGCGCGTAACCCAGGATAGGGTCGATCAATTAAGCAAGCAGATTGAGGATGGTAAAGAATACGTCGTGCGAATTTTCTCTGCTGGTAATTACGTCAGGGGAGAAAAGCAGATAGAATTTTTCGCGGATACAGCCCAGAATCAACTGGTTTTTTCGGGAGGCGCGGTGCTAGCCACAACTACTGCTGATTCCAAAACTATGACATCTTATCAGTTACAGCAGCGGTTAGAAATACTAATTTCTGCTTCCCAATTTCGTGCCCGTAATGCCGGAATTGTCGAAAATGTGCAAGTAGAGGGGACTTTTCTGCGCTTTGTCAGCCAACTAAGACAGTATAATCAACCCTTGGAGATCAAAGCGATCGCAGCAGAGGATACTTATACAGCCGGGCCATTGAGAGTAAAATTGGTGGCAATAGTTAACGGAAAAATTATTTTTAGTACTTAAAAAATTATTTGCACACTGTTATTAGTAAGATTTAAACATATTGAACAGCAGTCAAAATAGTTGCTGTAGCTGCATTTTTTATTTAGCAGACACTACGCCTAGCAAGATTCCTATAAAGGCACATTTCTAATTTTTAATTTTTAATTTATTATGAATTTCCGTGAATTTTCGCCAACGCAACCAGTCATCTTGGGGTTTGATCCAGGTCGAGATAAGTGTGGTTTAGCGGTGATGGGACTGGATCGGCAACTGTATTATCATCAGGTGGTGTTAGCAAAAGAGGCGATCGCTACTATTGAAACACTGCGTCAAAGGTTTCCGATCTCTTTGATGGTCATGGGCGACCAAACTACAGCCAAACAGTGGAGACAGAAATTATATCAAGAATTGACAGAACCGCTGAGTATTATCTTAGTGGATGAGCGCTACACAACCTTAGAAGCACGCGATCGCTATTGGCAAATGTTCCCGCCCAAAGGGCTAATCAAGCTATTGCCACAGGGTCTACGACAGCCACCAAGACCTATAGATGACATTGTTGCCATCCTCTTAATCGAAAGATACTTAAATCGCCTCACGGAATCAACACTAAGCAGTCAGGAGTGAGGAATTAGATCGTTAACTCCTAACTCCTAACTCCTAACTTTTTACTTTTTACTTTTAAAGTTCCGCCCGAATCGTAAAAGCATAGTCTCCTCCAGGCTCTAGCTGATAATCTTGTTGCTCCAAAAATCGACCGAGGGGTTCTTTGATTAAGGCGCGACCTTGGGAAGGCTTGACGGCAAGTTCTCCCCGGCGAAAATGCCACTGGAAATGCCACTCAAACTCACCCGCATTCACTTCACCTTCTAGGAAGCCGTGTTGCCAGGATTGGCGGGTAATTCTGACATGGGCAATGGTTTCTGGCAGACGTTTTGCACTCACAATGCTTTATGTCAAGTGTGGAATAACAGCCGATGATGTAGGCTATTTATTTTATTTACCAAACATATCTTAATTAGACAAACTGACAAAGTGGGTATTTGTAGTTGACTAGGTTGTGTTTATAAGCAAGATGACTTCAGCATCCTGAAATCGCGCATCACCTATAGCTTAAGCAAGCTAGGCGTAGCGTCTTATAGAGAAGCGTTAGCGAGTCTTACTTCGAGAGTCATAGTTCGTCATAGAGATTGGCAAATAAATCAAACGATAAATGCTAATTTTTCGTTGCTTTAAGCGATCGCATTTCAACTACTGGTACATTTCAGGAATCGTTCTCTAGCTTAAATACCCAAATTAGCTGTGTCTAACATTCTTATCATAATTGTGTCGCTGAAAGTCTTTGTTGCGAAGCCCACAGTATATTTATGCCGCAAGATAGCTGTTTTTTGAATCTATATGTACTTCAAATGTTGGGCAAAAGTACCTGAAGCATACAATAAATTAAAAACTACAGATAAAAAGGTTTCGTGAATTACGTATAGACGCTTGTACGATCGGGCTGTGCTACAAGAACAACTATGTCGAACAGCAACGCCTAGAAAAACAGAGAGAATGTCTGGTGGAGTCTTCATAAGAAACTAAACGAGCGGCTTTTTATAAGTTAGTAGCACTAAGTGCATTTTCATAAATAACTTTATATATTTTGGTATTTTATTTTAGTTTTGCTGCCTAAATAATTTGTCAATAATGATTTAGATATAACTATTAGTTGTTACTATTTTTGTGATGTTCAATTCCCTAACTCAAGTAAGATGTGCGCTCACTCTTCAAATCGATATTATATTTATTAAAGGTAATTTCCAGTTTACGTAATGAGGTAAGTAATGGCAATTCAATTGAAAGTTCCAGATATTAAAGGTGATGAGTGCGCCAAGAAAATAACTAAATCTATTCTGACTATGGAATCTGATGCCAAAGTAGATGTAAATGTTGATACTAAAACTGTAACTGTAGATGCTGCGGCTTCTGAAGAGTCAATTAAACAGATGGTTCAATCTGCTGGTTATACTATAGAGGGCTATTAATTAAATTTCTAAATTTTCTAAAAAATTTAGAGGAAATAATTCAGCCAGCACAATTAATTAATGATATTTACGTCCGATTTGCGGGCGTAAATATTAATAAGTTAGTCTACTCGATTGTAACTATTCCTTCTCTGACAGCATGGCAAAAGTATATAAATATTGGTAAGCATCAATAAAAATTAAATTCACTTCTCCTCAAGTCTAAGTACTAGGGAGGATTTATGATGAATAACTAACTGATAGATAATTGGGTCAGAAAGCTATAGTTAAAAGCATGGAAACCAAACAGCTAGGAAAAACTGGTATCTTTGTAAGTGCGATTGGTTTGGGTGGTATGCCCATGTCAATTTCTAATCGCCCTCCTGAATCACAATCAATCCAAGTTATTCATCGTGCCTTGGATTTGGGTATTACATTTATTGACACTGCCGATTCTTACTGCAAAGATGAGTCAGATAAGCACCACAATGAACAGCTAATTCACAAGGCACTTAGTAGTTACAAAGGCGATGTTAGCCAAGTGATTGTAGCAACTAAGGGCGGGTTGATGCGTCCCGATGGTAACTGGACAAGCAACGGCAACCCAGAACATTTGCGCCAAACAATTCGAATCAGTTTTGAGGCATTGGGTGGTGCGAAACCCATCGATGTATGGCAATATCATTCTCCCGATACTAATTACACTATTGAAGAATCCCTTGCACCAGTTAAAGAAGCAGTAGAGGCTGGTTTGATTCGGTTTGTGGGAGTTTCTAACTTTTCCGTTGAACAAATTAAGCGGGCGCGGGATGTCGTGGATATTGTCTCGGTGCAGAATCAATACAGCCCTTGGCAACGACAGCCAGAAAATGACGGTGTATTAAAGTATTGCGAACAGCAAGGATTGACTTTTTTACCTTGGAGTCCATTTGGTGGTAGGCGTCGCCATCAGGACTTGCAAGATATTTCTGCGATCGCTAAATTAGCTAAAGAAAAAGGCGTGTCGGTATATAATATCGTCTTAGCGTGGTTGCGTTCTAAGTCAGCTGCTATTTTGCCTATTCCTGGTGCTAGCAAGGTTTCTAGTATTGAAGACTCAACACAAGCCATCAATGTGAAACTATCTGATGAAGAAGTGCAAAAAATTGATCGGGCAACTTAATTATTCGGCGTTGGTAATTAAATGTATGGATCTGAGTATAAAGGCGTTGCAATGTAACGTTTTTACAAAAATTTTGAAATCACGCAAAACGATTTTCATACCTAAATTTAGCAACGCCAATTATTCTACTGGCTAACGTAAATGTGGTAAAACTTGCCTATAAAACAATACGGTTCAGTTAAGGCTAAAACTCTGTTATCCAAGTCAATTTTTTAACGAACCGCCAAGGCGCAGAGGACGCAGATAGAAGAAAGAGAAGGAAAAAATTGCTTAACTGAACTGTATTGGCCTATAAAAAACACATGATATTAGAAACACACCGCTTGCTAATGCGTGATTTTATAGAGACAGACTGGCAGGCAGTTTTTACCTATCAATCCGATCCTTTGTACTTGCGTTACAACTACTGGACACAACGCACACAGAAAGATGTTTGCGAATTTATCCAGGTGTTTATCGATCAGCAAAAAGAGCAACCTCGGACTAAGTTTCAGTTAGCTGTTGTCCTCAAAGAACAAAATCGGCTGATTGGCAATTGTGGCATCCGTGTAAATGACCCGGAAATGCGAGAAGCAAATATCGGCTATGAACTAAATACTCAATATTGGGGACAAGGTTATGCAACAGAAGCAGCACAAGAAATTTTAAAGTTCGGCTTTGAAGAATTGAGAATGCATCGGATCTGGTCTTGGTGTGTTTCAGAGAATGTTGCTTCTGTAAAGGTATTAGAAAAAATTGGTATGCGTCGTGAGGGTCATCTGCGGGAAAAAGAGTTAATCAAAGGCAGATGGTACGACAACTTTCTTTACGCTATCCTTGACCACGAATGGAAAGCGAACTAATACTGCTTCTATGAGCTACCTCAGAGACAATATCATAAATTACTGAGAAATTGAGGGTAAGACAAGTTAAGAGGGTCACAGACATGACCAACACTATCCTCAATTTCCAAACAGCTACCGGACACGAAGTCTTAGCAGCTGCGGGTAAAAAATATCTCCGTCCTGGTGGACGAATAGCCACCGAAAAACTATTTCAGTGGGCAAACTTTCAGCCTGGAGAGACAGTTTTAGAGCTAGGTTCTAGCTTTGGATATAGTGCGATCGCTTTAGCAAAAAAGTACCATGTCAAAGTAGTAGGCATTGAAAAAAATCCTGATAGTGTAGCTTGTGCGCGTACTAATATCTGCGCTGCTGGGTTAGAAAATCAAGTCGAAATAATTGAAGGTAATATTTTCAACCTAGAAGCAATCCCAGGAAAGTTTGATTATGTATTGGCAGAAGCCATTCTCACAATGCAATCCCCATTGGGAAAAGCCAAGATTTTAGCTGAAATTCATAATCGACTCAAACCGGGAGGTAAATTTCTCTCCCATGAACTGTTAGCCAATGACAAAGAAGAACAAATTCGGGTTGACTTAGCACGAGTAATTCTAGTTAATTCTACGCCGCTATCAGAATCCAACTGGACTACGGCTTTTGCAACAGCAGGATTGCAAGTAGAGAAATGCCAAACTGACTCAATGAATTTATTGAATTTAGGGCGGATATTTCAAGATGAAGGTTTTTTCAACACAACTCGAATTTTGTGGAATATCTTAACACAGAGAGATATCCGCAAGCGGGTTTTAGAAATTCACCAAGTTTTTCATAAATACCAACACGAATTAGGCTACATAGTTTTGTGTGCTGTTGCCCAGTAACGTACAGCAGAATTCAGAATGGGCTACGCCCCGCTGCGCTAACAGCAGTAAAACATACTTTATATCTGGGTAACAGACTTAGTTTGTGTCTTTTTTACGATTCATCATCTCAAAATACTATGACCAATTCAATCACAACTACTCCATCTTTCATTACTCAACTCCGAGAACAAATTGAATATCCCAGTGCGGGAGTTTTCAGCAAAGTACTGCTGAAAGATAACGCTTGTCAATACACTTTATTTTGCCTAGCAGCTAACACTGATATTTCTGAGCATACCTCTATTCGGAATGCCACCATCAATGTAATTGATGGCAGAGGTCTACTCACTTTATCGGGAGAAGATATTGTACTTGAACCTGGTGTTTTCGTATTGATGCTTGCTAAGGCACCTCATGCTTTAAAAGCTGAAGAAAACCTAACATTTCTACTCACCCTTTCCGAGAAAGTCACAGATAAAAATTAGTTAATTTTGGAGTCTAAAAAAATGAAATCGCTACTTTTAACTTTTGCTAAAAATTTAAACTTTTCTGAAACTCAGTTGGAAAAAATACTATCACAACCTTTAACTGAAGTTCTCAATTCACCTGGATTGCAACAAGAATTAAACAGCTTAGATACCAATTTGCTTAAGAAAACCTTGCCCACAGCAGGAGGAGTTTTAGCTAAGGAATTACCACCTTTTTATAACTGGCTAAAAAATGAGTTGGGAGTAAAGCGGGTTCCTGATAGTCCCGATCACACAACAACATGGGTAATTGGTTTCGTCCATAATCAAGAAAGTTTAACTCATTTAGTTGAGTTACACCGTCCAGTACCTCGTCTGGCTTTAGAAGCTTCTGTTCCTCGCTTGATAGGGATATCCTTGGTGTCGAAGATGCGCAAATTCGGCAGGAATGGCAAAAAGCGATCGCGGCTCTATGTTTAGTTTTAGTTGTTGCTGCACGCGAACAAGATAGAGCATCTGTAGCAGTCTGAATTGCTGGGCGTACATCTGTACGCCCTGACTAATCGGTAGAGTCGATGCCCGGTATTATCCGGGGCACCTCTCTGTTAAATCTGGGCGTGCGACTTTCACCGCACCCAGCTTCCGATGTTCTCAGCTTGCGCTTTTGCTCATGTGTTTGTAATCGTGGCAACTCTCATGAGTTGCTTCAAGATTATTTTTCTTCCAGTTGGCGTGATTTCCGTCGATGTGATGCAGGTGAACCCGCTCTTCATCGATGAACTTTAAGCCGCAGGATGCACATTTATGGTTTTGCTTCTTAAGGGCTTTAGAGGTTTCACCGTCGTAGAGCTTACTATTACGTTCGCTCCAGTAGGCTGTATCTCCGTCATAGGGGGATTTTACTCCTTTGACTTTGACGTGTTTATTTTCGGAGTAGGGAACTGCTGGGAATGCCTTGTCTAGTAATTCCTTGCTAGAGTAGCGGTTTTGCTTGGTTTCCTTGTTGAATACCGTGTAGGCTCTGTGGCTCATGAACCAAAGTGATAACTTTGACCCGTCCATCTTGCAGAACTTATGGTAATTTCTCCAACCTCTAACTACCGGGGCTAATTTCTCAGCCTTTGTGGTAGCACCATAATTCGAGTTGTTGACGATGTGTTTTACTTTCTTACGGAATGCTTTGAAGTTGTCCACTGAGGGGATGCTTCTGAACTTTCCGTTTTTCTGGACTTTGAAGTGCCAGCCGAGGAAATCAAACCCATCTGTCGCGGCGGTAACTTTGGTTTTCTTTTGGCTTACATTCATTCCGCGTTTGCGGAGGAACTCGCTGATTCTTTCAAGTATCTCTGTCGCATCATCTTCGGGTCGGAGTATAATAACCATGTCATCCGCATACCGGATTGATGGTTCTATGATTGACTTATTTGGGGTCTTGTCGTGTACCTCGCTACCTAGTTTGTAGTTGTAGTGGTATCTGTGCATACTCTCAATCCCGTTGAGTGCAATATTTGCTAGTAAGGGGCTGACCACTCCCCCTTGTGGGGTTCCTTGTTCAGGAAATTCTGGATTTACCCCTGCCTTGAGGTATCGGAAGATACCGAGTTTTAAGCCTTTTGGAGCAATGAGTTCGTCCATTATTGCTGAGTGATTAATCCTGTCGAAGCACTTCTCGATATCGAGTTCTATAACTCGTTTTTCTATTCCATTGGACTGGGATCTAAGGTTTTCAAAGATGTACTTTTGTGCATCATGGGCAGAGCGCCCAGTTCTGAATCCGTAACTCCTGGCGTGGAAAGTGGCTTCGTGTGCTGGTTCGAGTGCATATTTTGCGAGGCATTGCCAAGCTCTATCCGCGATGGTAGGTATTTTAAGCATTCTGGTAGTTCCGTCCTTTTTGGGGATGGGGATTTCCCTTAGTCCTTGATGTTTCCAATTTCCACTATTCATTCTCAGTAGTTCTTCAAGGTTGAAGCGTTCTTCAAATGAGAGGGATTTCTTACCATC
>NZ_JABXKO010000109.1:0-41441 GCF_017114965.1 Nostoc sp. JL31
AGTTTACTTTGACGCATTCATTGACCTTGCTACAATTCATATCTGGATTAACAAACTATTATTAGTGGGATAGGTTCATAGATGTTATTACAGAATAAAAGCGGCTGTAATTATGAACACCCAAGTAACACCTCAACTACCAATTCCCCCACATTTTAATCCTGAAGAAGTCGGCGAAGTCTGGCGCGTACCTTATCAAGAACGTGCCGCTGAAGCTGAAATGTGGGCAAAACAACACGATATCAAACCTGCATCTTTAGATAAAACTCGTATTTGCCTACTGTTAATTGATGTCCAAAACACCTTCTGCATCCCTGGATTTGAATTATTTGTAAGTGGTAAATCTGGTAATGCGGCGGTGGATGATAACGTCAGATTATCTGAGTTTATCTATCGAAACTTGGGAATAATCACGAAAATTGTACCAACTCTAGATACTCACACAGCAACGCAAATCTTCCATCCGATATTTTGGGTAAATGCTGCGGGAGAACATCCTACCCCAGCCGCGACTAGCATTACACCAGCAGATATTCAACAAGGTATTTGGAAAGTTAACCCAGCAGTTGCTAACAGTGTTACTAATGGGGATTATGAATTATTAGAAAAACACGCTTACCATTACATTAAGCAACTCAGTCAAGACGGTAAATATCCACTCACTGTTTGGCCTTATCATTCTATGTTGGGTGGTATTGGTCATGCTCTAGTTTCATCGGTAGAAGAAGCGATATTTTTCCACGGCATTGCGCGTCAGAGTCAAACGCAATTTGAAATCAAAGGTGAAAATCCTTTAACAGAAAACTATTCCATCTTACGTCCAGAAGTGTTGGAAGATTTTGAGCAACGTCCACTTGCTCAAAAGAACACGCGTCTGATTAAACAACTTTTAGAATATGATGCAGTAATTATTGGTGGTCAAGCTAAAAGTCACTGTGTCGCTTGGACAATTGACGATTTATTAACAGAAATTAAACAGGTAGATGCCACCCTTGCTCAAAAAATCTATCTGTTAGAAGATTCCACTTCCCCCGTTGTTGTCCCCGGTGTTGTGGACTACACAGAACAGGCAGATGCAGCATTTGCAAGGTTTGCAGAGGCAGGAATGCACATTGTAAAATCTAGCGAAAATATAGCATCCTTTATTTAACGCAAAGGATCGCAAAGGTTTCGCAGAGGAACACAGAGATTTCCTTTGCGTTCCTCTGCGTTTCAAAACAAACCTCATTTCTTCAAATAACCCTTTGGATCTTCTGCTACCCAACCCAGAGATGAGCTAGAACGCACTTCAAAATGGAGATGCGGTTGAGTGGATGTTGGTTTTCCACTAGTGCCTACTGTTCCCAGTAAGTCTCCTTTTTTTACCTGCTGTCCGACAGTAACTTTGATACTGTCAAGCTGGGCGTAGCGGCTTTGAAGTCCGCCACTGTGGTTAATAATGACCAACTTGCCATAAGAACCTTGATCACTGGCAAAGGCTACGGTTCCAGGTGCGATCGCTAGCACATTAGTACCAACTGGTGCTAATAAGTCAACACCACTGTGGAAGAAAACTTCACTTGTACCGGGATTAATTTGCCAGCCGTAAGCTAATCCTACAGTTGCCACTTCTCCCAAAGGATATCCAGACAAAGATGCACGGTTTGGTGTACCTGCATCAGTAGGTAAAGGCGACTTAGTTACAACACCATTAGGCGACCAATTTACCCCCGGAACAAACACGATTCTGGGGTTTTGTTGGCAGCCATTCACCTCAAACAGGCTATCAGCACGAACTTTGTATTGTGCCGCCACTTGTCGCCAAGTTTGACCGCGAGGCACTTCGACTACAATCCCATTGTAGGGAGGAATCTGAAGCACACTACCAACGGCGGCAGCTGCACCATTCTGCAAAGCTGGATTCATGCCAATAATAGTTGTCGGAATGAGATTGTAGCGCTGCGCTATGCTCTCCAAAGTTTCGCCACGAACAACTTTATGGCGTTGGAAGCGAGATAAGGCTGGAGTTGAGCAACCACCCACAGCAGCGTTAGCACTGTTTGAGCTTGAGTATGGCAGTATGCTTACTAGGCCCAAGGCGCTAACTAAGCTACAGAGAAACAGTTGACGAAATGGTAAAGTCATGTACACAGGTCAAGAGCGCATTAACTTTAAATTTTAGATGGGAAAAGTAGGGAGTTGCGAGGAAGTCGGGGAGCAGGGGCAGATTAACAATTCAAAATTCAAAATGACGCTCTCTACGAGACGCTGCGCGTAGCTTGCTTCTCTGTAAGAGTACGCGGACTCGCTAACAAAATTCAAAATTAAAGACATTTCAGACGGGGATTTAAACCCCGACTGAAATGGGTGCTACATATTAGATTGCAGGTTCTGAAACCCTTGAATTTACGATAGAAACTGCCCCTTTCCCCTCTGCTCCCTGCTTTGCGCCCCCTGCCTCTTTGCCCATTCCCTAATTTCTCGTAAATTGATCTGTCCACTTGCCGTTAGCTTGACTACACTTAGAAATTAGCAACTGCATTGCTGTTCTTGAGCAAAAGATTATGAAGTTATCCTTAAAGCAATTGGCGGTTTATGTGTTTTTACTGGTAATTGGCGGTGGTGCAGGTTTGTTTGGCAGTCGCTATTTCCTGCCACAAAATCGCTCGTTCCAACAGTTAAGAAATGTAACAATGGCTTCGCCTCCAGAATCCGTAGTTCCGAATTCTCCTAACGGAGCTATTGGGGCTACTGGTGGCGATAACGTGAATTTTATTGCGACGGCAGTGCAAAAAGTTGGCCCAGCTGTAGTGCGAATTAATGCCACTCGTAAAGTAGCTAATCCCATCTCTGACGCTTTGAAAAATCCCCTCTTGCGGCGATTCTTTGGAGAAGATGACCAACCAATTCCTCAAGAACGCATTGAGCGCGGTACAGGATCGGGATTTATCTTGAGCGAAGATGGGGAATTACTCACCAACGCTCATGTAGTGGCAGATACAGATACAGTACAAGTTACCCTCAAAGATGGTCGGAGTCTAGAGGGTAAGGTGGTAGGAGTTGATTCAGTAACAGATGTGGCGGTAGTGAAAATAAAAGCGAATGATTTGCCGACGGTAAAACTGGGCAATTCGCAAAACCTGATCCCAGGACAATGGGCGATCGCTATTGGCAATCCTCTAGGTTTAGATAATACTGTCACTATCGGCATCATCAGCGCTACCGATCGCACTAGCACTCAAGTTGGTGTCCCAGATAAGCGAGTCAGCTTTATCCAAACTGATGCCGCAATTAATCCTGGGAATTCTGGTGGTCCCTTATTAAACGCCCAAGGCGAAGTGATTGGTATTAACACTGCTATCCGCGCTGATGCTCAAGGACTCGGTTTCGCCATCCCCATTGAAACCGCCGCCCGCATCGCTAATGAACTTTTTACTAAAGGGCGCGTGGAACATCCCTTCTTGGGTGTTGAAATGGCAGACCTTTCTCCCATCAGGAAACAGCAGATTAATCAAGAAAATCAACTAAACATTCAGCAGGATGCTGGAATTGTGATTAAAGGAGTCACAGATGATTCTCCAGCCAAGCGTGGAGGACTGCTTCCTGGAGACGTGATTCAAAAATTTAACGGTAAACCGGTCAAAACTTCGGCCCAAGTTCAGAGGCTGGTAGAGTCTAGCAAAGTTGGAGACATAATAGCTCTCGAAGTCAACCGCAGCGGTAAAGTTCAAACCTTCAAAGTGCAATCAGGAGCTTATCCTGAAAAGAAGTAGTCAAAATAATTCGTAATTCCTAGAAAGCGTCATTCCGAATTACGAATTAGTAATTATTTGGTCAATAGTTCCAGAATGTTTGACTACTGACTATTAATTATTGGCCATTAGACAAATGCTCTAACTGCATTCTTTGTTCCATCTGGCGCAGAAAATACCCTGTCATCATGGCTGATGCTAGAAGCCCAGCTAAGTTTTCCCTATCTGTTGTGATTTGCACGTTGAAATTTTCCGCGGGGAGCATTCCCACTAGCCCTTGGACATTTTGCGAGATGATTTGTTTAATTTCGGGGCTAGCGGACTGAGCAACCCTAGCTAAAACATCAGGAGACTGATGCTGTAGATATTTGAGTAACTGATTAGGGTATTCCTCAGAGTGGTCGGAAAGAAGTTGATTAGGGTGTTCCTCAGAGTTGTCATTCAAAAAGTCAGGATTAAACACCATTGGCAGTTTTATTTAGCTTAATTGCTAACTCTACTCTAAACCATAGTACAAGGCTAGCGCATTCACCACAGGTATAAGTCAAGAGGAAGGGAGTGTGATTAGGGGAGAGATGACAGATGACAGGTTATAGGGAATAATCTGCACCTGTAACCTGTACCCTATTCCCTTCTTTACTCCCCACTCGCCACTGCCTTTAGTTCTAGTTCTAGTTCTAATTGTTCTTCCTTCTGACTGGTAGAAAGTATTTGCGGGAGTTGTTCGATTTGGAAATACTGATGGAATTTTGGGGTTACTTGGAGTGAGTAGGAGCGAGAATCGCTGTCTCGGCGCTTGCGAATGAAACCAAGTTCAACGAGTTCTGGAACGTGTTGATATACTCCCGAACCGCGCAGGTTAATCAGGTCGCTTTGGAGTATCGGACTATTAAGAGCGATCGCGGCCAAAGTCCGTAATGCACCTACACCCAATTCCACTGGTATCATCGTTTGCACTAAATCATGAAAATCAGACCGTAGTTGCAAACTATAACCATCTGGGGTTTCTATTACCTCTAGGGCACTATCTCGATGGGCATAATTGTCCATGAGTTCAATTATGCCTTCTTTGACAGTGGCGCGATCGCACGCGGCATACTCGGCGATTTCGCCGAGCGACAAGGGTTTACCCTTTAAATAGAGAATTGCTTCTATCTTCGTCGCTGTGGCTGTAATCATTTAGTCATTAGTCGTTAGTCATTGGTCATTAGTCATTGGTCATTAGTACATGACAACTAACAATCAACAAGTGTGTGGCATTATATCGTAAATTGTCAAAGTATTTTTTTAAACTTTCAAATTTTGGCTGGGGATTAGGGGAGAGGTGACAGGTTACAGGAAATATATCTGTACCCTATTCCCTTCTTAAAAGCCTCTACTCGTAAGAATAAATTCTGCGATCGCTAAATCTTGTGGAGTGGTCACTTTTAAATTTGTCTCCTCTCCTTCGACAATTCGGACTTCGATGCCGCACTTTTCAAATAAAGCAGCATCGTCTGTTACTTCCCAACCTTGACGGACTCCTTCAGCATGGCACTGTTTCAACAACTTGACATCAAATCCTTGGGGAGTTTGTGCCGCCCATAGTTGTCGTCTGTCGGGTGTATCTTGAATTATGCCTTGTTCATCAACAACTTTGATGGTGTCTTTGACGGGTACACCAGCAATTAAACCAGGACAGTGGCGAATGGCCTCGGCACAAGAGTTAAATAAATCTGGTGTGGCCAGGCATCTAGCACCATCGTGAATCAACACTTGTTCTGCGGCTATTGGCAGAGATTGCAAGCCATTGTAAACAGATTCTTGGCGGGTGGAGCCACCTTGAATCAATTCCACTGGTTTAGTCAGCTTCAGATCGGCGATAATTGCTTTGAACTCTGGCCAATCGGTAGACTGAGAAATAATCCCGATCCAACTGATTGTACTGGCGGCTTCTGCGGCTAATAAAGTCCAAGCAATAATTGGTTGCGATCGCACGACTAGCAGGAGTTTATTGCGGTTACTCCCCATTCTTTTTCCGATTCCCGCAGCTGGAATTAGTAAATACACAGAATTCCTCAATCTTTAAGCTATATATTTTCCCCTAAAATAGGGAGCGAGTAAGCGTCAATAAATATTATGCGAGTAGTAGCCCTTGTACCTGGCGGAATTGGCGACCAAGTTCTCTTCTTTCCGACTCTAGATGACCTGAAGCGCCATTACCCTAACGCTCAGATAGATGTCTTTGTTGAACCCCGGTCAAAGGCTGCCTACCGAGTGAGCAAGTCAGTTCACGAGGTGCTGAACTTTGATTTTAATGACCGTAACAGTCTGGCAGATTGGGGTAATTTAGTGGGAACTATTCGCGATCGCGAATACGATGTTGCCATTGCTGTTAAGCAAAATTGGTTGGTGGGTCTTTTACTCTGGTTGACGGGAATTCCTATACGTATTGGCTATCAAGGCAAAGGATCGGGTTTTCTTACCCATGCTGTGCCTTTCAAACCATCCCAGTATGCGGCGGCAGCTTACCATGACTTGCTGCAACCGTTGGAAATAAATAGCCCTGTCCCAGAGTTAGCAGTAAATGTGCCAAAACCAGATATTGAATGGGCACAAAAGGAACAAAAACGTTTAGGGGTTCATGAAACAGGCTATATCTTGATTCATGGCGGTTCTGGCCAGTTATCCCAGGCTAAAGAACTAGATAAAATCTACCCTGTCGAAAATTGGCAGCAAATTATTCAAGCCTTCCAACAAAAACAGCCGGATTTACCTGTGGTTGTTATTAAGGGAGTTGATGATGAGCAGTTTGTGCGATCGCTTCTGGAGTCTTCTCCAGATATCAAGGTGACTGCCCCAGATGATATTGGTAAGTTAACTGCCATAATTGCCGGGGCAAATTTGATGTTATCGACTGATAGTGCGGCACTACAACTAAGTGTTGCAGTTCAAACCTATACCATTGCTATCTTTGGCCCCAGCGTTCCAGCTAAGTTGTTGCCGAAAAACGATAAATTCCTGGCTATTGAATCCCTCACAGGAAAAACGGCGGATATTTCACCAAACGCAGTTTTAGAGAAAATTTGGGGTGGCTAAACCAGTAATTTTTTGAAGAAGTCAGAAGTCAGAATTCAGAATCAGAAAGTGGGAGATTCAGACCCGCTATTACGAAAGTTGACCATAAAATCATAGATTTATACGGGGGTGCAATAAATGCCGTTGATTTAGCGTTCGACTGAGCGCTCATGCCGAAGTCCGCTTTTTAGTTCAGAATTCATACTGAAACCAATTTGAAAAATGATTGCGACAGATGGAAAACTGAAACACTTATCCAATGGATGTTTCACAATCCAAAATCTAAAATCTAAAATCCAAAATGGTATGAATTCTGGCTCCTGACTCCTGAATTCTTTCTTGTTAAAATATCCCAAAAAAAGCATCATCTAATTCATAACCCAGCATTTGGGCCATGGACTTTAGGCGCGAGAGGCTAGGGATGTCTTGTTGTGTGAGCCAATCGCCTAAGACAAAGATTTTATGCATCAAAAATATCTCTAAGGCTTCAGGATTGTACTGAATACCTTCTTGGGAACTAAACTGGTGTGGTACAAGCATGGCGGCATAACGAGCAAATTCTCCAGCTTTCCAATCTAGTAAAAATGGCAACCAGGGGTATTTGGCATCTAGGCGCACAAACCACAGGCGCACCTCTGGAATTTCTGAGAGTTCCCGTGGATCGCCAGGTTCGAGATTGTAATTGATATCAAAGCGTAGCTGCTGTTCATGGGATATAACCCCATCTTGCAGCAGTTTTTCAATCACCGTTGACGCAGGCGACAGATCCAGATTGTTAATGAAGTCATTATTGAGTGCGATCGCAATTGTCATTGATTCAGCAGCCACTTTCTTGATGCTCAACTGTAGGATCGAGAATATACAGTAGCAGCTTTCAGGGATTGACGCTACATTGACTTTTAATAGCACAAAGTTTTCTTCACAAATCAACTAGTATTTACTGATACTTTTTTGCTAATAATTTCGTCAACCTATACAAGGTTTAGACATAAGTCTGACCCGATCAAATTTATTTGATAATTTTGCTTAATTTTTGCTAGTTATAACAAATATACATCCAGTTACTAGCCTTGATATTATGAGCCGCTGGCGCTGCCTATGGCGGCTACTCACTTCACCGATTCTTGCTCAAGTTAAATGCTACTTTTATCATTGCTATAATTACTCCCCTTTAACTAAATAATTACTACACGATTAATATGGTACGCCATTAGAATTAGCCTACTTGGGTAAGGCAATGCCTGCCCCAAGGTGGACATTTACGGCAATTTTA
Organism: Nostoc sp. JL31; assembly: GCF_017114965.1. Classification (NCBI taxonomy): domain Bacteria; kingdom Bacillati; phylum Cyanobacteriota; class Cyanophyceae; order Nostocales; family Nostocaceae; genus Nostoc; species Nostoc sp. JL31. Next base: position 8,062 of record NZ_JABXKO010000109.1, read on the forward strand.
AGTTAAAGTTGTAATGAGTTTGTTTTAGATTAAGGTCTGACAAAGTAGCCGTCAACAAGCAAAAAAAAATCATTATCGCCACCTGTCACTTCCACAGCATCAAAAGCCAAAACATAAGTGCAGGTAAAACAGCAGCGTGCAATATGATTGCATATATTAAATAACCAATAAACATTTAGATGGGAATATTCCCTCAACAGTTAACAAGCTGTAATATGCAAAAACAAACAATTACTACAAGACCAATTCGTTCTCTAGAAGATGCACTTGAGCGCTGCCAAATCCTGGGTATGCGCGTCAGTCGTCAGCGTCGCTTTATTCTGGAATTACTTTGGCAAGCAAATGAACATCTTGCAGCAAGAGAGATTTACGATCGCTTGAACCACCAAGGCAAAGAGATCGGTCATACTTCTGTTTATCAAAATTTAGAAGCATTATCCAGTCAAGGCATCATTGAGTGTATTGAACGCTGTGATGGGCGTTTGTACGGCAATATCAGTGACTCTCACAGTCATATAAACTGTGTGGATACAAATCAAATTCTTGATGTTCATGTGGAACTACCAGAAGATTTGATCCGCAAAATTGAAGAAGAAACAGGAGTGCGGATTACTGACTACAGTATTAACTTTTTTGGCTACCGCAATCCGGAGGAGGGATAGGGAGCAGGGAGCAGGGGAGCAGGGGAGTAAAGAAAAAGAAGTTGCAGTAAGTTTTCCCCTCTGCCCCTCCGCACCTCTGCCTCTTGTGCCCAATGTCCAATGCCCAATGCCCAATGCCCAATTCCCTATTCCTCAATCGAATTAATTACCAAAAACTGTCTCATCATCGACATCATCATCATATAAATCTACTGACAAAATTGCGCCTTCACAGCTTTCAATTAGTCCGATGGCAGGGGTTTTGTTCCAATTAACGTTTGTGTTTGGCGTAATTTTCACGGTGTTTAAGAAGGGTTGCTGCGATCGCAAATGTTTCAGCTTTTGAAACATTTCTTTAGAAAACAAAGCACCATTATCAGCGGCTAATTTTTTGTCAGTCGCAGCAAGGATAGCGTCAAATAAGCAGGTGTTGGTGAGATCGGCAGAATTAAGATTTGTCCCCATCAGGTTTGCCTGTTGTAGGTTTGCGCCTGTGAGATTTGCCTGTTGCAGGTTTGCGCCTGTGAGGTTGGCGTTTTCTAAGTTCGCGCCTGCGAGGTTCGCCTGTTGCAAATTGGCTCCAGCCAAATTCGCCCCCATTAACTCCGCATTAGATAAATTTGTTTGCTCAAGGTTTACCCCACTTAACACCACTTGCGATAAAGAGGCTCCCGATAAATTGAGTCCAGACAAAGACTTGATTCGGGTTGCAAAGGTGCTTTTATGCAAAACCGTTGTCCTAGCAATTAGCACACTCAGCACTTCTGGGTTGAATTCTGTCAAATTGACTGGATTTCCACAAGGCCAAAAGGGAACTTTTGTTTCTCGGTAGCAAGCACAAAGCAATAAAAATACATTCAATCCCACCGCAGCATTCACCTGTTCAACATTCACAGGGTTTTGCAGTACGTGAAAATTAGTCAAAGCGTTGTGGGCTATCCCCTCATCTAACCAACGTCCTTGACAGTAAGCACGCCAGAAAGATAAAAGACGTTGAAATAAAACTTCAAACGAAAATTTGTGCTTTTGCTTGCGGCGTAATCCGGCGATCGCCAGTTCTTCAATTTCTTGGCTAAGTATCCCGTAACCTAGTAAATTATAAATATTCTGGGCTACGCTACTGGGATCAAGTACAAAAGTAGGCGTGCCATAAACCTCATCTTGGTACTGAGTCAGAAACTTAAGTTGGGCAGCTATAGCATCTGCACAAAGAGATTCTCCTAATTTGAGATGCGAAAACTCAATTAAACTACTTTTTGCTGTGCTTTCACCTGAGCTTTCTACATCCCAAATTTTAAAATAAAACCCTGGTAAACTATTAAATTCACCAGCTAGATTAATTTGATGACGTTGCGAATGTAAAATTTTGAGAGCGATCGCTTGCATCTGCTCAAATAAATCTTGGGGATGACGGTTAGCGAGTAAATTAGCGATCGCTTCTGGAGTCCGGTGGATATGAGCCGATCCTGAACGCAATAGCATCGTCTTGATCCCACCAATCAGCGGATAACCCAACAACCATCGACTCAGGCGATGATGAATTTCCCATAACAGAAAAGACTTTTGGGTATTAGCCGCTAACTGCAATAGTTCATCATCTAGCAATCCCTCGCGGTGCAAGATGCCCAACAAATGCAGCATTAGGGGTTGACGGACAAGGGCAGATAATTCTTTTAACCTTGATTGGCTGGCAAATAATCCTGCCTGTTTTAACAATGTAAAGAAATTTTGAGCAATGGGTAAAGATTGCACTTTTGCCCACTGCTGAAACCATTGTTTAAGTTCGTCCCCATCCAATGGCTGAATAATAATTCGCCTCAACAATAGCGGTAGTTCCGAGACGATTTCTGGTAAAGTTGTTGAGCGACTTGTCAACACAATTTTGTGGCGGTGCTGAGATTGAAAGTTCAGTAATTGCTGAATAAAAATTGCTTGTGCCCTGATACCCTGAGCAGAATGGGGCAATTCATCCAAACCATCCAGCAGCAATAGACAAGGGAGATTTTCTTGCTCTAACCAAGTTGAAAGATTAACACCAAAGGCAGAATTTAGAGTTTCGATTAAAGTTTTACCATATTTTACATCTCGCAACCTAATTACTATAGGCATCCAAGTAGGGTACAATTCCTGTGCTACCTGTGCTGCCCAAAGTTGGCAAAAACTAGTTTTTCCATAACCCGGTTCTGACTCAATAACAGCGATCGTTTCTAAATCAGTTAGCTGTTGCTGTGCCCATGTTTTTAAATCAACTGGTTTAACAGCTTTTTTATCCTGCTCAGAAAAATTTTCCTCTATTGGTAAGCCTTTTTGTGGCACATAGATATCCTTAAGAGCAAAGGATTCCATCAGCAAAGGGATACTGAGGTTTTTAATCAAACTTGCACGGTAATGTTCTCGGTACAAATCAATTTTTTCACTGACTGTAGAACCAATTTCTGGGGTGATGAAACCGGGAGATAATGAAATCCCCAAACGGAAAAATTTTTGCAGTTGGGCTAAAGGTGCAGCATTCTCAGTGACGACTACCAGTATGTCACCAGGAAGTGAGTTGATCAAACGCTGTGTTAGAAGTTTCGCTTCTGCTTCCTCTGCACCATTGGCAATTAACCAAGCGATAGCAGCGTTATTTATTTGTTGCACTAGTAATGAATCTGCAACCGAAGACAGCGCTTGTTCAGCTTGCGTATCAGTCAATTTACCTGGGCTGAGAGTTTTCAACAATCCTTGTAGTTGCGAATCTTGGAGGATGAATTTACTCACGTCCTCTTTAAGTATGTGTGCTTGTATGGGTATAATTGCCCGGTCTAACCACGGTTTTTGTAAGCTTGCTTCCTGCTCTAGAATTGCTTGCAAAGCTTGAAGATAGGCAATTTGAAACGCTAGCCATGTGCCTTCGTTACGTTTTAACGGTTTTTTTTGGCTGAGGCTACGCAACAGTTTTTCTGTCAACAGGGAAATGACACTGATTTCTTCCCAAACAATACTTAAGGGCAGTTCTAAAATCTCTACCAAGGTACAGATATCAAAAGGCATCAGGCTTTTGAGTTCCATATCCTGAACAATACGGTAGGCAATACCTGCCAATTGCCCCTCAGAAAAGCCTCTGATTTGATTGATTGCGATATGGCGTTCTGCCAACCAGTGCCGAATACTCAGGTTCATTTAATTACACAGTGAGGCTGCACAAGGCAATTATGATCGATTTATCAGTTTGCGAAAACAGGTGACAATGGGGAAGACAAAGTTTTGTATCAAAGTTGTTTTCTGATTGGTAAAAAACACTGCCGATCTAATTGAGTGGACTATGAGCGATCGCCCTTTAAAATTATTGTTAATCGACCAAGACCCGATTTTTCGTCTGGGATTACGGGTAGCTTTAGAAGCGATTCCTAACCTAGAAGCGATCGCAGTTGTAGAAACTGACACCGTTTCCTTGCAGATTTTAGCAGAAATTGCCGAAAAAGACCCTAACCAGGTAAATTTGGTAGTTTTAGAATTCGGTAATAGTCGCTCCACCACCAGTCAACAGCTAGGTTTACAATTCTGTCGGCAACTCAGAGCCTTATATCCCAACCTACCAATCCTACTCCTCAGTTCTATTCAAGAACAAGGACTGCTATTAGCTGCGAAATCTATTGGTGTAAATGGCTACTGCCCCAAAGGTACACCACTTCCTGAGTTAGTCGCCGCCATGCAAGAAGTTGCAGATGGTGGTTCTTGCTGGTTCCAGGACAGAGAAGCAATAATAACTGCTAACTCCTCACTCCTAACTCCTAACTCCTCATTCCCCTTCTCTAAACTGCGAAATAATTTACGTTTGTCAGGAATCGCTAACATTGATGCTACCCTAGCCGCAGTCACAACACAATTACAAACTCCTGGACTACCAGTATTAGATCGAGCCATTCTAGCTGGACAGCGGCGAGAACTGCTAGCGGCTCGTTGGTTGCTAAATCAGTTGTTAGTTTCACCACAAGAAAGGCAAAAAGAACAGATTCCGGTTGCTGATGAGCCGCCTTTGACTCCTTTATTCAGTAGTGCCATTCAGCAAAGACAAACCGTATCACCTTTACTTAGTCCGGGAACCCTACAATCTGCCTTGTTTACATCTTGTGTAACTAAACTTCAATTGCCTTTACGAAATGTCACCGATATTCCTTTAGAAATTGACATCTTTCGTGAAGATAAAAAACGGGAATTACTTTATCTGATCCTACAGAAATTGGCTGAACAGTTGGATGAACTGCGTACTTCTCAAATAGAGATAAATCAATTACATGAACTAAAAAATACTTTAATACGTGATTTATGGCAAGCAGCAATTATAGATTTTTTTGGGAAGTTTTCTCGGATAAAAATAGTTAATCAAAATATAGAAATAGTTAATTTATTGCTGCAAAATATAGAGGTTGTACAAAGAGATATTCTGAATATAATCCCGCTAGTTGATGAGTTGTATTCTTATCTCTTATTTCAAACAGAATTGAACATTGATAATAACTCCTATCCAGTAGTGAGCGCTGAAGCTAATTCCCAAGCATTGATGATTTTAGAAAACTTATTGATTCAGGTAGCGAATGGAGTAGTGCAACCACTGTTAAATTATTTAGCAGATGTAGAAGAGATTAAGCAAAACTTTTATGGACGTCAATTTATTTCTACAAGAGAAATTGAACGATTTAGAAATGATTTGTCGTGGAAATATAGATTAAAAAATTATATAAATGAGCCAAAAGCAGTTTTTGAAAGTCGCTATGATTTATTTGTAATTGCACCTCGTGGTATTGCCAACACTTCAGTTTACGCTCCTCGAAATCAGGAGTTAGTAAAACTTTCTAATATTCCCTTAGTAGTGACATTGCTCCTAGAATTTAGTGATGCGATCGCACCGCGTTTAAAATCACTATTAGCTGTTTTCGGTAGCGGTATAGTTTTTATCCTTACCCAAATAGTTGGTCGTGGTTTAGGTTTAATCGGTCGTGGTATTCTTCAAGGTATTGGTAGCGTTTCGTCAGTAGAAAAGAACTTTAGAAGAAATAGCGATCGACCGAAGTAAAGCACCAATGCCCAATGCCCGAATGGCACTAAGAAAAGCTAAAATCTCCTTGCTGGCAGGGTGTTGGGGGTAGGTGTGGGGTGTAGTGTTTAAGAAAATTGAGTTTTAGTGCGTCAAAGAGAATAACATCTTCTTAATTCCCTACATCGCACACCCCACACCCCACACCCAAAAGCCTTATAAATAATAGGTTTGCCGTTATCTTAGTGCCATTTGCCCAATCCCCAATCCCCAATCCCCAATCCCCAATGACAAATGATTTTATCGGGCTAGCAATTTCGTATGTTTACGCTATCAGTCTGCTTGTGATTGGCGAGGGATTGCGTAAGCTGTTTGGTGTAAAGCCGGATTTGACCCGCAAGGTAATCCATATTGGTGCAGGGATGTGGGCTTTCGGAGTCCTGCTACTGTTTAAGAATTGGGAAATCGGAATTATACCTTTTGCTACCTTTATCGGACTGAACTACTTGTTTTACCGCTACCGAATCATCGGCGCAATGGATACCCAGGATAGCTCACCTGGTACGGTTTATTTCGCTATCTCAGTGACACTGCTGTTCGGGCTACTGTGGCGACCAGATGGACCAGTAGATAGCGTTGCGATCGCCGTAGCAGGAATAATGGCGATGACCTGGGGTGACGCACTAGCAGCATTAATCGGTAGACGTTTTGGGCAGCATAAATACCAAGTAGGAAGTTCTGTGCGTTCCTGGGAAGGTTCAGCAGCAATGTTTATAGCAAGTACAGTAGTGATTTTCTTGGTGCTGTTACTGCTACCTGGTTCATCGCTGAGTCCCCTAGCAAGTCCTTTAAGTTTAGGATGGGCATTGTTGACGGCGGTGGTAACTGCTACTTTTGCAACCTTAGCAGAGGCAGTCTCGCCCCACGGCACAGATAACCTCAGCGTACCTCTAACAGCGGCGGGAGTAGTTTGGATTTTCATGCAGGGTTTTTAAGGCACTCCCAATTACCTCGTTCCCAGTCTACGACTAGAATTTCAGCCACTTATAATATAGATTCTCAATAAAAACAGCTATTTCACTGCGATATCTGCGGCGGGCTATGACGCTCGACGGCTCACTAACGCTGTCTATCGGTATCGCACTATTAAATCGGTGATTTATACCCCTAATTTTTAGCACCTAACTTTGGAGTACTGCTCTTCCATACTACTTCCATACTACTATTTTGAAGTTCGCAGTGTTCGGAAACACAATATGTCTGTGATCAAGAACACATATTTATTGACTGAGACAACTATATGATCTTCCCCACATGGACGTACAGCAAGAATGCATCTTACACCTTGATGTCCATCTTCTTTCTGTTAACTCCAGCGATACACAGTTATGCTTCATTTTCTGATTGAGCAGAAATTGTCAAAGCATACTTGAAAGGATTTCCCACAATTGAAGAAGGCAGAAGCCTGTAAGTATCAATCGAAACTTTAGTTGTGGGTGATTGCCCACAACTAGAACCAAATTGTGTCGAGATATATAACACCAGACACAAAGCATCCTTGCTTCAATCTCATGCTTTTAAACCTGGGATTAAAGCAAAAATGCCCTCATACCTCGTACCTTCTGGCTTCTGAATGCATTTTTCATCAAAAAACAACTCTAGCAACATAAGTACAATCAATATGAACTTTAAACAATTTGGTGTATTACTTTCTATATCTACAATTCTTGGACTCAACGTGATTGCGACCAAGGCTTTGGCTGAAGAGGCTAGTATTACTTTTGGAGATGCAATCGGGTCTGGCGGATGTATTGTTGACGATCAGCTTCCTGGAGAGGATGGTAGAAGCTTATCGATCATCTTGGATAACTTTAGTGCATTCAGTGGTGACCGTAAAAAGTGTATTTTACGTGTTCAAACTTTTATTCCAAGTGGTTTCATCGTCCAAGAGGTACAAGTACTGTACCAAGGAACTACTGATATTGATAGAGGGAGTAAAGGTACCAGCTTAAACAGAACTTATAGCTTTAGTGGTGGTGCTCTTGGTCAAGCCGTAGCTCCCCCTAAAACTACTAATTTTAAATCTAGTAAGGCATTTGCGGAGCAAGATGAGATTACTGTTGTAGCTGCTACAGGTTTATGTAGTGGTGGTGGGCAAGGACTATTAGGTATTAATCTGATTGCACAATCCTCACGAGGAAGTTCTATTTTCGTTGATACAGCCGATATCAATGCTGGGGATGTAATACTTCGTTTTGACCTAAAGCGTTGCTAGTAGTTGCTTTTAGCGATTCTGCGGATAGATGGTGATACACCGCACCAAATTTCAAATTTAGTGGTCTTCAATGAGTGGTGGGTCTAAATCCCGCACTCATTGAATCTACCGAATGTATTCTTCTTTAAAATTAAAAATTTCTGTTGATGGAGAATAAGATGATGTTGAGATTGAGTGATGCACGTAATTTTTTCATATTAATGTGCTTGTTTTTTTTCTATTCTTATGATGCCAATTCATCTAGCGCTGCTGCTCCAATAAACAGCCAGCTAAGATTTTCGGTTAATAGGGGATGTAATATAAGTTTCGATCCGCAAATAAGTCAATTTACACTTCGCTCTCCTATAACTGTAAAGGCACAATCGTCAAGGGCTAGATGTATTATTAGAATTGATACCTCTAATACTCAAAAGCAATTTAGGCTCGTACCTTTAGCTGTAAAAGGTGTAGTCAAGAAAGCACCAGCACAAGTAGCTATCACATCATTTTTACTTGGCGATAAACCAACTCCATATCAAATAAGATATGGAAATGCTATAAATTTTGATTTGACCAAGCAAATACTTCCAACTAACTATACAACTAAAGGAAAAAGTGTTTTAGGCATTAATTTAGTATTAACAACAACCGGAGGAGAATTAGAGTTGACAGATTTAAAATTTGCAATTCAACAAAAATAATAAGCTCAATTTTGAGGGATGCTCCCCAATTCTGATGACGTTGCGTTTGCAATCAAGGTGCTGTCAATATTGGCAAAGGTAGCGAGAACTGCAAAGTCAGTATCCTTGTGGAAGTCAGTAATGATATAGGACTCATATCTGATTTTTGAACGAGATTTTAGATAAAACCCTGAGAAAACGGGCTTTTCAGTCTCAAGATGTTTTCAGAAATCAAATCGGAGTCCTATATCAATACCTTGTTTAAGTTATTATAGTGACAACTCCGTGCGTAAGTGCTAATTCCAATTGCGGCGGAAATGGAAGAAGCCTTCTAAAAACTCTTGCAAAGGAATATTGGTATTTAACTTTTGCTTACTCCACTCTCTTGCACTTCGTTCCAGAATTTCTGAGAAACTGGGATAGGTAGGAGATAAATTTGCTAGATGTTTGACTTTAATTTTTTGTGATATTGCCAAGGCAATCAAATTAATTAATTCTCCAGCTTCTGCCCCCAATATAGAAGCTCCCAAAATTTCCCCATTGCGTAGCACAATTAATTTACACATACCAGTGGTTTCATCCCGAAGTTGGGCTGCTGCCACTGTTTTAAAATATTGTCGCAATACTAAAATTTTATCTCGGCTAAATAGGCGTTTTGCCTGTGTCTCTGTCAAACCCACTTGCGCCAGCATCGGCACAGAAAACATCGCCCAAGGAATGGAACGATAATCTGCTCGTAACCTGGGGAAAAAGAGTGCATTGTTCAGCGCAATTTTTGCTTCATAATTAGCGATATTGGCAAAGTCGTAACCACCAATTACATCACCACAAGCATAAATACGGTGGTTAGTGGTTTGCAATTTATCATTTACCACTAAGCTACGCTGATGCCATTTCACACCTACTGTTGCCAAATTTAGGGATTCAAGATTCGGCTGTTGGCCAGTCGCCACTAAAATTTCATCAGTTTCAATGGCCTTATCTCCTGCTTGAATCCACTTTTTATTTTCAATTAGCCTTACCTGAGTTACTGGTTTTCCGGTGAGGACGCGCACACCTTCTACTTCCAAGTGCGCCTGAAGCAATATGGCTATCTCAGGGTCTAGATATGGAAGAACATAAGGATGCTTGACTACCAGCGTCACACTGCAACCAAACCTTACTAAAGTTTGAGCAATTTCAATGCTTTGGGGAATTCCACCGATAATTACCCAATTTTTGGGTAATGTCCCTCCCTGGAAAGATTGCCAAATATTAGAAAGAGTTAGATAGCCAGTGCCTTGTAATCCTTCAATCTCTGGAATTTCTGGAAGCGAACCACTGGCCAGCAAATAAGTACGGGCGCGTAGTAGGCGATTGTTAACGGCAAAAGCCAATTGGGGTGAAGATTGAAATTGACCACTGCCAACGATCACATCGACTCCCTGCGCGGCTAGGATGGCTGGGGAATGATGTTCTTGGAGATTTGAGGCGACGCATTGAGCATATAGGATCGCTTCTTGCCATGCCATAGATATATGGCATTCTTCTGAGGTATCGGTGTGTGTGGCATGAATACCAAAACCAGCGGCATCATTCAACTTCTGCGCTAGTTTACCAATTTCGGTCAGAGCATGGTGACGAGTAAACCCGTAGTCTACTTTGGGTTGTACCAGGGCAACTGTAGCACGTAGTTGGGTTGCAGCAAGGGCAGCATAGTATCCAGCAAAACTGCCGCCAATAATTACAACATCGTAGTCAACGGTCACGTGAATTAAGAGTTAGGAGTTAGGAATTAAGAGTTAAGAGTTAAGAGTTAAGAGTTAAGAATTAGGAGTTAAGAATTAAAACCCTTCTTTAACTTATAACTCCTAACTCTCTTTTAGCGCTGTTAGTAAGCGTTGGTTATCGGACTCTTCACGTACAGCAACCCGGAAAAAGCGATCGCCTAGTTCTTTAAAACTAAGGCAATCGCGGATTAAAATCTGGTGATACTTGAGTAATTGTTGCTGTAACTGGGAAGTAGATTCTTGGGACTCAACCAGTAAAAAGTTAGCAGCACTTGCTTGGGGTTGCAATCCTGGGATTTCAGCTAAACCCTGAAACAGTTGGTTTCGTGCAGGTGGTAGCCATGCCCAGGTTTGTTGCTGAAACTCCGTATCTTGGAGTGCTGCAATTGCCGCTACTGCCGCTAGCGTGTTTACAGGCCAAGGATCTCGCCATAGCTGCCATTTAGCTAGGCAGTCAGGATGTGCGATCGCATATCCTAATCGCAGTCCTGGGAGACTGTAAAATTTGGTCAGCGATCGCAATACTACTAAATTCGGATATTCCTGCACCACCGGAATCAGGCTTTGTTCCTCATTAGGCGGCACGAAATCCATAAATGCTTCATCCACCACAACAAAAGCAAATTGCTCCAGGTAGGGCAAAATAGAGTCCCGTGTAAATAGTTTTCCGGTTGGGTTGTGGGGATTATTCAGCAATAGTCCTTTGTCCTTTGTCCTCTGTCCTTTGTCAAGGAATAATGACCAATGACCAGTGACTAATGACAAAGGACACTCCAGCACATTAGCGTTGTACGCTGCCAAGGTTCGGTAGTAGTCGCCAAAGGCTGGAGTGATTAAAATTGTCGCGGCTAATTGAGCTAATTCCCTACCGATTAAAGTGAGTAATTCTGCGGAGCCGTTACCCGGCAGAATCCACTCAGACGGCAATTGATGGAAGTGACTGAGAGCTAGTCTCAGTTCACTATAGTTTGGGTCTGGATAGTGCTTAAGATTACCAATTTGGGACTTAATAGCAGCGATCGCGCTATTTGGAGGCCCCAACGGGTTGATGCTAGCAGAAAAATCCAGAATAGCATCAGGGGGACAGCCAGCCAGTGCTGCTGCCCAGGCTAAATTTCCCCCGTGTGCAGGTTGCCGCATTAAAAAAGGGTTCCCGAAGACAGAACCTATGCTTTTGGGGGTGCTACCTTTTCTCTAAACAGTTTTCCTGCGGAGAAAGCAGGAACTCTTGTGGCTGGAATTTCCATTTTTTCATTTGTTTTCGGGTTACGACCTTCACGGGCTTTACGTTCCCGTGATTCAAATGAGCCAAATCCCACCAACGTTACCTTATCACCAGAGGAAACCGCTTCAATAATCGTTTCCAAAGCGGCAGTTAAGACTGCATCCGCTTGTTTCTTGGTAACACTAGCCTTTTCAGCTACGGCATCAACTAATTCACCCTTGTTCATATCAAACTCCTGAAGGTTTACTTGAGATTTCAGTACGGATGCACATTAATACATTTATACTGAAATCTTTGCTTGCGGAAATACAAAAATCATCCTTTGGGAGTATTTTTACTCAAAACGGCTGTACATCCCATCGGCTCGACTTTTCAATGAATCATTCTAAGGTGTTGTAGCCTGATGTGGATAGATGAAACCATTAATTTATATAGATTTCAGGATTTTTTGTAATTTTAGGTTACTTGTTTCACTAAAAACCACCACAAAAGTAGGAAAAAATACTTAGTAAATCCCGCAATTGCCAAGAAAACAGGGGAGAGATGGTTAATGTTTGTTGGCATTCATTACCGATGTTAAAGAGTTATTGCTGAGATTAATCAATTTTTATGGAAATTGAAGGCTCAGATTCCCGATTTCTCTAAAAATTCGGGGATTTTGCTCACTTTTCATTTCATCTGGAAAATCCAACGTAAAAATTAACCCCCTAGCAAGCTTTTTTAGTGGGGAAAGGGTAAAAATTAAAGCTTCTCCCCTCCAAGGCTATCCATTAGTCACATCTTTCTTAACATTTGTGGTAGCGATGCCTACGGCGGTAAACTACGCTGCGACAACTTCTCCTCTGCAAGACGTTACGCGTAGCTTGCTTCGACCTAGTATGATGACGAACACAGGCACTCAACAAACCCTTGTAAGAATAAATGCTGAAAGCCCCTGAGTATGTGGCTGTTGAATATCCGCGCATTCATGCCGAGTGAGTCAATCCCTAGCAGAAATTTTTTGTTGCACCCAAGCCCGAAAAGCACGGGTAGTAGAAATTTCCCCATTCTTTTTAGCTTCTTGAATAAACCGAGGAATCTCCTTCACCGACACAGACGCAAAAGTAGGGCTGGTTTTAACTTCTGAATATTGTCCACCTGCAAGCGTGTAAACTCTCAACACACTGCCGTTATAACGCCAAAATTCGGGAACTCCCATTGCAGCATAAAGCCTCAGCTTGTCTATTGCAGACCTGGAATATTCGACTTCCAGCACCAGATCAGGGGGTAGGTCGGTGGCGAGGTCAATATTTTCTTTATCTCGAACTAGGGCTTCATTTTGAATATAGTAGCTACTATCTGGCTCGGCTCCCTTCTCTAAATCATCTCGCGTTAAAGTTAATGAACCAGCGCGTCTAATTTCCCAGCCCAACTCTTCGCACAGGACAACAACAAAACCTTCAATTACACGGTTTGAGTTCTCGTGTGGCATTTGTGGGGTCATAATTTCTATCGTCCCATTGTCATAAGCAAATCGGGAATTATGCTCTGAACCCATTTCAGCCAGCATGGTTTTAAATGTCTGCCAGCTGATGTTTTGCAGTAAAACCCTATTTTCTGCGGATGTTTTTATTGCCACCATAATTCAATTCTTTGCAACAAACCTTTTCCAGTACTGTATCCCTTAATATTACTATTAAGAGAATGTTTGAAAAGTATGGGGAGAATAGAATTCGCTACTACACAAAACTTAGTCCACGGAGGTGGACTAATACAAAATCAAGGGTTCTTAACCTGCGGAGGCAGGTTTTGTCTGTATAGCCGCGACTTCTAGTCGCCCGGTGAGTAATAAATTAGACTTTTCAAACAACCTCTAAGAAATAGTAATTCAATCAAAAATAGAAACTACATTAATACTAGTTACTCGATGCATGGGCTTTGTTCTTTTCTCGGTTGTGACTAATTCCTCTGCACCAACTGACAACGCCGCAGCTACATGAAGCGCGTCCCTAGCTGCTAAACCATACTGAGAAGCAATTTGGTAAGCCTCCTCAACAATATGAGTCAAATCACTCGCCCAGTAGGTAACATCACTAAAAAACTCTTCATAGAATTGAGCTTCTTCGGTTTGCTTGTTAAAAACCGCTTTTGGACTTACCTCGAATTTTACAAACTCACTACAAGCAAATTCCCGTTGGGAATCTCCTAATATTTCAAGGGCTTTATCGGCAATTCTACCAACACCATCTGTTGCGCTGATTAATACCCCTGAATCAATATAAGTTATTTTCATTCTTCTCTACCCTGTAGCCCACCTCTGCGACTGGCGAGTTCTTTTTCGATTTCATCTTCATCTAATAAATGTTTACCAGAAGCAACAATCCTAGTGCGAATTTGCTGCAAACGTTCTCCCAATGGGACTTTATTTGCAGAGTTTTTCAAACCAAGAAATTCAACAAAATCTAAAATTTCCTCTTGTTTTTCTTGTGGAAGAGAACGCCACTTTGTTAATAACTCTTGTTCTGAACTCATTAGTATTTACCCACTACTGCTACTTCTATTGTGATTGGGTATTTTTATTGTAGAATGACATTTAAGCTTAAACCTACTCGTAAAAAAGAAGATCCCCAACTTCTTTAAGAAGTTGGGGATCTGAGCCTTTAGCAGAGGTGATTCACCTACTGATTATCTTTAATTACCTACCAGGACTCTTCAACCCACGACGCTCAAGGATTTGCCGCACTTCAGGGCTAGGGGCATAATTATAGCCGTAGGAGGAGTTCTCAGAGTCGTCCATAATCTGAGGTGTGAGCAACACAATTACCTCTTGACGCTGGTTCTGTCTGTTTGTACTTCTAAATAGCGAACCAATCAGTGGAAGATCGCCTAAGATAGGAATTTTGGAGACAGCCGTCCGATCTTGGTCTTGAATTATACCACTTAGAATCAGTGTCTGACCATCCCGTAAGCGAATTAAGCCAGAAGTAAGAGAGCGCTCAGACACTAAAACAATTTGTCCATTTCCTGTATCTTGTGATGCGGAAGGAGCGCTGACAGTAGGGGCAACCGATAAAGAAACGAACCCATTATCGTCAATCCGCTCAATTTTTACACTCAAGGTTAAGCCAACTTTTTGTTTCTCAATTGTTCTTTCTGTCCTAGAACCACCAGAAGTATCCGTTGTTTCCAGGGTTATATTTCCCACTACTTCTTGAGTCAGATTCACCAGAGCCTGTTGACCTTCTTGCACAATTAAGGTTGGGTCGGTCAAAATTTTGGCATTGCCATTTGTAACCTGAGCTTTCAAACTAGCGAGAAGACTTTTGGTAAACCGATATGGTGATGCAATAGTGCTAGCAACATTATTGATGATCGGTGTACTAGTCAAGCTATTTCTTGATTCATCACTAGTCGCTGGTCTAGCACCGCCAAAATTCAGAGAGGCGACACCACCATCATTGCTAAAGTAGTTGTTACCAACCCCAAAAGAAAAGCTAGTGTTGTAGTCCTGAATATTCGAGAGGTTGACATCAATAATCTTGACATTTACTACCACCTGACGACGGCGGATATCAAGCTGAGTTAGTTGAGCCATCGCAATCTCAATGAGTCTAGGAGGACCAATTAAGGTCAGGGAATTGGTGCGCTCGTCTCCTAATGCCTGTAAACCTCTTAGTAATGGACTAGAGTCTTGAAAACTAGCGCGCTGGGTTTCTAGTCTGGTTTCCGTGGTCGTTTGAGTTTGGGTGATGGGAGCAGCCGTATTACCCACGGCTACGGCACTAACACTGGTAACTTGTCGTTCGCGGCTGACGGCACTTTCTGCTCCTAAGCCAACCAAAAAATTTAATGCGGTTCCCACCGTTACCTGATTTAGTCGCATACTACGCATAACCATATCACGCGTTGCATTAGGTAATTTAGCCCCGACAAAAACTGTACGACCACTACGGTTAGCTTCTAAACCACTCAGGCGCAAAACGTAGTTAAATACATCTTGCACTGGCTCATTTTCTATATCTAGCGAGATTGTTTGAGAAACTGCTGGTGCATTAGCACCGCCACCTGGCTGACCTCCACCACCTTGCTCACCTCCGACGTAAGCTAAGTTCAAACCAGCAGCACGAGCAAGCAATGACAAAACCTCACGTACTGGGGCATCTCTGAGTACTAAACGAGGTACACGTTCCTGAGTTGCTAAGTCAACGGTGCTAGGAGAAGCATCGGTAGCGGAAATAGCAATATCTCCCACTGGTGGGGCGACGGCTCTAGGTAAGAACGGTGGAGCCTGACTCAGAGGTTGACCTGGCCCAGCAGCTTGTGCAGGTTGTCCGTCAATGGTGACTTCCGGGTTAGGAACGAGAACACCTGAATTTTGACCAGGTTGGGCTGGAGTAGTAACGGGTGGTGCTGTGGATATTGGGGCTGTTGGCGCTGTTGGCGTTGGCACTGATGCTGTAGTGCCTGTTGAAGGGCTAAAGCTGAGTGTAATTCCATTTGGCGATCGCATCACAGGTTGACTGCCAGGGGCATCGTTGCTGCCAGTTACTGTCACCCGAACACTATTAGCATCAAGCTGACTAACCTCAACAGAGGCAATTCCTGGTGCTGGGTTATCTTGACGAAAACTATTACCTTGTGGTAATCGTAATTGAGTGTTGATAACATCAGCGACTAAAGCCTTGCCTCTTTTTGTAGTGAAAACTTGAGGGCGCGACCCAGAAGAAGTTTTCAAAGCAACGCTAATTCCACCATTAACGGGATTTAACTTGACATCAGTAACTTGACTAATTTGTGCCCAAACTGGTTGAGCCGCCAAAAATACAAAAGCGGCAGTACCTAAAATAAAACTATTACCGTGAAGCTGTTTCACAGTTCATTCCTCACCTTATAAAACCCTGTTTACATACAATTTTGATTAGGCGGTTAGAAACCGCACGCCAATTGCTTATGGGGAAACCCCACTGGCGCTAGCTCTTCCTGTAGGAGAAGACTGCGCTTTGACTACATGAGACTTTACCCACCTACCCTGCAAGAACGCCAACGGCGAACGTGAGTTTCAAAACCCTCAATTATTTCCTTAGTCTGCGGGAAGGTTTGTCTACGCTTGTGTAGCCGCCAATTCTATTCGTCCTAGCTCTAATTTGACTACTTTTTCGGGGCAGCTGTAGCTGCTGCTGCGGCTATTTCTTCTGGACTAAGTGGCATCAATACCTGTAACTGGAATGATGTATTAATCGCTGCTGGCCCTACCTGCATCGGCGTTTTATCTAATGGGGATCTTGACTCTGCTGGAGCCAAAGTTGCTTGATAATCTTTAACTATTAACAAAGGCTGTAACCGCTCAATGTTACGAATTATCGATTGTGTTTGTTCATAAGTTGCTGTAATCTCAGCGCTGATAGTACTGCGTTGCAACTTGCCGTTAACCCCTAGTCCTAGACTTCCATCGGTAATCGGTTCTGGTTTTTGGGAAATTGGCACATATCTCTTCAGTTTGGCTCTTACTGCATTAATAGAAGTTGCACTATTGCCAGACTCAATTAAGCGGTTCAAATCCAACAGTAATGTATCTAAGGTTTTTTCGTTAGCAAATAAACTTAAAACCTGAACTTTTTGCTGCTTTGCCTGTGCTAGTTCGTCTTTAACTTTGTCAATCTGTTTGATATTGGCTTTTTTTTGCTCAATTTGCCCTTGCAGTTCAGTGCTTTTGGCTTGCTGCTGCTGATAGCTTTCCCAAGCTGGCATCAGCAGGTTTAACAATATATAACCTGCTCCCGCTAAACCAATTACCCCCACCAAGATCCCAATAATTTTTGGTGTGAAGGCAATACCAAATACTACAGGTGCGGCTGACGTAGCCTGATCGAATTCTCCACCTTGTTCGGCAAAATTTAAATCATCACTCAGCGTCATTTTGAAATGACTCCTGTTTGTTGCATATTACGAATTCGAGTTACTAACCCCACTGTGCCTTTTTTTTCTAACTCTCGAATTAATTCCGACGCTGGAACGTCGTTCATGCTCGATTGAATAGTGTATTTAACTACTTGAGGTGGCTTAATTATTACATCAGTAGAAGATTGACTCGCACTTGGTGTTAAGGGAGCATCTACTAACGTTGCTGTGAGAATTCTGGTTTCTGTGGGCTTTAAAAACTGAGACTGTTGTAAACTCAATAAGAAATCATTGACATCATTAAAAGAACGAGCCAATCCGTTAATTTCTAATCCCCCTGCGGGATTATTTGGTGGCTGACCTGCCGCTACCGCAATAGGTGGGATTTGCTTGATGTTCTCGATTTGTACTGCGCTTGGAATGCGATCGCGCAAATCTTGCAGCATTGCTGACCAAGGACGAATCTGGTCAAATACAGTTACTAAAGCTTGGGTTTCCCCTTTAATTGCGTTTGTCTCGGCTTTGATTTTGTTAATATTTCCTATTTCTGTATCTAACCTCTTGCTTTCTTGGTCTAGTTGTGCAATCTGACCATCTAATTCAACAATCTTTCCTTGCAGCAACCACCAAGCAGTTCCCAATAAAGCTGGAAGACCTATACCTACTGCAACTCCCACATACAGTAGTGTCAAATCCCCCGTGGGAAATTTTAGGGCTATTCCTCCTTGTCTCTCTGGCTTTTTCTGGTATGCTGGACGGTCTTTAAGAAAGTTAACATCTAGGCTATACATTTTATTACACCTCCCGCATTCCCAGACCGAGTACGATCGCCAAGCCAGAGCGTTGTACCTGTGGATATTTATCAGTGTCCACTTCCAAAGATAAAGACCCGATTGGATCTATTTGGGTAGTTGGCAAGCTCAATCGTTGGGTAAAAAATTCGTCTAGCTGTTGAAGTCCACCTCCTGGCCCAGCTAATAAAATCTGCGCTACCTCCAAATTTTCACTTTGATTCAGGTAAAAATCGATGGAACGGCGCAGTTCATCCGTCAGTTCTCCCAAGACTCTCAAGATGGCAGCCATACCAGGATCGAGTTCGGTAACGCCAGTTTTTCCGCCGTCTATGGGAGTTGCAGGAATAACCATTCCGTGTAACAGTTCCATATCTCGTGATGTAGGTAAGCTCATTGCCCTTGCTAAGGCAGTTTGCATTTGATAAGTCCCGATTGGGACTGTGCGCGAAAATTGCGGCACTCCGTTAACGATGATGGCGATTTCTGTACTGTCGAACTCGATATCAACTAGTACTGCTGCTTCTTGCGGTCCAAATTGTCGCAGTTGTTCGCGAATAGTCCGAATCAGAGCAAAACTGTTAATTTCTAAAACATCAATTTGTAATCCTGCCTGCTCGAATGTACTTATATAGGTATCCGTGATCTCCTTGCGGGTGGCAACTAGGAGTACATGTACTTTTTCAATGCCATCTTCATCTACAAAATACCCAAGTTTCTGATAATCTACATCAGCCTCTTCACGAGGATAAGGTAAATACAAACCTGCTTCATGGTTCAGCACCATTTCTCGCAGTTCTTTATCATCTAACTCTGCTGGCACTGGTATAATCCGAACGATAGAATCTCGTCCTGGTACACCAGTAGCAACATGAGAAGTTTTGATTTTGCTTTCAGCTAGCGCTTGCTGGATTAATTGCGCCATTGCTGGAGGGTCGCTGATTTGACCATCGATAACTATCCCTTGTGGAACTGCTACCGATGTATAGATTTCTAGTTTCAAGCCTTGACCCTGCTTGCGTAGCTGAACAACATTCACCCGTTCGGGAGCAAGTTCAATGCCTACCCCTTTTTTCGATTTGCCAAACAGACTATTGAAGCTTTTTACCACAGTTGTGCCCGCTGGACTGCTAAATTGAAAATTTAAATTTGTTGCAGTAAAGGCGTTATATATTACGTCTTTACGGGTAATTTATTTAACCTATAGTCTCAACAATTCTGTCTAAGCTTTTCACACTGATCAAGCGTAAAAATACTGGGAAAATGATTCAATTGCGAAAATTTAAACAACTTGTTGCTTTGGTACTGCTTGGCTTATTAACCAGTTGGATTGTAAGTTGCAGCACAGGTAATGTTAATACAAGTACAAAACAAGCTACTTCAGGAGTGGGAACTGTTGAGTTTTGGACAATGCAACTCCAACCTCAATTTACCGACTACTTCAAAAGCCTAATTGCGAATTTTGAATCGCAAAATCCAGGTATAAAGATTAACTGGGTTGATGTACCTTGGGCAGCAATGGAGAACAAAATATTAACAGCTGTCTCCGCAAAAACGCCACCTGATGTAGTCAACTTAAATCCGGGTTTTGCTTCCCAACTTGCCGGACGAAATGCCTGGTTAGATTTAGATGCGAAAGTCCCAAATGATGTACGTTCCTCCTATCTGCCAAATATCTGGAAAGCAAGCACGCTTAATGGTAAGAGTTTTGGGATTCCCTGGTATCTCACCACACGGTTAACCATTTATAACACTGATTTATTAAAACAGGCAGGTATCAATAAAGTCCCTGCAACCTACGCAGAATTGGCACAAGCCGCGCAACAAATTAAAGACAAGACGGGTAAATATGCCTTTTTTGTGACTTTCGTACCGCAAGATTCTGGTGAAGTGCTGGAATCTTTCGTGCAAATGGGAGTCACCTTAATAGATGCTGAGGGTAAAGCGGCGTTTAATTCAGCACAAGGAAAAGCCGCGTTTCAATATTGGGTAGACTTGTATAAAAAAGGGTTGCTTCCTAAAGAGGCTTTAACCCAAGGACATCGCCACGCGATCGATTTATACCAATCTGGAGAAACTGCGTTTCTAGCTTCTGGACCAGAGTTTCTGAAAACGATCGCAAATAATGCCCCAAAAATTGCTCAAGCTTCAGAAATAGCACCTCAACTCACTGGTGACACAGGTAAGAAAAATGTCGCGGTGATGAACATAGTTATTCCCCGCGATAGCAAACAACCAGATGGCGCTGTGAAGTTTGCTTTATTTGTCACCAATGACGAAAATCAGTTAGCTTTTGCGAAAGCTGCAAATGTCCTACCTTCTACAATCAAAGCATTGTCTAATACTTACTTTAAAGATGTTCCAGCTAATGCTTCAACAATAGAAAAAGCACGAGTTATGAGTGCTCAAGAACTGCCAAAGGCAGAAATATTGACCCCTACCTTGAAGGATTTTAATAAACTGCAAAAGGCAGTTTACGAGAACTTGCAAGCAGCAATGTTAGGCGAGAAGACTGTAGATAAAGCTGTTGAAGATGCGGCGCAAGAGTGGAATCAGAGGTAAATTCGTAATTCGTAATTCGTAATTCGTAATTATGATTTACGAATTATATTGGTGGTTGCTAAAAAGTCACCTACTAAATAAAGGGAACCACACAAAACGATTAAATCGTCTGTGGTAGCGGTTGAGATTGCGGCTGCTAGTGCAGTGAATAAATCTGGATGGATTTGGCGATCGCTTAATTCGGCACAGAGGCTGTAAGCTAGGTTTGATAAGTAGTCTAGATTAGCGGAAGTTCTACCGGCCCAAGGTTCTACTGGTATTGGTACTAAATAAAGGCGATCGCCTGGTCGCAGTAAGGCGGTAAAAATATCAGTATGATCCTTATCGGCAAACATTCCCATAACCCAATTGACAGGCTTGTGGTTAACTGCGTCTAAGCTATCAACATACTGGCGGAGAACTTGGGCGGCGGCGGTATTATGAGCGCCATCAAGTAATAATTTATGGTTGTTCCAAGTAGTCCATTGCATTCGCCCCGGCCATTTAGTTTTGGCCATACCGTTAGTTATGGCTTCTTCTGAAATCTGCCAACCCTGTTGTTGGAGAATTTCTAAAGCAGCTAAAGCCAAAGCTGAATTAGTTAACTGAATTTGTCCCGCTAACGGCAAAGGGTATTTAATTAATTTTAAATTTTGAATTTTGAATTTTGAATTTTGAATTGTTTCATACTCTGCCCATCCTGTAGCGATTTGACGGGCAGGTTGAGGTGTAAAAATTGGGCATTGTAATTCTAAGGCACGCGATCGCACCACTTTGTCTGCCTCTGGTGGTAATGGCCCAACCACAACGGGACATCCAGTTTTGAGAATACCTGCTTTTTCTCTAGCAATATCAGCAAGGGTAGGGCCAAGTTGCTGCCAGTGTTCGCGGCTAATGGAAGTAATGAGCGTAACTAAAGGTTCCAAGCAGATATTGGTTGCATCTAAGCGCCCTCCTAGTCCGACTTCTACCACAGCTACATCAACTTGCTGCTGGGCAAAATATAACCAAGCGGCCGCCGTAATTACTTCAAACTGAGTTGCCGATTCGTCATTAGGACGAATAACCGCTTGGACTTTTTCTAATAATTGACTCAATTCCTCAGAGGAAATTGGCTGTTCATTCAGACAAATGCGTTCCGTCCAATCAACTAAATGGGGCGAAGTGTAGCGTCCTGTACGATAACCAGCCTCAGTGAGTACCGAGGAAAGATAGGCACAGACTGAACCTTTGCCATTAGTGCCAGCAACATGAATTACCGGAACTTGGTGATGGGGATTGCCGAGATTTGCCAATAGATTGACAATGCGATCGAGTCCCAAATGGACACCAAAGCGTTGCAGGGGTTGTATTACAGAATCGATATCCAAGGAATGGGAGTAGGGAGAAATCAATTCAAAATTCAAAATTCAAAATTCAAAATTCAAAATTCAAAAAAAAAGACTGGGGATGATATACCTTTAGCTTCCCGCTGAGTTGGAGACAAAGGGGACAGGGGGACAAGGAAGACTACTAAGCCCCGTGCCCCATACCCGATTAATGAATTTAAGCTTCTCTATCCAAAAAGCCTTGAATTTGTCTTAAAGCCGCAGCACCAATATTGAACACTGCCCAGCTAGCGGCAATAACAACTGGTGCTAAAACGATCGCTATACGAAAATCGATATCCATATCTAGAACCCCTCTCTTAAGTAGAAATTAAAGTTTTGTCAACAGCTCTCATTTTTATTTTTAGCTGAAGTGGGCAATTTTTCCAAATACAAATGTAAAGAATGTTTAATTTCTGGGGCATTGGGCATTGAAAAGAGGCAGAGGGGCGGGGTGCGGGGGGCAGAGGGGAAAATACTTACTGCAACTTCTCCTCTGCTCCCTGCTCCCCTGCTTCCATGATTCTTCCCCACTCTCTAAGCCTTGCTAAAACCAATATCATTACCCTTACCAGCATGAACTAAAGCTAACTTTTGGTAACGTTTAGCGTGTTCAATCAGTTCTGCGGCTTCAACATCTGTTACTTGGCGAAACACTTTACCTGGAATACCGACAACTAGGGATAAAGGCGGTACATTTTTAGTTACCACTGCACCAGCACCAATAATGCTACCAGCGCCCACTCGTACCCCATCTAAAATCACTGCGCCAATGCCAATCAAACTTCCACGCTCAATGTAAGCAGAATGTACTACAGCACGATGCCCTACGGTAACATGATCTTCTAAAATTGTTGGAAAACCAGCATCACCATGTAAAATTGCACCATCCTGAATATTTGTGCATTCGCCAATTTCAATCCGTTCTACATCTCCTCTCACCACTGCTCCATACCAAATGCTCACTCCTGTTGCTATATTTACTGAACCCATAACAACAGCATTGTCCGCAATGAAGGCAGCTTGAGAAAAATCAGGAGATGTCCAGTAAGAAGCGGTAGACACGATAGAATATGAATATGGTACCCAGGAACACTGGAGAAACTCCAACCTTTGAGGCTGGTTGCACAACCAGGATATCACAGCGTCAAGCCTCTACGCTGAGGAAAACACTAGTGAACAATGTTCCTGCCGCAACACCGTGTCTATGCAGCAGTGAGCAAGTAACCCAAAGTGGTTGAGCCGAAGTGTATAATCCAACCCACTAGTGCTGGTGAAGACAAAATTATGTTTGTACGCACTTCATGATGAATCCAGGTTTGCAGTACCCGATGTTTGGGCCGGAAATACAGTGTCCCCATTGTCGCCAGACTATTCCGGCGCTGACACTCACAGATACCTATTTGTGTCCGCGTCATGGCGCGTTTGAAGCTAATCCTAAAAATGGAGAGTTAATCCATTTGCAATCGGGGCGTCATTGGCGGAGGTGGAATAATGAATGGTATAGACAACATACTCATCCTGATGGTATTCGCTTTGAAATTCACGAAGCATTAGATAAGCTCTATACCCAAGGCTTTCGAGCAACACGAGTAATTATTGCTCGACGCTATCAGGAATTGATGAGTGGCTATTTAGAACGCAGCACGCCTTGGCGTTCTGGACAACCAGAAGCTACTGCGGCGCGTTTGTACGGTTTACCCGTGGAGTTTAGCCCCGATACTTCAGAAGATGACTGTTGGGAAGTGATTAATTTTGACTTGGAAAAAGAGCCTGGTGTCCCTGTACGCTACCCTTATTTCAGGTTGTTTGAGTAATGGTCATTTGTCATTAGTCATTTGTCATTAGTTAATAACAAAGGACAAATGACTAAGGACTAAAGACTAAGGATTAATATGCACCACGCTTCTATTCGGACTGCGAATATTCATCGAGCGATCGCTTTTTACGAACTTTTAGGGTTTACAATCTCAGAACGCTTTACCACAGGCTACACCCTAGCTTGCTGGATGGAAGGATTGGGCGGCAGAATTGAACTGATCCAAATTCCCGAACCGAAGCCAGCCCCAGATGCCTTTGCTGACGAACATTATGTGGGGTACTATCATCTCTCGTTCGATTTAACTGAGATTACACCAGATTTACCTAGCTGGTTGACAAGTTTACAAGAACGTGTATTAGTAGCTGCCGAGAGCCAAACTGAAGGATTAGAACCGTTGAAGGTGCTTTTAGAACCGACACAACAGCAAATAGGCGATCGCATTTACGAAGTAGCTTTCATCGCCGATACTGATGGCTTGCCTCTGGAATTCATTCGGATTTTAGCAAAAATCTCATAATTTAGCTTTTTTATTACCTTTGTTGCTAATATATTGTTTTTCTGTATTGTTACTGAAGTCACAGATTTTTTTGCCAGATTAAAGTGTAGTCACTCATAAGAATAATTATGTAACTTAATTTACAGATAAATCTGCTAAATACATGTACGGATTGTCCAAATTTTATTCCAAATTTTATAAATATCCCTTGCTGTTATTACTTTTAAGTTTATGGCTAGTAGCTGTTTTTTTGTTGAGCGATCGACCTGCTCATAGCCAACATCCAGTTATATCTACTAACAAAGAAAAATATCAGTCAACCTTGCTAGCAAAAAGAATAATGCCCTCAACACTGACAGAAAATGTCCGCAAGACAGTGCTGGAGAATGGTCTAACTGTCCTGACAAAGGAAGTGCATACTGCGCCAGTAGTGACGGTGCAGGTGTGGTACAAGGTTGGCTCGCGTAACGAAGAACCGGGTGTGAATGGCATTGCCCACCAGTTGGAACACATGATGTTTAAAGGTACAAAAAACCGTCCAATTCAATTTGGACGTTTGTTTAGTGCTTTAGGTAGTGATTCTAATGCTTTCACCAGCTATGACCAAACTGCATATTACGGTACTGTGGAACGAAATAAGCTGAAAGCGCTCTTGGTGCTGGAAGCAGACAGAATGCGAAATTCCCAGATTGAGCCAGAGCAATTAGCTAGTGAAAAGCGGGTAGTAATTTCGGAGTTGCAAGGTTACGAAAATAGTCCAGAATATCGTCTCAACCGCGCTGTCATGCAAGCGGTGTTTCCCAATCATGCTTATGGGTTGCCAGTAGGTGGCACTAAAGCTGATGTCGAGAAGTTTGAAGTTGAGCAGGTAGAAAAATATTACCGCAATTTTTACAGTCCCGATAATGCCGTCTTAGTGATTGTTGGAGACTTTCAAACTGCAAATACTCTTGAAACAATTAAAGAAGTATTTGGCAAATTACCCAGGCAGGATAGCGTAGCGTTAGCGAGTCCGCGTTCGCGCAGCGTCTCGCAGAGCGCGTCGGCAGGGAGCAGGGGAGCAGAGGAGCAGAGGAGCAGAGGGGAAAGTCTTTACTCCTCGTCTCCCATAGTATTGCGAGAACCCGGAGCAGGGCGGCTATTACAAGTTGTGTATCCGTTACCGGATGCAAATCAACCGGATGTGCCGGCGCTGGATGTGATGGATTACATCTTGACAGAGGGACGGAATTCTAGACTTTATCAGGTATTGGTGGAATCAGGTTTAGCTAGTGAAGTTACAGCATCCGTCACCAGTTTGCGAGAATCTGGCTGGTATGAAGTGTTGGTAACGGCTGGAGCTAAACAAGATTTGAAAAAAATTGACTCAATGTTGAGTAGTGCGATCGCTAATGTAGCAGAAAAAGGTGTGACATCTGAGGAAGTAGAACGAGCCAAAATTCAATTAGCAGCAGATGTAATTTTGAGTAACCGTGATATCACCTCTCAAGCAATGCGATTGGGCACTGATGAGACAACTGTTGGTGATTATGGCTACACAGATCGCTATTTGGCAGCTGTTAGTTTGGTGAAGCCGACGGATGTTGTTGCTGTCATTAACAAATACTTGACAAAAGAAGCGCGGACAGTAGGCTTTTTTGAACCAACCCAGAAGCGGATAACAGAAGTTGCTGACAAACCAGACTCAGCCCAAACTACAGAAAATTTCTCTCCTGGCGCACCTGTACTTTTTTCTGAGGTGATGAAGTACTTACCGCCTGTGGATTTGGCTACAGATGCGATTGCCCAAGTCTTACCTCAGGAATTTAAATTGACTAACGGATTGCGGTTATTACTGTTACCCGATCGGAGTACTCCCACCGTTACCTTGAGCGGTTATATTCAAGCTGGGACGGAATTTGATCCAGAGAAGAAAGCTGGATTGGCTGCTTTTGTGGCAGATAATTTGCTAAATGGTACTAAGAGCAAAGATGTTTTAACTATTGCTAAAGTCTTAGGAGAACGAGGGGCAAGTCTAGACTTTCAAACCTACCGCGAAGGTGTGCATATCGAAGGTGATAGTTTAGCAGATGATTTGCCGATACTCCTGGAGATATTGGCAGATGTTGTGAAAAATAGTACCTTTCCTAGCAAAGAGTTGGAACTGCATCGCCAACAAACTTTAACTGATTTGCAACAGGAATTAGATGAGCCATCAGAAGTAGCCAGAAGAGTATTCGTTCAGTCAATTTATCCGAAAAAACACCCCTTACATACCTTCCCCACAGAGGAGAGTTTACAGCAGATTCAGCGTCAGGATGTGATTGATTTCAAAACTAAACATTATCGTCCAGATACAACAGTGCTAGCGCTGGTGGGAGATTTTGATCTAGACAAAGTGCGATCGCTGATTAAAAATAAGTTTGGAGACTGGGAAGTTAGCGGAAAAGCACCCACATTAAAATATCCCCCGGTGGCAATGCCGGAGAAAATCGTCAGTGTCAACCCAGTTTTACCAGATAAGGCCCAAGCTGTAACTTATATGGGTTACACAGGCATTAACCGTTACGATCCTCGGTTTCATTCAGCCTTAGTATTGAACCAGATTTTGGGAGGCGATACTTTATCTAGTAGACTGGGTGCAGAAGTGCGCGATCGCCAAGGTTTGAGTTATGGAATTTATAGCTCCTTCCAGGCTGGGAAGAATGTAGGGACATTTTTGATTGAGATGCAGACTAGTCCTGAAGATAGCAGTAAAGCGATCGCTAGTACCCGCCAGATGCTACAGCAAATCCATCAACAAGGCGTAACTGCACTAGAAGTAGAAACAGCTAAACGCACCCTCATCAGCAACTACAACGTTTCCCTGGCAAACCCAGAGGAATTAACAGATAGAATTCTGATGAATGAGGTGTATGGACTAGATAAAGTAGAATTGCACTCCTTCACTGATAAAATCCAGAAAGTCACTCTTGCCCAAGTTAATCAAGCGGCTCGTGAGTTACTTCACCCAGATCAAATCGTAGTCGTTACTGCTGGGCCATCTGTGTTAGCAGAGAAAAGTATTAGGTAGAGATAAGGCACTGGGCATGGATAATATAAAGAATAGGTAAAGTGGTTTTTCCCGCTACCTATTCATTTTTCCTGCTCATCAGCATTGCCTTTTGAGAATTAGTGATGAAAATTTATAACTGTTTTTACGAAATTGTAATTAAATCCCTTAGTTTCACAATTCCTACTTGGGTACAAATATTACGGCGTAACTACGTGATATTAACGTTACTCCTCGCTCTAAATTTCATCGCTGCTACTCCAGCAATGGCGGCGAATTTATCTGGCGATTTGCTCAAGCAACCAGCCACAGAAATTCCGGTTAGCTTGGGTAATTCAGCTAACGAACTCAAGTTTGAGCCAAATCATTTGGAATTTGAGGTTGGTAAACGCTATCAACTACGGCTTAATAATCCCAGCCAACTGAAGCACTATTTTACCGCTAAAGATTTTGCCGATGGCATCTGGACACAAAAAGTTGAAGCAGGCAAAGTAGAAATCAAAGGAGCCATTCACGAACTAGAACTCAAACCCGATGCTGAAGCCGAATGGGTATTTGTGCCCCTAAAATCTGGTACTTATGGCTTACGTTGTACAATACCGGGACATACAGAAGCAGGTATGACTGGAGAGATTGCCATCAAAAATTAAAAATAATTGAGCTAAATACAACATTTACTTAAGGTGATTAAATTCTCTGCGTAACTTTGCGCCCCTCTGGGTTTAAATTTCAACCCTCAATTCATCACAATTTTAGACCAAACTGTACTAACTCGCATAGTGTTAAATTATAGATATTATTTCTCAATTAATCTAGAGAAAGCATTCATACTTCTGCGATCAGAGCCACCAGTAATTATTACTTTCCCATGAACATTTTCAGTAACTTACTTTCTCAAGCGACTCAACCTGCACCTGCGAAAAAACAGCGCCGAGGAATTGAAATTAAATCGCCGCGTGAAATTGAAATCATGCGGCAATCATCGGCAATTGTCGCAACTGTCCTAAAAGAAATTTCCGAGCTAGTAAAGCCGGGAATGACAACAGCTGATTTGGATGCTTATGCAGAAAAGCGCATCCGCGAAATGGGTGCAACACCGAGTTTTAAAGGATATCACGGTTTTCCAGGTTCTATTTGCTCCAGCATTAATAATGAAGCAGTACATGGCATTCCTAGTCCCAAGAAAGTGATTCGCGTCGGAGATGTATTAAAAGTAGATACAGGCGCTTATTTCCAAGGCTTTCATGGTGATTCTTGCATTTCAATTGCTGTCGGTGAAGTGACAGAAGAAGCTGCTAAATTAATTCGCGTAGCAGAAGAAGCTTTATATAAAGGCATTGAGCAAGTAAAGGCTGGTGTATACCTCCTTGACTTAGCTGGAGCAATTGAAGACCATGTGAAAGCTAACGGCTTTAGTATAGTTGAGGAGTTTACTGGACACGGTGTCGGTCGTAACCTGCATGAAGAACCTTCAGTATTCAACTATCGTACTCGTGAGATGCCAAATGTTAAACTCCGGGCGGGGATGACGCTGGCAATTGAGCCAATTTTAAATGCAGGTTCCAGACACACTCGGACATTATCTGACCGTTGGACAGCAGTCACAATGGATAATTCTTTATCGGCTCAGTTTGAACATACAGTTTTGGTAACGGAGACTGGTTATGAGATTTTGACTGACCGTTCTAAGGTGTAATTGTTAGTTGTAATTATCTGTTGTTGAGAGGTGAAGCGTTGAAAAAGGACGATTTACCTCTTTATTTATTCAATAACTGCTATATAGTAATTTTATCTAATTTTCATCAATGATTTAGGATTGCTGATTAGTCGCCGCATAGTTAGTTTTATAAATAGAAAGCATTTCTTTAGCTTGTACAGAGACAGACGTACTCTCTGGAATAGCTTCTAATAAATTAATTGCTTGTTGCCATTTATCTTGTGCTTGCTGACGACTTAATTGTGAATGAGGTGAATTTTGAACAAATAAATTAGCTTCTGTTGCTAGGTTATGAGCTGATTCTAAATTTGCTACAGCTTTCTTTTCAATTAGTACTCTTTGACTGATAGATTTATAGTTAATTTGATAGTAAGCTAATTTCTTCTTTGCTCGGTCATAAACTGATGTTTTATCAGGAATGCTATCTAACAAAATTATTGCCTGATACCATTTGATTTCTGCTTGTTGCCAGACTTTTAGAGGATGCGGTGGCTTTTGAACCAAAGAAGCAGCCTCCATACCAAGTTTTTGAGCAGATTTAAAGTTGGCGTTCGCACTTCTTTCTTGAGTTAAACTTAGACTTTGTTCTCTAATTTTCAAACTACCAAAAGTTAAGATTAATAAACTTGAAGCGATAATCAAAGCTAAACGTACTATTTTTGGTGTTGAAAACTTTGGTACTATTCCTAATTTCTCGTTACTAATTGCTTCTTTACTACTTTCCTGTTCAATCTTTTTCAGGGCTTGTTCTCCCTGTTGAGTTAAAGTATTACCCTGAATAATTAAAGCAGTAATTTGTTCTTGGAAATAATCACAATCATTGAGAATATCTGTCAATTCTTGAAATTTTCCCTCACTCGATATGATTAATTCGTGGTCATCATCTAACCACTCTAAAGCAAAACCAGATTTACCATAAAAAGCTGAGACACCTAATAAAATATTTAATAAACTGCGACTATTTTTAATAGTCTCAAAAATATAATTTAATTTTTTCTGTAACTGTAATAGTTGTTTTTGATAATCTGTAGCTCTTTCAATTTTATCTCGTAAAATATTAGCTTTACCCAAGGCTAAATCAATTTTTAAGCTGTCATTAAATGTTTTAAATTCATTGAATATACTTAAATTAATAATATCAGAATTTAGTTGATTTACTAACTGACTATCACTGAGAATATCAGCGGCTATTGCTTGCAAAAAATAACCCCATTCAATCCAATCATCAATTTTTGATTGTAAATCAGTTAATGAAATTTTAGTTTCTGAGTTTCCAAACTTTTCCGCGAGCGCTGGATCTACTAATCCAAAATTAGGTATAAATAAAGTAGTTCCTGCGATTAATCGAGGAAGTGTAGCGATCGCAGAATTATTGATCCGATCAAATCTCAATTCTTGAACGATTAATTTTTTAATATTCCGTAGCTGTTCCTGAGCATTATTGATTAGGATAATTTGTTCCATGATTTGATTAGAATCGCCAATAGTCAGTCTTAAATTCTGAATTAGTGTTGGCAATTCACTAACAAGTATTTCTAGGTTAGCCATAAATACCCCTTGGGGATTTGTCGAAAGTTTATGCGGAACAATTAAAATGGCTTGAGTAAGAATACAACCACGCCTATTGCATCTGAGCATCCTAAATGAGTCACAAATCTTAGGAGCTATAAAATGTATAGTTCCCGGAAATCCTGCTAAAGTAACAATTTCAGTTTAAAAATCCCAGAGAAAGACAAAATTACCCATTCACTAACCTATGAATGAAGTTGATTTAGCATTTACCCCAGCACTAGAGTTGGCGCAATTAATTCGTCGCCGGGAAATATCACCACTAGAGTTGGTAGAAATATATTTAGAACGGATTGGGCAATTAAATCCCCAATTAGGAAGTTATTTTACGGTGACGGCAGAATTAGCGATCGCAGATGCCAAAGCCAAAACAGAATTATTAACAACTACCTCAGAACTACCGCCATTTTTTGGCGTGCCGATTTCCATTAAAGACCTCAATGCTGTAGCAGGTGTCACCTGTACTTATGGAAACCCGGCGTTACTGAACAATACCCCTAACTATGATGATGGTGTTGTAACAAAGATTAAGCAAACTGGATTTACTATTCTTGGTAAAACAGCCACTTCCGAATTAGGTTCTTTTCCCTACAGTGAACCTACGGGTTTTCCCCCAGCCAGAAATCCGTGGAATTTAGAATACACTCCTGGCGGTTCCAGTGGTGGCGCAGCAGCGGCGGTAGCAGCGGGATTGTGTGCGATCGCTCAAGGTTCTGATGGCGGTGGTTCGATTCGGGGGCCTGCGGCTTGTTGTGGTTTGGTGGGAATTAAACCATCTAGAGGCAGAGTGAGTAAAGCACCCGTAGGCGAACGCCTCGCTGGAATTGCCGTCAACGGGCCGATCGCCCGCACTGTTGCTGATGCTGCTGCCCTTTTGGATGCCATATCTGGTTACATGACAGGCGATCCTTACTGGTTGCCAGATCCCGAACCATCATTTCTCGCCGCCACTCAGACAAAACTCGGTGCTTTGCGAATTGCCTTTGACACTAGTATTTCTCCTTTGGGAGAAGCTGACGCCAACTGTCAGCAAGGTGTCCGCCAAACAGTCCAGCTGTTAGAACAACTCGGCCACCACGTTGAACAAAAATCCCCAGATTTTAGTGGTTTAGTTGAACCATTTCAAATCGTTTGGCAAGCTGGAGTAGCGGCGGCGGGACTTCCTGTTGAAGCTTTGCAGCCATTGAATCGCTGGCTATTTGCACGCACAGGTTCCGTTGGAGAATACCTGCAAGCAGTTTCCCAAATGCAGATAGTGGCACGGCAGATTGTGGCGTTTTTCGATACTGTGGATGTGCTGGTATTGCCAGTTTATCTACATTCACCTATCCGCGTTGGGGAATGGGCTTCGCTGAGTCCAGAAGATACATTCCAAAATATTATTGAGTGGGTTGCCCCTTGTCCGCCCGCGAATGCAACTGGACAACCTGCGATCGCCATTCCTGTAGGCTTTGATAGTAAGGGTTTACCCATCAGTGTGCAGCTAATTGGTAAACCTGCTGCTGAAGCTACAATCATCAGCCTAGCAGCACAATTAGAAGCGGCTAACCCTTGGATTCATCATCGTCCAGCCTGGGCAATATCGGGTTAATCATGCAGGCATCCCTGGAACAACTTTCGCAAATTATCGTGTTTGCAGGTTTAGAAACAGCAGAGAAGATCGGTTTGCAACCTTACACTCAGGTGCAACGCCATCGCCAAGGAGAGATTATTCTCCATGAAGGCGATCGCTTACCAGCAAAACTCTATGCTGTTGTCAGTGGATCGATTCAAGTTACCAAAACAGCAACAACGGGGAAAGAAACAATTCTCCGTGCCTTAGCTGCTGGGGAAATTTTTGCGGCTCCTGCTTTGTTGGGAAATGGAATTTCTCCGGCAACTGTCACTGCTGAATCTGATTGTGAAATCCTCACTGTAAAGCGAGATGCTTTATTAAAAGCTATTGGGGGAAATCCCGAAATCGCCTTACGAATGCTGATGGTTTTTAACAGTCGGATTCAGCAATTACATGAAACAGTCCACGGATTAGTTTCTGAAAGAGCGATTGTTCGCCTTGCGAGATTAATTCAATATTTTGCTGCTGAATCGGGAACTGAATCTAGTTCACAAGGCGAATGTTTAAAAGTCAAATTATCTTATTATCGGATGGCTCGAAGTAGCGGCATTACTTACGAAGAATGTGTGCGATTAATTAAAAGTCTCAAACCAGTAATTGCTTATCGCCGGGGTGGGACGATTACGATCCTTGATGCTGATAAATTAGATGCGATCGCATCTGGAGATATAGTGCGATTCGTTGCTTAGTGAATCTCGGTATCCAGTCCGTACATAACTAAGCCAGCCCGACAGCAGATTACTGTCACTAAAGGCTGAACTCTCGGTCAGATGTAGGTGAAAGCCCTACCATTCAGACTCAGAATTGACTCCTTATCTGCCCACACCGAACAAGCTCGGTTCTTGTAGAGTGAAGCTGGGAACAGGGCGCAATCAGACGACCGTTGCGGGTTGACACTGGCGCTAACAGGGAGTTCCTATGATGAAACAGAGCCTAGAAAAATGACCTAATGAAGAGCAGGGCGTAAC